>JALZUO010000122.1 GCA_023301565.1 Oligoflexales bacterium
TTTTTATTTCTGTCGAAGCAGCTTTTGGCCTATATAAGTGCCAGGCACATTTTTCATGTTCTGCAAAAAAAGCTGAAGAAATATATGGTTTTTATCAGCTGTGATATCTGTGAACAAAGAGCGCTCTGAAACGAATTTATCTTTTTTTTTTTCGAATTTACCGCTGTAGTAAGGCCCACTATTTGGCCTTTGCCGTTTGCCCCCTTCGCCCTAGTGTGTGCAGCGTTGGTTATTCCATCCACCACCAATGAGGCGGCTGTTTCTGTAGTCATGGCGTTCTGGTTTATGTGTATAGATACAGGGTGAGCGATACTTTTACCTTGTTTAGCGGAAACCCCTGGCGGCAACTTCGGGGATGCAGCTTCTGGGAGTATTACAGAAATTTGACTTGGTAGCATTGGTTTGCCTGCTTCATCTACTGTACAATGTGCAGCGGTCTGAATGATTATAACAGGTTCTAAAGAAATAATGCCTCCGCTACATCTTTTGCGCTTTTCTCCAGTCAGTTGGATTTTTAGCTCCACGGTTTGCTTGGCAAATCTTTGTTCCGCTTCTTTGCCGTTAACTAAAAATAACCCTGAGCTCGCGCTTGGGGTGCACGAAATCACATTCAAACAAAGCTGGATAAAAAGGAAATATCTTAAAATCATAAGCACCTATCTAGTTGAGTTGAATTTTATCTAGAACGATTCAACTGACACCTTTAATGGATGCAAAATGTAGGCCATGCGAAGATGCATAAGTGTTTGTTATTAAAGACTATTAAGCGCCCAAGATGCTGACGATGGCTAGAATAAATACGATTTTTGAAGGGGTTTCTATTGGCCGGTTTGAGTAAGGTCTTTGTTCTCATTTTTCTAGCCAGGTAAAAAGAGGCGGATAGCCTCCAACTTGTTTTCGTCAAAATTTTATCTATGTTTAATCTTTTGTCAGTTGTTGGCCTGTCTGTAGCCGTATAGCTGTGAGATACCTGGTACAAGCTTTGCAAGCTTACGGGTGGACCCCTACTTGCTCCTGTTCCCGTTCTGCTCGCGTCTCCCAAGGTTCCAACGGTCAATAGATGGCCTAATAGTTAAACTTAGAAAATAAGGAACCTTAGAATGATCCAATATGTCGTAGCTTTTATAGGGATAGCTTTTATTTCTTGTACACCATTGTCAAGCTCTGGCCTCGCAGGTTGTGGTGGTGGCAGTTGTGGCGTCTCTAGTGGCGCTCATAGTAGTTGCGGATCACATGGAGGTACTGTTGCAGGTACTGGTGGTAGTTCAAGCTGTAGTAATGGAAGCTGTGGCGTAGCTACTCATAATAGTGGAACTGTAAGCGGTGCAAATACTAGCTGTGGAGAACACAGTAGTTGTGGTGCTGGAGGCTGTGGAGTGACCGGTAGTCAGTCGGCTCCTACCTATGATAATCAATCTATTGGAACCGTTTCATCGTTAACAAACGGAGCTACGACTCAGATCGGTGGCGAAACTTGGTACTATGTTGCAAGCGAAGGCGGTTATGTCAAAGCAGATATTTACAGCAGCATAACTGGTGGAAGCGTTGGTGCTTTAAGTCAATTAGCCCATACTACTGAGCCTCAGCAGTATCAACCACAGCAGTATCAACCACAGCATCAGCCGAACACAAGCCCCCAAGTTTCGGCTGCAAACTGTCGCGTAGTTGCTTATACAGCTAGCGATTGTGGCCCCTGCCAACAAGCAAAACCTCACTTTTCTAGCTTAAACAGCTCTCTTGGAGGCATCGTTCAAACGGTAAATAAAAACTCCTATCGCGAAGGTGGTTCACCAACTGGGCAATTTCCGGCATTGACAGTGAATGGGCAAACTGTGTCAGTGTATTCAAGCGCTTCTACAATTCGCCAAATGTGCGGTATTAGATAGGTCATAGAATCAGATCTGAAACAAATCCCCCCTGAGGTTTAATTCAGTGGGGATTTTGTTTGGTTGAAATCTGTGGAACGCTTGCTTGCAGCTTCTGGAGCTTGTCACAGTGTTCTTGTTTACAGGCTATGGCTAAACTAGCGTGGTTCCTGGGTTTCTCTGCATAGAGCTATAATCTTTGGAAGGCCCCTACTACTATCGTCGCCTAGCTGCTGCTTTTTGGAAGAGATTTTTTGCTGTCAGATGGACCAGCTTTGACAGACTTCTTAACTCTGATTTTACTACCACCTAACATTTTACCGTTTAGGCTCTTTATTGCTGCTTTTGCTTCGCCAGGATTGTGCATAGTGACAAAACCAAAGCCTTTGGACTCGTCTGTTTCCTTATCTATAACAATCGAGCATGATTGGACTTTTCCGTACTCCTCAAACAAAGAGCGGACTTCTGATTCAAGGGTTGTTTTAGCTAGGTTTCTGACTAATATTTTCATAAATACTCACTATATTTCATTGTGATCCCAGTATATACCCTAATTGCTGGATACCTCCTAGGGAATGTGGAATCTAGACTTTTTAGGGCTAAATGTATCGGGAAGGTATTTTTAGACCGCCCCTTTTTATCGGCAGGAGTTTGTTTTGACAAATAACGATATCTTGATGAGCCTACGCTATTGCTTTGACTTCAAGAACAAGCAGATGGTGGAGATTTTTGGTTTTGCGGGTAATGTTGTCACAACTAAACAGGTTACCTCATGGTTGAAAAAAGAAGATCATGCTGATTATGTGGCATGTGATGATAAGACCCTTGTCAGTTTTTTAGATGGTTTTATAACTAAAATGCGCGGCAAAAGAGATGGGGCGGAGCCATCCGTTGAGATTTCTTTAAACAATAATGTTGTTTTTAGAAAAATCAAAATAGCTCTTAACTTACAAGCGCAGGATGTGGTTGGTATCCTTGATTCAACCGGTTTTGGGTTGAGTAAGCATGAGTTAAGTGCGTTTTTTCGCAAGCAAAGCCACAAAAATTACCGTGAGTGTCAGGATCAGGTTTTGCGTTATTTCTTAAGTGGTCTTAAAAACAAGTATAGAGCTGATTGACGTTCTTGTCTAAGTTAGGCTTGATTCAGCTGCAGTTGGAACCCAGTAACACATCAACTTTTTTTAGATAGTAGGTTTAAAGCTCGTTTGTTTTTCGTTTAAAAGTCTCGGGCCTTTACTTCATATATATCTTTAAATTTGGGGTCATCAATGCTCGTTGGCAGCTCTGAAAAATCAAATTTTGGAAATAGTATAAGTTTAGTCAAATCAAACCTTCCAGAATACACCTTGCCATCCGGCATATAGAGTAGGGTGACTTCGCCATACCCGGCTACAAAGTAAACAATCCCAGATTCAGAAGTATGCTTTCTATAAACCAATGAAGGTTTTGAATGCAAATTACTTTCTCGCTGCTCATGTGCTGCCATTTTATCTTGGTAGAGTTTTGCAAAGTACTCGTATATTTCTATGCGTCTTGCTTGGTTTTGCCCTGGAACAGCTACGCTTAGCTCTTTTATTCTTGATACCAGGTTTTTTATACTTTTTTGGCCATCTATTTTTCCAAACAAGAGTTCCATGGCACTCTCTTCACTTAAAAAAACATTCAAGGGTGTCTTGGGGTTGGGGGGAGAAAGGAGGATATTCGCCTGAGCCATTAGGCATGGAGGAAGGGCTTGCGCCACTTGGAAATAAAAAAGCGCTAGGAAAAAAAATATTGTTCGAAAAAATAAAACCATGAATTGATACTAACTTATGTGAACTTCTTTGGTCAATTCGGGTGAAGGAGATTGCGGGGCGCTCCTTTTAGTTTGTAGACGTATTTTGACGAGGTAGGCTATTCCGAGATACAATATACCGATCGATATGACCAAAAAGATTAGATCGTTTTTTTTTGTAGGCTTGCTGTTGTTTTCTTTGCCTGGGTTTGCAAATAAAAATAAGCGGAGAGTCAAAAAAGGTACTCCTCCTACTGGAGGCTATGGTTATTTGCAAAATAGCAGTCAAAAAAAGCATAAGCAGATTGATTCGAGGGCAGCCTGCCCTTCTTTGTTTAGGCAGATTCAACCGAGCAATTCCACCTCAGGCCAAGACGCTATTCGAGCTAGCATCATTAAAAGGTCTTTTCTGGATGGTGCTATAATATCAAAGGACGAAAGCCACTCCCTTCACCAGGCCTACCTAAAGGCCCTACCTTTTTTTGCTGGTGTGCAAAATGGTTCTGGATATCTTTCTGGTGGTGGAAAAGTACTGATCACAGCCAGGCATATAGCTGCCTCGATAACGCCCGTAGACGGTAATGTAGATCCACACAACACCTCTGCTTTCAGAGTTGTAAGGCCTGATCAGGGTCATCAAGTGAAAAATGTTGTTTCAAAAGACGATGCTTTGTTTGGGCTGGTTTTCGCAAAAGGAGATGCGAGCAGCGGTAAACGTAATATACAAGTTGGCAACGACTATGTGGTCGGCTACAACTTTAAATTTTCTTCGAAGTTTAAATCTAGAAAAGAGTTGTTGCGCTCAGCTGTAACAATCCTTCGGAACTCCTCTAGAGCTGCACTGCCAGGCGAGGCAGTGTTTCTAATGGGCGTACCTGAAACTCGGCACGGCTCTGTGATGAGGAAGTATTTAGATTCACCCTTGACGGTTTCCTCGGGCTTAGTGCTTTCAAACTCAAACGCTT
>JALZUO010000123.1 GCA_023301565.1 Oligoflexales bacterium
GGAATTTAAACTCAGCGATAGAGCCCTAGCGAGTCGGATCAGGAAACTATCAGACCGCCGCTCCGCTACCACCCGATTCTTCCACAGCGCACCGCATAATAACTAACTCATGATCTTTGACCGATTTTTACTGACCTTAACTTTCCTGTTAATGGCCTTAACCCTCTACTTTGTCGGGTTCAGACTAGGGATCTTTGGTTAATAAACAACTAACTTATGAATTTCATATACGGATTTATCACAGGATGCGCCTGTGTCCTACTCATTTTAATCCTCATTAATGGGGAATCAGACAACCAACCACCAACAGTATAATACTATGGATATAAACAACATCACAATCAGCGGCCGCATAGGCTCCACGCCAGAACTACGTAACACCACTGGAGGCACACCAGCCTGCGAGGTCAACATCGCCACCACCTCTTGGAATAAGACCGGTAATAATGGCAACGGAGAGGAAGAGTCACACTGGACCCGCATTAAGCTATTCGGACGCAATGCCGAGCGCATAACTAACCCTGCCCAATTCGAGAAAGGCCAGAAAATCTGCATCACTGGCGAACTCCGCCAGGAGACATGGACCGACAAGAACACCGGAGCAGAGCGCAGCGCGCACAGCATATTAGTCAATCGCCTAGTCCCTATCACGTACCCTAAGAACCAACCACAACAACAGTACCAACCAGCCCCACCACAACAACACCAACCACAATACCAACAGCCACAACAACAATCCGCGGAATACACCCAGCAACCCCAGCGCCCAGTCAGAGCCAACGGAACGCACCCCATGCCAGGAGACACCGACTACCAACCACCAACCCACCACTAACCATATAACAACATGTCCGCCATACAACACACCTCCACCTTTAATCTCACCCTTAAAAAGTCCGAGTGCATCGACCTCTTAGAGATCCTAAACGCCCTAGAATTAGACCGAGGTAACATGCGAGCCAATGACAAGTGGCAAGCCCTCAACCCTCACTCGATGGAATCTGTAAAGACGATCAGAACAGAAATTAGAGAGGCACTAAAACTAAAAACAAACACCCTGTAAATTATGTCAAAAACTACAATTACATTACCTAAAGGCAACCCTGAATTCCCATTATGGGCCAGAGGGATTGACGATAATCAGATAGTGAATTTCACAAGGGAGAAAAAAGGTGTCGTGTGGAGTGAAGGCGATGCAACTGCCTTCCCTATAGGTTACATCTCCACTGATTGGATAAGTTGCTTCGACAAAAAATGCTGGGAAATCCTCCCGAAAGGCACAGTCATCACCACAACTATCTAAACCTAAATCTGCGGTAATCCCCATAATCTACGGGGATTACCACCCTTTTCACCCCCTTTTAAAAACACACACATGAACTACCTCAACATACACACCGACCTCCTCCGCTCAGAGAACTACCTAGACGCCCCTGCCTCCGTGCGGGGAACATGGCTTAACCTCCTCGGATGGTGCGCTACACAGGAAAACAGTGGCGTTATCTCCGCTTGTGTCGACTGGCCTGCCTCCAAGTGGATGCGCCTATGCGGAATCTGTAAAGAAGACCTAGATACCACGAACAACCTATTCCGCTTCCAAGGCCCCGACCTATTCATCAACGACTACCCCCTAGACAGCCAAGAAGCCGTCATCAAAAAGCGGGAACTAGGACGCTTATCAGGCCTCAAAGGAGGACGAGGCAACCGCAGAGAACCCACATCTACAACCCCAGACTCCCCTACTCCTACAGTCGGAAAAGGTACCCTTTCCGAAAATAAACCGAAAGGAAAGGAAAGGAAAGGAAAAGAAAAGAAAGGTAATGGAGACAACCAGAACCCTCCGACCATTGAAATGGTGAAAAACTCCGCAGAGGACTTTATCAAAACCAACCTAACCCCCGACACCCTCACACACCTCGCTAAAAACTTCGCAGCCCTAATCGCTTTGGAATTTCACAGCTTCTGGTCGTCACGGGAGAGACCTTGGACAACTAATAACCACCAATCCCTCCTCACAGGCGCTAAATGGAAACACCGCCTCACCCAACACATCAGCGAAGCCATTCGCCACCAACTCCAAATCAGCCAACGCAGCAACCCTTCCTCCACCAAGACCTCAACTAATACAAACAACGTCCAACAATACTAATTATGAACACAATACAATCACTAAACTCAGCCACCGGTGAAAACTGGGCAATCTACAATGGCGACTGCGTAGAAGTAGCTAAGCAACTCCCATCTGAATCCATAGACTTCTCAGTATACTCACCACCTTTCGCTAATCTATACACGTATTCTGACTCAGTAGCAGATATGGGAAACTGCGCAAATGATGATGAATTCTTTGAACAGTATAATTTTTTAATACGTGAGAAATTCAGATTAACTAAACCAGGCAGGCTATCATGCGTTCATTGCATGGATCTCCCTTCAACTAAAAATATGCACGGTTACATCGGAAGACGCGACTTCTCTGGACGTATTATTAAAGCTCACGAAGACGCTGGGTGGATATTCCACTGTAGAGTAACTGTATGGAAAGATCCAGTAGTAGAGATGCAAAGGACTAAAGCTATGGGACTACTCCATAAAACTATTAAAAAAGACAGTAGTAAATCTCGCATGGGTAATCCTGACTACTTACTAGTTTTCGTGAAGCCTGGGACTAACCTAGAACCAATCACGCATACCCCTGAGGAGTTTCCAGTGGACCAATGGCAGCAGTGGGCATCGCCAGTATGGATGGATATTAAACAAACTAATGTTTTGAACGGCAGAGATGCACGTACAGATAAGGACGAAAAGCATATTTGCCCGCTCCAATTAGATTTCATCCATAGATGCCTTATAATGTGGAGTAATAAAGGAGATGTAGTATTCTCGCCGTTCACAGGAATAGGCAGTGAGGGATTCCAAGCCATCAAGTACGGCAGGAAATTTATCGGAACAGAGCTGAAAGAATCTTACTTTAAACAAGCTGTTTTATTTATGGATAAAGCGGTAACAGAGAAAGGAGACTTATTCCAATGAATAGCTACGCTCAATTATTATCAGACAAAAAAGAGGATAAGATTAAACGTCACTCGATCACTGCTAATCCTCACAAAAACGGCAAACCTCACCAGAAAGAATGCCTTAAACACCTACTTTCTATGGGGCGCGGTGCAGCGTTTTTAGATACAGGACTTGGTAAAACATTCCTCCAGTGCGATTGGGCGCGCCATATCCCTGGACCTGTTCTATTAGTCGCTCCTTTAGCTGTGGCCCAACAAACAGTTAAAGAAGCTAAAAAACTACTCGATATGGATATCACTTATTCCAAAGACGGATCAGTAACATCTAAATACACCATAACTAATTACGAACGCATAGATCTATTCGATTGCGATCAATTTGAAGGAGTAGTGCTGGATGAAAGCTCTATCCTTAAAGGTCAGAACTCTAAAACGAAAGCGAATCTATGTGAACTATTCCAAGATACAAAGTATAAATTAGCATGCACAGCCACTCCCGCCCCTAATGACTATACCGAGCTAGGGAATCATGCAGAATTCCTCGGGATAATGAACACTCAGGAAATGCTAACTAGATGGTTTGTTCACGATTCAGCTAATACTGCTGACTGGAGACTTAAGAAGCATGCAGTAAAAGACTTTTGGCAATGGGTTAGTTCATGGGCAGCGTGCGTATCCATGCCTAGCGATCTCGGGTTCCCTGATAATGACTACATACTCCCTCCATTATCAACGGAAACTCATATATTTAAATCCAATCTTAAAAGCGCGGACGGAATGCTTTTTGATATAGCTACTAATAGCGCTACCGACCTCCATAAAACTAAACGAGAGACGATGGAAACTAGATGTATGTCGGTTGCTGATATGGTAAATAATAATAACCGCCCTTGGATAGTGTGGTGCGAAAGCAATGACGAAAGCACTAAGTTGTCAACACTCATACCAGACGCTGTAGAGGTAAAGGGGAGCCACACACCAGAACAGAAAGAACAGAGATTAGTAGAATTCTCATCAGGGAAAGCTAGAGTCATTATATCGAAAAGCTCTATATGCGGTTTTGGGATGAATTGGCAGCACTGCAGAGATATAGCTTTTGCATCTATTAGCTACTCTTACGAGAAATACTACCAGGCTGTTAGGAGGTCATGGCGTTTTGGACAAGATCAACCTGTTAGAGTTCATGCGTTTATGTCCGATTCTGAGCAATCTGTATGGAAAAGCATTCAAGATAAAATGGAGAAACACCAAGCTATGAAATCTCACATGAAATACGCAGTGTTCTCATTAGGACAAGAAAAAGAAGTTAAAGTAGACTATACACCTAATCACGAATCATCCCTGCCTCCATTTCTCACCCCTCAAAATAGAAATAATTAAAGAGCATAGGATCTCCACCCCTAAAACCTAAAACCCCAAACCTAAAACAATCCCCAATGCCAGACGCACTAGACAAGCCCCTCCCCTCCGCCGTAGACGTAGAACGCCGCCTCTTATCCTCCATCATCAGCTCCCCTGATAAATACATCCCACAATCCACCGAGGAAGGACTACAGACCGATCACTTCTACCTATTAGCCCACCAGCACCTCCACCGCATCGCC
>JALZUO010000124.1 GCA_023301565.1 Oligoflexales bacterium
TCCGTAAAATTGGCGTTGTTGAAAAACATAGCAAGATTCACCTCTTTTTCTCGCTGTAGATAACCAATAGTCCCGCCTCCGTGAGTCTGTAACGCCGAGAACACATTACCAACAAAGGGCTGCCCTGTAGCATTTGCCATTGGATCAGTCCCAGTGAGTTCCAGGCTTGAATTAAGAACCCCATTAACATAAAGCGCAATTCTGTTTCCCGCTCCAGAATGCTGAGTGTGATGCTCGAACACCCCAATAGCTAAATAATTACGCCCCACAATAAACTGATCCTTAGATGATACGGATAAAAACGGCTGTCCTTGGTCCGCACTCTGAAAACTAATCTGCCCACCGAGGCCTACGTGGATGAGTTGATTGTTAGTGCCTCCACCGTGTCCGATTACAGCCGTTGGCTCACCCCCTATAAGCTCCGTGGTTTGGGAAAACCAGCACCCCATAGCGCGCTCGCCGCTAGCCCAGTTATAAAATGACTGATCGTTAGCATCGCCAAGGTTTCCCGTATTTGTCGCGTTAATATCATTACGCGAATCAATCTCACCAGCTAAAACTCGCGTAGTAAAATCCGTGTTGTCACCAAACGCTCTAAAGCTTGCAGTAACACCTCCACACAATGCCTGACCACTCATACCCCAAGCCGTTCCAAATTGATCATTTCTTAATCTAGTGGGATCAGGCGAGTCACCGAAATCACCATTAGGCGTAAATACATCCACGTTATTTTCCAATAACATGCCGTGAGTAATACTTAACGATTGTAGATATGCTTTTAGTCCCATGTTACACGTAAGTTAAAATTGTTAAATCATCCGGTATCGGCAAAGAACCCCCAGCCACACCATCCACGTCACCGCTAGACAGTAGCCGCCTAGTCACAGTATATCCATTACCTGTAGACGCATTACGCGCATAGTAGATCCTCTCATCATCAGTCTGTATAGACTGCACTGGCTGAGCTACCTGCCCATCGCTAGATCCATTGACTCTATGAGCTACCAGACCTAACGCATCAGATATATACAGATCAAAACCCTCACCAGACCTAACAGCATACACCGCAGACGGCTCCAGAGGATCAGGCAGATCAGATACAGATTTATGGAAGTTGATGATCATACAAATATACAGCCACAGATATTACCACGCCTCAGTAGCCCAGTGTGGCCTTATTAACTGACCTGCATAAAGAGGCTCCCCCTCAGCATTTTGGCTAATCTGATCGATCTCCGTCTTATTAGCATGCACGTGCGAGTTACCCACCGCCGCATCGATAGCCGCGGGAGTAGATGATGGCCCCCCCTGGATACTATCCCAGTTTAGGACTAGATCCAGAGACTCATCCTCACCAGTCTTTTTCCACGAGCTATCAGACGGACGGTAAAGATAAAAAGCACCACCAGAGTCCACCGTAGGATCACCCTGCGCATCACTTACATACACCTGGATAACACCATCGGGCGTAAGGGCATCACGAGCAGCTATATCAGCCACCTCAGTTACCCCCCCAGCTTGTGCCACAGCAGCATCTATGAGCACCTGCACATCCTCCTCATTTAAGACCCTGCGCGGAACCCCCTGAGAGTTAGCTACATACACCTCCATTACGTCAGCATTTACAGCCACGTAATTAACGCTGTTAGGAATCCACGACGCCGGCACCGCTGTATATCTATGTGATGTTATTATATTCATATTATTTTAAATTCTTAAAGTCTTCTACCAGTCCTCCACCCCCCAGTATGCCCCCTCACTCAGCCTATCTATAGCCTCCTGCTGCAGCACCTCTCCGTCCCTACCCGTGGCACCCCGCACACCCAGAGCTACAGGCGCACTTATCTCCACACGCTTATCCACTATCTTAGCCACCACCACGCCCGGCCTATGCACCGTGAGGGGCGCATTGACATGGACAGATTTATTTAAATCTACAGACATAAAAAAAAGATTAATTAAACGATAGGATCAGGGATGATATTAAGCACCTCCACCCGCCCCTCATAGAGCGTGTATGGCCCCCAGCCATCAGCGGAGAACCTAGCAGCCCAGTTATATATACCTGGAGTAATCACCGTAGAGTCCACCTCCACGGTAGCCGTCCACGTTAAGTTATCAGTGATCACCACACCGCTATCCACCTCATCAGAGTCATACCTATGCTGCACTGAGTTATCATTGATCCCCCATAGCACCACCTCTACCCGCTGCAGCACCTCATCAGGCACGGCGGCAGAGTTTACCGTCTCGCCCACAGTCACCGGGCCAATGTTAATACCAGGCCACCCATCACCACGAATGAGATCAGGAAGATCTATTTTTACTGGATAAGACATAATCACTCTTATTTTTTATCAACTATAAACTCATTAACCTGCTGTCTAACAACATCAGGCAACCCCGCGAGAAAAGAATCATAAACAGTTACACAAGTCAGCCCACCCGCTGGATGAGTCACCACCTTAGCACCCATAGACACCGCTAGAGACAACATCCTAACAAGCCCATCATCCACCGCCTCACCACCTAGTGATACAGGAATCAGCAGCTTACTAGGCACAGCTATAGTAGATACACCCTCCACCCGACCCCCTTTTTGAGCGTCCAATAACTCCGCTGGTGGATTATCAGGATCATACTCGGTAAAACCATCTGGCTTAGATATTTGCCCACTTACCAGAGCAGGCTTACCATCTGTTAAATTATAATAATGTTTCATTTTATCTAGCTAAGTG
>JALZUO010000125.1 GCA_023301565.1 Oligoflexales bacterium
TTCAGTGCGTTTTGTCTTCCGGGCTTGTTCTAGAGCCTGTTCGACCCACTATACCCACTAATGCGCGTACAACTGGCCCCCAATGCTAAACCCAATCCACGTTCACAAACTGCTTAGCTCATCACAATGATAGTATTCAGTTTGCATCGGGTGGGCGAGCTAGCTACCCATTAAATCACAAAATATCAGCACCTGCGTCAGTTCTACCTTCTGCATTATTTGTTAATCTGAAAAAACTCACCTGTACTCGACGTGCTGATGCTTATACTCACAGCAGTACACCCCTGGTGGACGTAAGCTCCAACCTAACGTGAAAGAGTGTTTTTTTGTACACGTTCCCCCTGCGCTGTTTGTCGTCCTTGACACAGCCCTAACGCAAAGTGTGAATTCCAGCTAGCTTGTAGAGATGGAGCATCACGAGGAGAGGGTAACAGGTACGCCAATAACCCGCATTTGAATCCCATGTCCAGAGTATTAGGGTTAGTAGTACCATATGAAAGAATTCAATCCACCCAATACAGGCGATCACTTATTTGCGGCACCCCAACAACCATGTAAGACGCCTTTCTCGAAGTTGGAAGGACACGAAATAAATCCATACGCATGCTATTATCAAGGTTTGTCTTTTTATATTGTGGGTTCCTTTTCCCATCGAGCAGTACTGCTGTATACGAGGCGCCACCATGTATGTCGTATTAAACTGGTTTGGTTTGGACATACGCCTGCATATGAATTACATGTTTCTTTTGAACAGCGTTTGTGGTGTTCATGACGTTATGATGATTAGCATCTGTGTTTGTTGATGATAGGTCAGGAGCAAGATTCATATTATTACAAAAATTAGAAACACTCCAGCTGTGCAAGATTAGTATGTGTTATCCCTCTCCGGGGAATGCGACTATGAAAACAGGCGGGGCTATTAGGAATGGGAATGTCTGCTAAAGCGATGGTGCATAGTACTTGTTGTAGGCTTGGTAGTATTAATATGGCGGGGGACCATACATGTGTGTGTGTGTGTTCTTCACATGAAACTGATCTTTCTACCATTCAACATACAGCAAAACCAGTGTCCGTGCCGATGCCTCCGAGAGAGACGAGCTCCGTGGTCACAAACTACAAGATAGAAACGCACATTACAAAACGAATGCAGCAGGATGATGTGGCCATGCAGTGCCAGTCGTAATGGATACGAGGGCGGGGCATACGCAAGTGAGCACACCCGGCTAGTTACAACAAAAAGCAAGAAGAAGATAAAAACAAAAACTATAAAACAAAGAAAAATGGAACGAAAACATCCCTACGTAATCCTGAGCAAATAACTAAAAGCCAATAAAACAGCAGGGGATAAGAAACGCAGGGGAGAGGAAGAAAATATATTCACGGGTAGGACACAAACTGAGTGAAACAAAACGGCACGACCAAATGAAAGCAATAATAGCAGCACCGCAGATAACACCACACAACCAACGTCGGGGGCAGTAACCATACTGGATTCCGAGGCCTATATATACGCTAAAAGTAGGAGAATCGATGCATGGTCTATCACCTGCTCACTGTTTCTGACGACACAGGTACCCATACTGCCATCCTCACCACCGTACTCGGAGCACTATAGAGAGCAAGAGTCATCCCACGGTAGGGGTTGCATTTTTTAGGGTCAAACGCTCCTGACCGGTTGAGGTCCTGAAGTGAGGAACTGCCGGTTGGTATGATCATCTTACGAGCGCATGTTTTCAGGACTAGCGGATAGACATGCTGATCTGGTTGCGCGAACAAAAATCTTGGAAGTATGTTTCGGGTGAGATATTGAGCTCCTCATGTGCCTAACCCCTACCGTGGGATGGCTCGCAAGCAAACATACGAAACAAACCACACCACTAAAACACATACTACCGGTTAGTCGGCCTGGTACCTTGCTACCCGGTCTGCCGTCTCCTCCGCGCTCTCTTCCATATCTGGTAGTGGCTAATGAAGAACCTCCTGTAGCATTGTTAGATACAAAAGTGAATATGATAGATTTTTCTTTTTACTACACATATAAAAAACATATATATCGTGATATATTGGGACTCTATACCCAAAATAATATATCGACATTTCCGAAGTCGCCTTTCGCGCGATATAAAACTGAAAGTGGCGTATTATTCCTGCTACAGATCGGGAATAAAACTCAACTACCGCCCGTATGTTTATGACAGTCCCGCGGAGACCAAACACACGGAGCATGACACAGCAGCACGCAACACACACGGCAAAGGTCACACGGCACACGGTACGGGCAAGAGACCGTGGCTGCAGCTGCTTCTCTCGTGAGACTGCCGTACAACAGCGACTGTGTACTCAATGAATTTGGCATCCGACACGCACGACGCGGCAACACGAGCGCGATTTGCGCTCGTGCTGCGGCATATCCGAAAGAAAACAAGAAGTGCACTCGCGGCCGCCGAACATGCAGCTCCTAGACCCGACGATGACGGTGATGAAAGCGAAGGAGAGGAAGAGCAGATGTGTGCACTCCACTAGTGCGCGATGGGGCTTAACCCTAAGTGATGTTGGACATTAGTGGTGTAGAGGAGGTTGTGTAAGAAAAACCTGCTACCACTTTTCTTGGCCAACAAGCGAAGAAGCTCCAGCGTCTCATCCCCGGAATCGGACGCGGAAATAGCCAGGCGAATTTCCTCGGTTCGCGTAAACGCCGAAACCTCATCCACCCCGATGGGATATATGCCCATTGTTGTGACAAGCCGTGGGTGGGAACTGCTGACGGCTTCAGGCAGTGCCTGTGTGTGTGCAAGCTCAGCAGCTCAGCTCGTGCGCCCATTTTTCTGGTTTCATTTAGTTGCGGAAGGAATTCCATGTGTTCCGGCTCTTTGCTGAAGATACAGAACAATAAATAACGATTCACCCCAAGTCGATATTTAACGATGCATGGCGATGATATCGCCCTATCTGACGATGGTATAAGAGTCGATATGCAGACATTTCATTGGAAAACTTCGGGTATGTCAATATTTCATCTGTTTTAAATAACTCTACTATGCACTCTACTATGCACCGCAGTTCCTATTTACCATGATCCTAACCCTAAAGTAGTAGTTTCATATTGATTAGTAATTATTTGTTGTATTCCAGTTGGAAATGTTGTTTGGTTGCTGTTGCTGTTGTTGATGTTTTTGCTGTTGTTGAGGTGGTCGTCATGTTCGTTTACTAATAGTAATTAAGATTACTTGTTGATTTTGTTGTCGGCAGCGGGTGTATGAGTTGGTCACCCGGCTTGTCCCACCCACAGCTAGCTGTTCATAGCACACTCACCCAGTCACGGGTTGTAAGCTAATGCCCAATATAAACAACAGGCGCTATGGTACTGGTAATAAAGCCCCCGAGTAATTGAACGAGCGGTAATACCATTTGTCCTCTAACCTTTGGGACAATTTAGGTCAGTAAGGAACACATCGATCGTCATTGCCGTGGATAGGGTAAGGGTGAATCGATGTAAACACTGAATAGGAGTCTTTGCGGACGCTGATTTGCAAAACCTATTTCCTTTGCCTAAAAGGCGTCAACTTATTTGCAATCGTAATTTGATGAAGTTTATTCGATGTAGCTGGACGCTAATCCTAGTCACTCCGGCCACGTCCAATTATTAAAAGAAGAAGGATAACCCTCCGTCTTGAAAGTTGTTGCAAGCAGGTGCATTTTAAAAGTAACCTCAACTTTAACGGCCGGTTTACTTCGAAATAGCCTGTCTCAAAACCTAACCCGAGAAAACACAGGTGGCCGTTAGCATACGAGGTGTCCTAATACTGAAAACACTGTCTTCCATGTGGCGGGAGATGGGATGTAACCCGAACGGGGGGTGTGATGGGGGTCCTTGGCCAAGGTAAGGGTTGGTCTGGTCGAGATCTCGGTGAAATCTTGGGCGAATTCGAATTTTCTTCTTT
>JALZUO010000126.1 GCA_023301565.1 Oligoflexales bacterium
CCCATTTGCGATGAGGCATTCGGCGCGACATTGAGAGTATCAGGAGCTTGATAAGGATTATCCATGGCGGGAAGTCTGCAATAAAGGACGCTGAGGGTCCAAGACCAATCACTGCGCAGAATAAATTCCCGGAGGAACCGTCACTTCAAATTTTAAGAACTCCCCTTCATTGATAAAGAAAGTGTGCAGCTCAAGATCATCCCCACCCGAAAACGTCTCAGGGAGTGGGAAATCAAGGAACTTCCGCTGCCGCTTCAACAGAGTTGGTTCTACACCAAGATACACATACTTCTCTCCACCTGAAATAAGCACGCCACGTTGACTAGAAGGCGAATAAAGAACCCACGCTAACTGAACCCGCTCCCTGTCGAAATCCATCAGAGAATCGGACACCCAGCTCATACCAAGCTTCACCGACAACTTCGTCGCCTTAAAATCCAACTCCTTGATCACGACTCGACATCCCTCCGCCTGACAGCTTTCCCCCTTTCTTAAAGGAACGACCCCAGCTCGGGTCAGCCCGAGTTTCTGCCCCCACACCACAAACTTACGCTCCTCGCTCACCTCAACCTCCATCGACTGGGCATGGACCATCCTACTAATATTGTGACTCAATGCCCGAACCCCACGCAAATCACACCCAGCGGGGAGATTTCTCAGGATCAGATCCCCCAACATCGTACCCTCCGCATACTCCCAGAGATAATGTCGATAGCTCTCGGAGCGAGACTTTGAAAAGGGGCTCCCAATCGCATTCGTCGGCACAAAGATCTCATCAGGCCGAGTCGTTGAGATTCGATAAAAATCCCAATGACTATCCTTCATCGAATCAGCATCAATCGGAGCGGTCGCCGCAAACTCCACCGAAACCGCCTCATCAGGCGAAGGAACCTCCCCCTGGATCGCACTTTTGTCCCGCTCTGGCCCAAAGCGGCCTGGCTCACTGAGATCCCACCGCACACCCGACATCGTAAGAAGGAGCACCACCGCCGACATCACAAAAAGAGCCACCTTGGTCCGATGCAAAAATGGAGCCACGATCAGCCCTAACGAAGCAAACCCAGTGACGCCCAAAACCACCAGAACCGTAATATCGAAAGTCGCATGTTGATTCCGAATCTCCACGACTGACCAAAGAAGCATCACCGGCAGATAGAACAACAACATCAACACGAAAGCACCTAAATGGGACCTCGAAAGCCGCCCTGCCATATACCAAATCGCGAGCTGCGAAGTCACAAATGCCAGCGACAGGAAACACGCCCGATACGCCGCCATCCCAGCCTCATAGGAAAGAAGGATCACCAAAACACCCAGAATCGCGGGTAAAACAAGCGCAAGAAAAAGAAAAACCAGCTCCGCCCCAATCAGCATCCGCCAACCAACTGGCCGCGTCCTCAGAACGCCCGGTCCTCCATCAAAGTGATCATGAACCTGACTGACGTTGATCACAGAAAGAACACCCAAGATCGCAACCACGATCATCGCTGCGCCCTCCCATTCTATCAACGTTACAAAACTGACGACACCCAACCAAAACAGCAGGACCCAAAGCCGCTGACGACGAAATAAATATCCAAGGAGATGTAAGAGCTTTTTCATTCAGATTCAGTGGCGGAAATTGACGGACGAATTGGGTAATCGGCTTTCATTAGCTGTCTCTTTTCGAGCGACTTTTTGCCATCAAAGAGAACTGACTTAGAACGGAAGGGGGCCACCCCTCGATAGGTCATTGAAAAAAGATGAAGAACAGCCACCTCCGGAGATTCCTCGATTTGCGACTTATGGATGTCCACTTTCATAATATCCACCGTAGACATCCCATCGATCACACCGTGGTTCGTGAGCCACTTGATCTCACCATAGGGAAGAGAGGGATTCTCTAAGTTTTTCTGAAATGCCCCCAAGCGGATTCTGGCACCATTACGCGCATGAACTCGCAAGCTGATTAAGTATTTCCCGTCGTCGACATCAACAATCTCGACACTCAAGTTCTTGTTATTGATTTTTTTACCAACCCGAATTGGCAGAACCCCCAACGACTCAGTCTCCCAGTAACTGGCCACCCCTTCCGAACGAATCTCCAAGCTCTGCCCCCTCAATTCAGCAGGAATTTCAAAGTTACGACTTCCCGATACCACTAGCCTAGAATTAGGGGTGTATGTCACAATACGATCAAGCTGTTCTTCTGTGTAACGAGGAACTAGACCTAGGGCCATCAGAAGCTCATCTTCTTCACTGCTATCAAAGCTAGAATAGGATCTCTGGAAGATTGGTATCCTTCTCATGGTGCCACCTTCACCCACCAGTTCCACAACTCGGCTCTCAAAACGCAGGCGATGAATCGCGCCTTGGTCAGATTTCGGCTCAATAACCTCCAGCCGAATCATCCCATTCGAAAGAGGCTCAAACCGCAGCTCGGGGCGAAACCTCTCTTCAAGACTCCCCTCAATGAGATCAGCACTCACAACGCGCTGTCCAACTGGTAAAAGCCATACCCCAGCCCCCACCACTAAGGCTGCCAACGGAATAAAAAGCCCCCAAAGATATCGCTTTCGAAGAGAGTTCTTCGCGAGAAAAACCCCAAAAAGATAAACCGCACTTACAAAGCTCAGCGCCAAGAAACTCATTGGATAAATCGCCAATCCATCTCGGCCTCTCAGAAAGACATGCCACAAGTCGCCCAAAGCCCATGGCAAGCGGATCACCACCACCAGCTGCAAGGCTGAAAAAATCGTCGGCCTTAAAAGGGCCGCCAAAAAGAAGAAACCCAAGCCAACCAAAAAGAGCGGAACCCAGAGTTTCCAGAGCCCCAAGGGAAAGCCTGCAAACCAACTCATCAGCGCCTGCACCAGAACCAAAGCCACCGCCGTTCCCGCAATCACCGTCACCTTCCCTAGATAAAGCGTCTTCAACCTCACGGGCCGCGTCTTGAACTCATGGCTCCCATGCTCAGGAGAATCCGCATACCCCATCATGGCACAAAGAATCCCAAACACCCCGGGCACCACATAGCTTTTCATCACCACTAAAAACTCCGCCAAATACATCCCGGGCAGGATCGTCAAAACCAACACATGCAGCAGAACCGTAAATCCCGCCAAGCCCAGCAGAAGATAGAACCAGCCGCGAAAGTGATCCAGCTCACGAAGTACGATAAGTCTAAGATTTTTCATCGTTTCAATTGTGGATTTTTGGAAAGCGCCACCAGAATATCACGAAGGGACAGCACCTCCCCCCGCACCTCCCCATCTACAATCTCACCAAGCTCCTCCTGCAGCTTTCGCAAAGCACCCTCACCCCAGCGATCATGCATAAAGGTCAAAAATCGCCCCGCCTTCTCGATCCCAAACCATTCCTTAGAAATTCCCGCAGGCACCTCCGCCCCTTCCTTCAAAGGAACCAGCACCCGCCGGAAGCGCGCCAAGAGAGAATCCGTCGACTCATTCGACTGCAGGATTCCATCTTTAATAATCGCCACATGATCCGCCAGCCGCTCGATCTCTTCAATGTCATGAGAAGAGATAAAAACCGTCCACCCCTCACTCTCACTAAACTCCAGCAAACCACCGATCAACTCATCGCGCACCAGTGGATCCAGTCCTGAAAAAGGCTCATCCAACACAATCAGCTTCGGACGAAAAGCGAGATTCGAAAGCAGCGAAACCTTCATCAACTGCCCCCTCGAAAGATGCTTCAGCTTACTCTTCATCGGGAGTTGATATTGCTCCAACAAGCGCGCTTCCAACTCATCATCCCAACTCGGGTAGAGCGGTCGGCAAAAATCAAGGTAGCGCTGCACCGTCATCCAGAGGGGCAACTTTTGATTCTCCGAAACATACGCAATACTCTCAAAATCCCCTGCCCCCAGTTGCTCAGAAGAAGTCCCCCGCACCGTAATTTCACCCTCAGTCGGTGAATCCAAACCCAGCATCAACTTGATCGCCGTCGTCTTCCCTGCCCCATTCGGTCCCAGAAAAGCGGTCACCTTACCCTCCGGCACCTCCATCGTGAGTTGGGAAAGCGCGCACTTCCCCATGAAAAATTTACTGACCTTTTTAAATGATACCGCTGACATGACTTATGATTGTTTGTTCTCTTTCCAGAGTGATTTGAGCGCCTCGCAGAGATCTTTCTCGCTCAGCTGAAGGGACTTCGCCTCCTTTACCAATTGCTGAAGCTGAGGGCGGAGCATATCCAGCCTCTCCTCCGTCCCCGGTAGTGAGGCAGACCGCACCACCATGCCGATTCCCGGCCGCGATGCCAAAAGCCCCTCGACTTTCAAAACCGCCACCGACTTGTGAGCCGTCGTTGGCGAAATCTTCAACTCCTGACTCAGCGTCCGCACCGATGGAAATCCATCCCCATCACGTAGATCACCCACCAAAATGGCCCTCCGCACCGCTTGGATCAATTGATCCGAGGCTGGCTGGCCATCAGTAAAGGTGATTTGAAAAGGGAGCATTTCGAAGTGTTCGACTTGGTGTTACACAGTTACTGTTACACCAAGAACACGTCAAACTTTTTCTTCCACCCTCGGAACAGAAGCTCGCTTCGTTCCTGTTTTTATGCTGAACTTCTAGTCCTCACATGAAGCAAATTTTCATTCTCCTCACAGCCCTTTTCACCCTTGCCTCCCTTTCATCAGGAGAGGTCAAAAAGCCCAACATCCTCTGGATCTTCTCCGAGGACCTCTCCCCCTACTTCGGCTGCTACGGCGACCCCATCAACAAAGACCACACCCCCGTCGTCGA
>JALZUO010000127.1 GCA_023301565.1 Oligoflexales bacterium
GACAAGCCTCTTGTACTAGTCTTTGCCCAAGACCTTTGTTCGGACTGCTACGAAGAGCATGAAACTTGGATTAACTCATTAAAACAAGCAAATATTAGTCCGGAAAACGTACACATCGTTACAGTGTTAGTAGGGGCCACACAAGCAGATGCTACCGCCTGGCACGCCGATGTCAAAGCGCCCTGGACCGTCGGAATCGACGACAAACTAAAGCTCTATAAGAGTTATTTTGGGGATGCCTTCGGTACGCCTGCATTGGTTGTTGGAGTGCCTGGGAAAGGCATTGTTTACCGTCACATAGGAATCACCAAAAGAGCGAAAGTCGAAGAGTTTACAGGAGCGTGGGAATGATAGATTACAAATGGATTGTTTTAGGAGTTTGCTCTCTGAGTGCTGCACTAGGACTTGCTCTCCCAGCAGATTATGACCTTGTAGACCTACGGAATAAAAGTGTTAAAACACAGTTAGACGCAATGAAGAAAGATCACCGCCTAGTCATGTTTTGGGGGCTTTGGTGTGGAATCTGTAAGAAGAAACTACGCAAAGACCTTCCAGAAATGCAAAAGAAGACGAACCTAGACATCATCACGGTGAACATGAATGAGACGGATGAAATAGACAACGTGATCCAATATGTCGAAGTAAAAGGCAAGGTCCAGGTCCCCGTTTTTCGTGAAGCTAAAGGCATTGTTGCTAAAAATTTAGGGATATCTGCTAGCCCATACTGGGCACTGTACCGGCGGGTTAAAAAAGAAGGCGGTGCAGATGAGTGGAAACTTTTAAAGTCAGCACCTGGCTTTAAGAAAAAACAAATTCTCGAGCTAAGCGGCAACCAAAGCAGTAAGAAGCTACCTAGCAAATCTGCCGCCAAGGCCAAACCCAAACCAAAGGGCTAATACTTACGCGAGCAAAACTATTGATTGGACGATGTTTTTAAAAGAGCAAGATAAGAGCCTAAAACCATAAGGCTTTTAAACTTTTCGAAAGTTTTTACCGACAATCCCGATTCCTTCTCTGAACGCTTTAGAGGAGGAATTTTATTATGCGTATCAAAATTAGCGAGATTGCTATGGTCGGAATGACATGCTTAGCGGTTTCTTGTGGAGGCTCTTCCAGCTCACTTTTAGAGGATAAGGCTGGAAACTACGACACAGGAACGATCGAAAAGAAGGTTTTTAGCCCAACAGAGTTTGATCTAATCAACGGAACCGTTGTTGATCAGGCAAAATTCCCGGCATCTGTGAACATTTTCACCCCAAGCGGCGGTGCATGTACTGCAACTGTAGTTGGTAAAAAAGTTGTAATCACAGCTTCTCACTGTACAGACCATAGGGAGTCGATTTCTTTCAAAGCAGGTGGAAACTCGTACACAGCAACTTGTTCTAGAAGTACTCTTTACAGACGCGGCACAGATCACGATATCGCACTTTGTAATGTCGACCGTGAAGTTACCGGTATCCCGTATGAATCCATCAACATGGATGATTCTCTTGTCCAAAGAGGAACAGACGTTCTTCTTACAGGGTTTGGCTGCATCTACCCAGGTGGCAGCGGTGGAAACGACGGAAAATACAGAATCGGCGACTCGCTTGTAACGCAGCTTCCTAACCCAGGTATCAACAATTACGACTTTGTAACTCACGATGGACGCAACGGTGGAGCACTTTGTTTTGGTGATTCCGGTGGTCCAGCTTTCCACACAAAGCCAGATGGCTCAAGAGTGGTTATATCTGTAAACAGCAAAGGAAACATTAGAGACACTAGCTACCTTACTTCAACTTCTACGCAAGCAAGTAAGACCTTCATTGACCTTTGGCAAGAAGCTTATAACTTAGAAATCTGCGGTGTAGACGCTGGTGCAGAAAACTGCCGTGATGGATCACAAGGCGGCGGCGACAACGGTAGTGATGACAACGGTAGTGATGATAACGGTAGTGACGACAACGGTGGTGACGACAACGGTGGTGATGACATCGGCGGCGACGACAACGGTGGAGCTCCAATTGCCCCTCAAAGTAACGCTTGTCAAATCTTCCGCAGCAACGGCGGTAGCTTCGGCTGGAACCTTTGCCTTTTCGACCTACCGGGAGTTGGTGATGGACTAGGCTGTAAAAACAAGTTTCTAGATATGATGGAATGTGTAGAAACCAAGTCTTGGTACTAAGCAGTACCACCTAACAAATAAATACAAACAAAAAGCCACGTATATACGTGGCTTTTTTCTAGGTTTAAATACTGATTTTGCAAAGAGCTTAAGTTGCAAAAAACAGTTCCTCATGAAAGGCACCTATCGCTCTGCTAGAAAGGTGAACCTCGAACATCCAAGCTCCAGACTCAAAAGAGCTAGACGCGTCACTTGCAGAAATCTTTGTTTCTTTCTTTTTTGTTGGGTATGGCCCCAATCTATGTCCTGCTGTCTTGCCAACAGCCCGGTAACCTGCAGATTCAGCTAGCTCCAGATACTGACTATAAGATTTAGAGGGTGATATACTTGAATCTTGTAGTATACGAGTGATCATTGCGTGACAGATTTTTTCGGCATCTGACGCAAGCCTTCTGGCTTGATCTGTAAACCCAAAGGACTTACCGCAATCTACCTCTACCCCACCTATCACCACACCTAAATCTATATAAGCAATGGATTCAAGTTTGCGCAAGTTACTAGGCTTATGCCTAACCCCAGGTAGTACTGTTGCTTCTTCAAACTTTACAACTGTTGGATGCCATACTTGAGCTACACCGAACTTCTTCAACTGCTCTTCTGCTACCTTAAAAGCCTCAACTTCGGTCATTCCAAGATCAAACCTGGCTGCAATGCTATCCAATATCTGCCAACCCACTAACTGCTTGGCTTTCTGCGTTTCAACGTAGCCCATTTATTCCCTCGTTTTTTAAAAGAACCTAGTGATCAAGCACCCTGTTAAGCTGAAGAATAACTCGCTATAACTAGCTACCAAAGGACTCCATTTCAAACTGCGCAGGATCAAGCCCAGCAGCTACCAGCGTTTCTTTTGCCGAATACATCATCTGTTCAGGTCCGCAGGTAAAAAAGGTCGTGTTATCTAGCCAAGTTTTACAAATAGAAGAGACTAACTCAGGCGTGATGCGTCCCTCTAAAAACCCAGTTTTACTCTGTCTGCTCAAGCTGCAATATAAGTCCAAAGCACCAGAAGTTTTCCACTCCAAAAGCTCTTCCCAGCCAATAAGGTCCTGGTCCGTTCTATAAGCGACCAAAAGACCAAGCCTTCCTTTAAATCCACTGGCTATTGCACTGCGAATCATACTTAGAAACGGGGTTACGCCGCTACCAGCCGCAATCATAAAACGGTTTTCACGGTGAATCTCATCATCAAAACAGAACTTGCCGATGGGCCCGCGTGCTTTCAGCACATCGCCTACCTTAAGTTCACGAACTAAGTGCGTCGACACAAAGCCATCAGCAACTTCTTTTACCGTAAAAGCCACCTCGCCTGTCTGCTCCGGGGAAGATGAAAGAGTGTAAGAGCGAACCACGGGCTTCTCTGAAAGCGCATCAAACCTAAAGGTAAGATACTGACCTGCATGGTAGTCAAACTGCCTACCTTGTTCGTCTGCATCTTCTAAATGGATCCGCAGCGTGTCATGGGTTTCATGCACCAGCTTTGTTACCCGCAGCGGCATCCACCCACGTTTTCTTTTTTCTAACTTCTGTAGCAACACAGCCCCCTGTAGATGCTTAAGCACCTGTTTTTATGAAGATTAACTTTTCAAGCCTCTAAACAAACGGATAAAGAACCCGTGAGATAAACAGTTCACAACCATTGATTTATACACCTAGGAGACTCTTTGTGAAATCACTAATCACAGCACTTTCTATAAAGACTACTACAATGAAATTTTCCAAGACACCCTACAAGAGAACTTGCAACAAAGAGAAATCCAAAACAAGTTCGGGCCAGCTCAATGGAGGAGCTGACCCGAAAAAACTGTCGTATAAATTTGCTTGGTAGTGGAAGTGCCTCAAACGCTGAAGTAAGCATTTTTGATGCGTTCCACGTTATAGCTTTACCATGCTCGGTAGAAGCTTGTCTTTTTGTCTTCTATATTTAGATCTAGATCTAAATCTTCCATATTTAGATCTTCTGTCACTGACTTTTCTGCTTCGCTGGAAGGTTGATCTATTACTTGATCTGCCTCAGAAACAGCCTCAGGAACGATTGGGGCTTCTGGCACTGCTACGGGTTGAGCTACCGGCTCTTTTTCCGCTTCTTCGTTGTCTTTCGCTATTTTAGAGTCAGAGACCTTGGTATCTGAAGTATTCTCAGTAGCCTTTGCTTCTACCTTTGCTTTGACATCTTTTTTGTTTTTCTTGCCTGCGTCGGTTGCTATCTCTGCTGAACCACATCCAATCAAAGAAAGGGTTGTAAGTGCAGCGGCCAATAAACTCGGGGTTAACTTAATATTCATATCCATAGGCTCCTAAATAAGCTGTTTGTATTAGTAAATGTAAATTGGTTGATTACATACCCGGCGGAATAGGCCCGAGGCAGCTCTCTTGGACCATCATAAAATACTTTTTATAAAATATCAATAGAATAATAATAAGTTTTATAGAACCATTAAAATACAGGCTTATCATGCACTTAAAATAAGTGCATTTTTTTCTATTATTATCAAACAGTTACGCATGAGCCTCCCTATTAGCAAGACGAAGCTGCTTTTAGGTTACAGAAAACTGTTGTTTTCAATACTAAAAAAACAGGTAAGCCATTGTTATTACATTTAAAAATAGGCAGCGCGAACTTTTACCCTGTTTTTTCCGCTTGGTGTTATATCGAACTATTGTTCTTTGGGAGTTTAAGCTGAAAAAACTAACGATACATTACCTTTTTTTGACTGTTCTGATGCTTTGTATGAGCTGGGACGAAAACTACACCCCTTCTGAAGATCAGTTTGTGGTAGGTGACACGACCATTCCAACCATTGTAACTTCCATAGATCTTACAGTAGAAAAATTTGTTTGCCTCCAACCAGGTACAATAAATATTGAGTGTAGTATTTCATCATTCAGTGCTAACGATGAACTCTTGAATTATGACGAAGCTCTGGATCTATACCCGTCAGAGTTAGAAGACCTCCTTGCCAGTATTGCAGATCCAGAAATTTTATTTGCAGACCCTATAAGTTCTAATTCCATCGGAGATATTTTATTTGAAGATTATGAAGCCATAGATAATACTGTATATTTAGACGAGGTTGTGTTTACAGGGATATTCCCTCAAGATGCATCACCTACCAAATCTGTTGTAGTTGAGATTAAATACGGTGATGAAGGGGTTGTCAGGTCTCTACCATTTGACTATAAAATAATTGACCTCAGCAAAAACTCTAAAACAAAATAAAACAAGTTTTCACCAGTGAATATTCAGATTCCTTCATTCTGACTACAAAGCTTGGCAAAGATGCCTTCTTGTTAAGACTTTTATGAACTTGCATTTCAACCTACCTAAATATAGGTTGGCCACACGGATGTTAAATCTCAACTAACCAACCTTGCACAAAACTCCATTCAAAAAAATGGCGTGAACTCATTCAGCTGTAGAAGTTTGGCTGATGAGGTCAACACTAAAAACGCCCGTTAAGTTGCAATTCAACATAAGGGGTATTAAAAAAAGAACACGACAAAGAACCGGAAAGCTGCCGATTTGCGGCCCTTGGCAAAAAATATTGGATTACTTACTAAATGAGGGGTCTAAACTTCCTTTATAGCAATTTAAAATCCAAGGAAATTCATTTGTTAGATAGTAGCCATAAACCCCATTTTCAGTCATCCCGTTACATTCATCTAAGTCACCAGCAGATGTGTACTCATAGTCATCTCTGAAAGTACCGTCGTAACTCCCTGGAGGCAAAGCCCCTTCGCCACTGATACTTTCACGGATTCCCGATTTCAGGGTATATCCTGAGGTAACGAGCCTAACAGTACCACCGTCATTTATGTAAGGTCCAAAAATAGGAAAGCCATCCGCCGCGAAACCAATGACGCCCGACTCTTGTTGTCCTGTTAAATCGTAAAGTGCATTTGGATCACCATGATAGTGGTAAGCGCCATCAGGCTGGGTATGAGCATTGTGCAAATCTGTTTTAAAAGTATTTCCTGCAAATACTGGATCATACCTCCACGGGGTGTCAGCGTCATTACACCCTGTCTTTTCTTGGCCTAGGGGTGCACCACCTACCCCATAACAAGCCGCAGCCAAAAGGTCCAACTTAACACCATTAAGCATGACAGCATTGTCATACTGCAAAGTCAATTTTGTGTTTACAGAATTTTCACTGGGGTGCCTAGGAATCCTAAAGGACTCATTTAAGCTTTTGGTCAAATGAGCAAAACTTGAAGACCCATTGTTAAAGTCGTGATTTGGCAATGAGTTTCCTTGAAGATAGCAGTAGCCGGTATCAGCAGTAATAGAAAACAGCGCCTCAAAACCTGTTGCATTAAAAACATCAAAAACTTCAGCAGAAAAGCTACCTATATACTCACCGCAATCGTTACTCCTGTTTGTAAATACCGAGTTTTCTATGTTTTCACTAGTGCCACTTTGACCCGACCTTAGTATCTGACCATGAGTTCGTAGCTCACTCAAAACAGCAGCATTCGCAGGTAAACTCGCCAAGTCGTTAGACTCCTTAATATCACTTATGACATTAAATAATTCTTCTTGTCCAGACTGATGATAGATGTATTTGTAAGTATCGTTTCTAACCGCCCAACTAAGTGCTCCAGCATCTTCAAACTCTGCGTAGTTGTATGCTCGCCTTGGTTTTGGCTTAAAAGCTGAAATCAATAAATCAGAAAAATCATAACTTTGGTATCTATCTACAGCACTAGCTGGCGGGTCACTATCTAAGTTGGCAATCTGCAGAAGCGTGGCATAAAAATCCGTAATATTTACTAAAGATGAAACTCGCGTGTTTTTGCTGGTCACCGGCGTACCACCAATAATTAGCGGCGTTCGAATGCCCCCTTCGTAGATAGTTTTCTTTCCTCTAGTCTTATCAAAAACTTGCTCATTTAAAACTCGTGTTGGTGTTCCGTTGTCTCCTAGAAAAATAACGATCGTTTTTTCTCTTTGTTCCGGCGACATGCCTTCCATTATTTTCCCTATTGAAGTATCCATTGCCTCCACCATGGCTTTGTACTTTTCTTGATCGGTTGCACCATTAGCGTGGGTAGTTACTAGCTCTTCTGGAGGATTATGAAAAGGAACGTGTGGAGCAGAGAATGCAACCCAAGCAAGCCAAGGGTTTTCAGCTGGTTGTTCTTTGATCCACTTTAATGCCGCGTTACTAATAGCAGATGTGTGATACTCGTCCTCTAGAGATTCAGACCCATTTTCTGTCGCTATCCAACTAAAATAGTCATCTAAATTGAATAAGTTACCAAAATAGTGGTCGACGCCAAACTGATTAGGATGGTTTGGAGCTGGGTTGCTACCGCCGAGGTGCCATTTTCCAAACATACCATTGTTGTATATCTCGGGCAAAAATGAAGACTTAAGTATGTTTTGCAAAGAAACTGTGTCTGCGGGCATCACTGCGGGTACGTAGGTTATATCAGAAGAGTAGCCATGTTTCCCGGAAATCAAGGCTCCTCTTGTAGTTGTGCACGCTGGCGTTGCCCAAAAGTTTTCAAAAACTAAACCGTCTTTTTGAAGTTCGACTAAGTTGGGGGTTGATGGAACATCTGTTGAAAAACCATATGCCGAGGAAGCATCAACACCGAGGTCATCCGCTATGAATATCAAGAAGTTGTACTGTGAGTTAGATGGAGTTGTATTCACGTCTTGGGAACCATTTGACTTCTCTTTTGAGGTACAACAAACGAACAGTGCAGCTGGTACCAGCAAAATGATCAGCAATATATTCTTCAATTCAAATCCCTTAATAAACGCAAATCCTGTGCATACTCAAACACACAAAATGACTTTCAAATAAGTATATCTGATAAAAAGTTGTGAAAATCGGCAATTCTTGCCCTACCAAGGAAGTTCTGTAGCGCA
>JALZUO010000128.1 GCA_023301565.1 Oligoflexales bacterium
CTGCGCTTTAATTTTACCTATTGATAAGATGAATAATATTTTAACAGATTTTATGCGCGCGGGGATGTCTGCGGCTATGCCGATTTTCGGCGGGGAGATCGTGCAGTGGAACGGCGATGATTATGAGGCGGTATTCCATGAGGAGATGCGGGCGGATGATCTAGCTACGGGTGGGTTTAATCCTGATAAGGGGGTTACGCTGTTTATCCAGACTCAGCTCTTTACGGATGGAGTGCCGGAGTTAGGGGACATCATGGTGCTGCGTGGTTCTGATTGGCGGGTGGATACGTGCGCGCATGGTGATGTGCGGGTGGAGCTCCGTCTGGTTGATCCTGTGATGCGCCGTAATGAGTGATTTTGATATTGCCTATTCTAAGGCGTTCGCGGAGTTCGACAAGCAGTTGCGGGCGTTTGAGAAGATCTCGATGAATAGTATGGGGGAGCTGCTTTGGCGGTATTCCTCTATCTTTGCGGGGTTATTAGTGCGATACACTCAGCCTAATAGGGCGGCGAGCAAGGCTCAGAAGGTGGGTCAAAAGGCGATTGCGCGGGATGTGGCGAAGGCGTACCCTAGCGCGGGGTCGATCTATCTGGAGATTAGGAAGACTCAGCAGAATGCAGCGGATGCGTTTTATAAGGCGTATCAAGCGGGGGAGCGGGCTCAAGTGGATTCGTTGATTAAGCAGTTCGGTGGGTCGTATCAGGATGTAGAGATGTTCGCGTGGGATGGGGGCCGTGCGCATAGCGCGAATAGGACGCGGAGCGGTCGGGTGAATAGGCAATCGACTGTGCGAGGGCGTAGGCTGGTGACTGTTGATGATCGGAATCAATTAAATGCGTATAGGCAAAAGCTGTTTAAGAAGGTGGGTTTCACTAAGTCTGGCTGGGTGTCTGGGTTTCGGCCTCCTGGGGGGATGCGGTCGGTCCCTAATTGGGTTAAGTCGTTACGTGGAAACCACGGAAAGGTTTATGATGAGACGCGGAGCGGGGTGTTTCGTAATATAATATTCAATAATAAGGTGCCTTGGATCGGGAGAAATATATCTAAGGGGGCGTTAAATACGGCGCTAAATGCGGTGGTTAGAAAGATAAAGAAGGATATGGAAAAGGAAGTTAAACAGGCATCGAGAAAAGTATGATCAATCAACACACTAAGAAGAAGGCGGAGCAGGTTATCGTGGGGTATTTGAATTCATTGGGTATTTTGCCAGGGGTTGCTATCGTGGCGGGTACTGACCAGACGGAGGCAACCTTGCCGATGGTTACTGTGTCTTGCTTGTCGATGGAGAATTATGATGATATGCCGCCAGAGGATCGGGTGCGTGAGGGGTCTATGTCGGTGACGTATCATGAAAGTGCGCGGGATGCGGAGCGGGCTGAGTTAGATCTTAATGTGGGATGTCTGGAGGAGGTGCTGCGCCTTGCGGATGCGGTGCGTGGGTATGTGAACCAGACGAGTCTAACGGAGGATGAGCGGGAGGTGACGGGGTTTCACCTGTACGAGTTATGGGAGGAGCGGTCGGACGAGGATCTGACGGGGAAGGAGTGGGCGTTTACTACTGAGTACTCGATTATATGCGGGGAACAGAATGTGTTCACGCCAGAGACGGAGGAGCTGGGGATTGTGAAGGTGATGATTCCAGCACATGCGGAGCAGCTGGCGGTGGATGTTCCTAATGGGTTTGTGATCGGGGATTACGAGGGGTACGATATTATCGCGGAGGGCGCGCCTAGTGATGAGGAGGTGGTGCTGACTGCTGATGCGGATGTGTCGGGGGATAGGTTGGTGTTCCAGGTTGTTTCCTCGCCGATTGCGGATGATACGCATTGCTTGAACGTGGTGTTTAATAAAAGGGATAGATCGCGGGTTACTAGTGGGTTAGTGTCGGGGCGAGATCAGGTGTTGGTGCGCTTCCCTGTGGGGGTAGTGGCTACGGACTATCTAGCTTATGTGGTGAGGCGTGAGGGGGATGATGTGATCCGTATTCATGAGGAGACTGTGACGGATAAGGGTGTGGTGTTTGATTTATCTTCTATGCCGGAGCGGGACTGGACTCATGAGATTGTGGTGGTTTTCTTGTAGGGGTTTATTCCCCGCAGATTACGGGGATTACCGCAGATTGTTTTTAAGGGATGATTTATTTATTGAGGTTTGCTAGGGTGGGGAAATGGGAGTCTCCTGCGAATAGGGTTTTTATTTCGTGATTAATGGGCGGCGCGACGAAATTCCCGATGTAGGACCAGAAACTGTACTCAGATTGCGCAGGCCTGAATAAGCGTGATCCGTCACTGAATACGATGATTAAATCAGTGGCGACTTCTTGGTGGCCGTAATCGTTATTGTATTCTTGATCAGCTAATGTTTCGAAACTTTCCCAGGACATTCGATGGCCAGAGTCTTCTGATCCGATGAATATTATTTGGCGCGCGGTATGGTTGCTTTTCGTTATGGCGTTTCTTGTTTCGGATAGTAGGTTCATGAGATTGTGGTGGTTTTCTTGTAGGGGTTTTGCCCGCAGATTACGGGGATTTTCGCAGATTATTTTAAGGGGAGATTTATGAGTTTATTTCAGGGATAGTTACTGCTTGTTTTAGGGTAAAGTCGCCTTCGTAATGCCATGCGTAGTAAGGTGGTGGTGGTAGGGTTTTGATTTTCGCGGTGGCGTACTCACTGGGCCAGCCTCCGTGGGGGTGTCTTATCTCGCAAATCATGCCGTAGCCTCCTACTTTAAATTCTACTATGTCACCGAGATTGAAGCTTGGGGCTCCTGTGGGCTGTTGGTATGCCCATTGCATATCGTTAAATTCTTTCCTGTGTTCATCTCTGTCACATCTTTCTTTTATGCGTACGTTTATCCTATCTATGATTTTAGGGGGGATTTCCGCGATGGGTTCAAAGAATGTGTTGTCGTATGCAGGTTTACTCATTGGTCTAGTTGTTTTAGGATTTCTTTTCTAAGGGCGATTTGTCTCCTTACCTCGCTGGGCATGTCGGGGTTGTGTTTTCTTAAGAATTGGTTGATTTGGTTGTCTATGTATTCCCTGGGAGGGAGGTAGAATTGGGTTATTCCTATTAACACTTCTTTGACTTGGTTTAGTTCTTCTTGTGTGGGGGTGCTTCGGTTGCGTTTCCAGTTTTGGATCTTGTCGGTGGGGAAGCCACAGCGCCTTTCGATCTCGGCGACTCGGAGTAGGGGGAGGATTGTGAGGAGTTTTTCTAAGGTTAGCATTTTGGGAGGACGTATTTTTCTATTTCTGGGAGGATTAGGTGTATGGGCTCATCACCTCCTACCATCCTATGGATTGAAGTGTATGGAAATCCTTCCGCGTCCGATAGAGCTACATAAATTTCACTTGTAACCTTAACGCATAGATTTCCTGCACCATTAAGGAATCGCTGGTCTTCTTTAACGTCGCTGAATGTTAGATTTTTCATAGGTTGATTCTTTAGTATTACTTCCATAATCTTTATTGAGTTATTATAATTAGAGTTGCCGTGATGACGATTGAGCTTATTAGCCCGATTGCGAAGTAGTCCATAATGTTTGTTTTTTTTGGTTAAAACCATCTTACATTAAAAACTGTATTAGACGAGATTTATCGTATTTGTAGGTGGGGTTCCTTTAGGAGTAATTCGACGGGGTGGGGGTTGAAGGTTTGGGATTGGTATGGGTGATTATACTGTGAACATTGACTTGCCTTGCCATAAGCGGGGGGATCGGTGGTGTGGGGTTGAGAGTATA
>JALZUO010000129.1 GCA_023301565.1 Oligoflexales bacterium
GATCTGCTGTGCCCCTAGTAGTATAAACGGTATAGCGAAAACCTGGTTTGCAAAAACGACACCCCAGCCAGCCAGCCCACCTATGATCAAGGAGGATCAAAAACATGTGGAAAAAAACCACCCTGTTTCTATGCCTGATTCAAGGCTCGATTGCCTTTAGTGGCATCTTCTCGTTTAAAGCCAAACAGGTTAGCCCTGCTAATCAATACGCGTCTTGTAGTGAAAAAATGCAGGCCCTAGCCCAAAAAATGGAATCTAAAGTCAACATTATTAACTACGGCTGTTTTGTAAGTGATAAAAACCCTATCTACTTAGATGGCTTCGTTGAGTACGAGTCTGAAAAAAGTCTACACTTTTTTGACTCAGACTATAGAAACGGATCAGCCTACTTAGGCCTTTACTCGACCTGGAACGAATGTTCAGAGAGTATGGCATACGCCACCAAACAGTTTGAAGAGCTGACCGGCTCTCGCGTAGATCTAGCTTACTGTTCGGACCGAGGGTTATTGAACGACCGAACCCCTTACAGATTCCGGCTTATCAGCCTAAACGTTCCTGGCCTCAGACCTGTATGGATCAAAAAATACTTGTTCGGAAGAGTTATCAATTTTTCAAAGTCAGCTTTTGAAGAAATGCTCAAAGAAAACCTTAAAAGCTACGGCATAGACCTTTTTGCTCTAGGCTTTCGCCCAAATGTTTCGTTTAGTGAAATCCTATTTGGAAGCTTTTCTTCTAACCTGTTTTCTATGAAACAATGGGCAGACCTACTCTATGATGATCCGTACGACTGTTTAGAAAACGCCAACGAAGTAAACAATGTATTTAGCGAGCGCAAAGACAAGCCAGCCCTGGTTTTCTGCAGCAGAAAGCCTGTGGGTGGGTACCGACTCCATATCTGGGCAGTCACAGGCCCTCAGTATAGAGATTTAACCTTTCGAATCCACCCCTTACAGCAAGTTTTTGGTACAATTACAGACTGTGAAACAAATATGCATGAGCTAGGCAATGAAACCATTGGTGAGTTTTGTGCAAAAGACGGAAAAAACAGAATGAGAAAGCACCTCATTCTAAAAGCAAAGAGGATTGAAAAGTGATTTTTGAATTTTTTATGTTAGCGGCGATGCAAATTCTTTTTGGCATTGATAACGCTCTTTTTATCACCCTTGAGGCCAATAAACTCGAAGAGAGCAAACGAAAGTTTGCCCGAAACCTCGGCGTGATTCTTGCCGGTGTCGGAAGAGTCGTACTTTTAGTCCTTCTTCTTTGGGGCATGAAGACTATGGTCGAACCGTTTTTTAGCGTCGATACAGAAAACTTCAAAGGTGACTTTAGTCTAAAAGTTCTGATCATGTTTGGTGGCGGCATCTTTTTAATCATGGAAAGCATCTTAGAGATGTTCAAACTCTCTGGACAAGTCGATCATGCGCACGGAGCTGCAGGCGATGGCCCAGCTGCTTCCTTGTCAAAAATCGTAGTTCGCATCGTGATCATAAACGTCATCTTCTCGGTAGACAGCATCCTAACTGCAATTGCCCTTACAGATTCTATTATGGTTATGGTCGGAGCCATTGGCTTGTCGGTTATCCTGATGATAGCCCTGGCAGAGAAAATGGCAATGCTTCTGCAAAAGTTCGAGATCTTTACTTTTACCGGACTTCAGGTTCTGACGTTTATCGGCATCATCTTGATTGGTGAGGGTGCCCATGCTGGTCATATTGAGATAATGGGCTGGAAGGTAGAACCTGTGCACAGCGTATGGATGTTTACACTGGTTGTTCTGTTTGTAGTCCAGGATCTTTGCTTGTTCCGCAAACATAGCCTTAAAAAAAGAGTAGCTGAAAAGCACTAGAGGCGAGCCCACAAATACTCACTTGCAGAAAAAAGGCCCAGCTTGTTAGCTAGGCCTTTTTAGTTTTCAAAAACCACAAAGAAACTTTTTTTAAAAATCTCTTTTCAGGTCATATAGCTCACGCTCAGCTCTTCTGATCTTTCGGTTGAGCTCTTGCACGGTTAGCTGCATTTTTCTTTTCTCATAGTTTGGAACTTTTGTGTCCAAGACCTTTTCTTCTAGTGAGGCTATTTGTGATTCCGCTTCTTCGATCTCACCTTCAATCACCCCAACCTCTTTACCTGTCTCAAACGCACGACGAATAGCCGCCCTAGAACCTACCGGACACAGACTTACTGTAAACTTTTTTCCAGACTTTCCAGCATGGAATGCTTTGTCAGGCGCGCAAAACTCTTTAAGGCCAGCAGCGTAGCCAGTATTAAAGTCAGCTTTTGCTTTGCCTGCAGGACAGATGTCAGCGCGTGACCTTTCGCCTTTCGCACCGAAAGAGCGGCCTTTGCTATAGGTGCAGTACGAGCGCAAACCAGTGCTACGCCCCGCTTGATAATGTGCTGAAAGATCCCCTGCACACATTGCATTGTTGCTAGATTCTGTTCCGGCAGAGCCAGCCGTATAGCCTTCGCTGTTGCAGTAAGATTTTAGGCCATTTTTTCGGCCTGATTTATAAGCAGCATAGTCAGGTTTGACCCCACTTTTACCGCATTTTTTTACGTAGCTTTGAAACCTGCTTACACTAAGCCCTTGAGAGCCGTCAATTTGACCAATGGACTCCCAATTGCCTGACTTACATTGTTCTTCTGAAATAGTTTCGCAGGCTGGCAAAAAACAAAATAAAGCCAGCGCCCCAATTTTTGTAACCCATAGAATTTTTTTCACAACTAACTCCTCCTAAAACCATATAACTGCAAGTTATAATGCCAATAGATGGCTACAAAAGACAAGCTGATATTATGCCACTGGGTGACCGGCAAGAGCCTCCCTATGATGGAATCAGCACAGTCATTGGAGGGCTTCTACCATGCATTTTTTACGCACAATAAATATTTTATTCCTCTTCACGCTAGCCGCTGTTTTACTGGGAGCTACCCCTCTAAAAAATGCAACGTGGACAACATTAAAAATTGATGGCAATAAAAAAGACATGCAAGAGTCGCTAGATAGCTTAGAGTTTTTACGAACTCAGGTCGTACTTGACAAGCCCACGCTCAAAACAAACGCTGCAGGTGAATTCCTTAGTATTTTCTTACATGCAGACGAACTCATCTGTGATTCGATAACGGTACGCGGCGAGCGCAAACCTAAATGCGACCACGCAGAGATGGTGCACCTACGCTCCTATGCTTGCAAAAAAACAGACTCGAAGCTTCGAATTAAAACAACATGGCAGCTCTGCTACGAGGAAGAACAGATCAAGCCAAAAACTCTACGCATAAAAACAAACTACAGAATCTAATCTTTTACTTGCAGACTTGATTCAGCTTTCTCCATTTTCGGGCACCACGTGGCAGGTTGTAAAAAGCATCTGCTTCAGCATAAGAAAGCGAAACAGGCATATAACTGCAATCAATTTGAAGTCCGTTATTGTAGGCGTTTTCCATCTTTACAGGCAGCCCGTTTTTACTAAGAAAGCTGTCTCTTTGCCGCTCAAAAATAGTTTCAAAATTTTGCACAAATGCATTTACAGCCTTTGGGTAGTCTTCAGCTGTAAAGCTAACCATGTTTTCTAAATGCTGGTACTCGGACGAGACCGAATAGTTAAAGCTCCCTGCCAGCACCCTTGCATAGTCTACAATGAGGTATTTAGAATGCATCTGGTTTGAAAGGTATGCCGTAGGATCCAGGCCAAAGGTTTTAATCCGCACCCTCAAATCAGATGAACCCTGATACTTGTTATCTAAGAAATGCGCAAAGATCTGACCGCTAGAACACTGCTTCAAGTAAGCGTTGTATTCACCGTCAGAGTCACAGCATTTTTTGTTTTCCTCACTACAACCATTTAACACCCACCTGTTGCGCACAAATTCAGGTTTGTACTGATCTTTGTTCACAAATATATCGACAGCGACTCCTCGATCTAAAGCTTCCGTAATTGCATCATAGATAGGCCTGGAGTTTATCCGTGTAGAAGCTATTTTCAAAGACTGTTCAGCAGATGCTATGGCAGAAACGACAACACCTGTTAAAGCCGGGCTTTGTTTGGCTTCTTTTTTAAGTTTTAGTGTGCCGGCGCTTACCTTAAAATTTTTAGTCGAAAAATAGGTAGAAACCCCGTCTTCTTGCTCAGCAGCAATGCCGCCGCCATCAGGGTACTCAAACTCAAGACCTTGAAAGTCAGGGTCTATGGCCGTGAAACCTGGATCCTCGCTAAGGCCCCATAGCATATTGAACTGCTGCAGAAACGCCCTGGAAACCTGCAAAAGCCCTTCGAACACCAAAATCTGCTCATCATACTTTCTTTGTGACTTTAAGCTCCAGTTGGCAGAGCCCGTGATGACGGTAGCCTCCTCTGTTTGGCTACCGTAAAAGACTGCATACTTATGGTGAGCCTTTCGGCTGGATTTCAAAAACCGAACATCAAAGCCTAGCTTCTTTTCGATAGCATAAACACGTTCAAGGTTTTCTCTGGGGCTACCGTAGCCCTCAAAAATCATCCGCACCTCGAGATCGCCGTTTTCGATCCTAGCCTGGATTGTCTTTGACTGTAGCCCTGCAAACAAATCAGATCGATCCGAAACATCCATGTTGTACATAGCTATATCAACGCGGCTATAACTCTTTTTAAAAAGAGATAGGATTTGCTTGATGCTCGACTCAGTCGGATGAAACAAGGCTTTGACATCCGACTGACCATAGGCAGGCGCGGCAACCGCTGTTAGCACCCAGAAAAAAAGACATGCATAGACTTTTTTGATCATATCGCTCTCCATAGCATCTATACCGGCTAGCTCACCTCTACTTAAATGCAAGGCGCCAGCTAAGTTTGTTGGACTGTTTATATGGGGGTTATACCTTACCTGGCCCAAGCCGGACAAATCGCCCAGCTTCTTGACGGGTGCCTAATTCTTTGGCGCCAACACAGCCTTAACATACTATAATTAAAGAAAAAATCTGGTTTCTAAATTGCATCTCTATAGAAGAAGCCTAATGGCTGACCTTAATTAGACCCTGTTCGTGAGTTTGCTGTTACATGATTTTTGACCCTAAATTACTTACTAGACGACCAAGACTCGAAGTTTTTCACGTTCTTCTCTTGGCGCTTTTGCTTCATTCGCAAAGTCTAGGTGTTTCCATACCGAAATCTTTTAGCAAGCCTGCGCTGCTAGGTACAAAGTACATAGAAAGCAATGTTCACAGGTTTAAAATTCTGCCCTCTGCTTTGACTGAAACAGAAAATACACCAAAAGTATTCATCCAAGCTGGCCTGCATGGTGACGAGTCAGAGACCGTTAGTTTTGCTGTGTGGTTGATGGACCGAATCCGTCAAAACCAAGGACCTCTTTCGGCCCTAAAATCAAATGTAATCATTGATGTGCTACCTGTAGCAAACCCGGACGGGTACAAGGCGTCTTCACGCAACAACCTCAAAGATATAAACCTAAACCGAAACTTTTCTGTTTTTCACGGTAAAAGTGTGGATAGAAAAATCGGAAAAACTAGCTTTAGTGAAAGAGAAACAGCCCGACTTAAAACTCTTTTCAACCAGCAAAAATACGACTTAGCCATTGATATCCACGGATATGTTCCTTGGTTAGTCCTTCCTACTTCACCCAAAGCCGTACAAGGAAGTGCGAGCCATTTATATAGCCTCAAAAAAGAAAAGCGTTATAACCAATTTGCAGAAATCACTCGCAGACTCAAAAAATCCTCTTTAGATTCTCGCTATAAAATAGTGACCCCTTTTGAGCTCGGAGACGGTGGAAGCTTTGAAGACTGGGCATTTTGGGAGCAAGGAGCTCTTAGCCTTTGTTTTGAAATGGAGAGCAAAGTCGCTGCACAAAGCTTGGATAGTTGGAAAAAATATGAATCCTACTTGGCTCAACTTATTGTGGATTCCATTAAAGAATCACTGATTTAAAAGGTCACCCGCAATCATAAGTAAAAAATGCTATCTTCCTTTTTAGGGAGATTTTTTATGTTTTTTTCAAAAAAAGTATTTAACTGGCTTACGGTTTTTTTCTGCTTTCAAATTTCAGGCTGCACGATTGGAAACTCTTTTAATTCAAAGCCAGTCGTAAAGAAAATCAGTGAAAAATTAGATTTAGAAGTAACAGAATCTAAAACATCTGTTGGACGAAAAACTATCAAAGTCCTTACTTTTAATGTCGAAAACCTTTTTGATGAAAAAGATGATCCCGGTAAAAAGGATGAAACCTACCTTCCTAAAGAAGATAAGAGAGACCAACCCCACAAAGACAACTGTTATAAAATGCGAAACAAAAGCTGGCGGCACGCTTGCCTACACTGGGACTGGGATAAAGAGTTCGTAGATCAAAAACTCTCTCGCATCGCAGAAGTTGTAAGTTCCTCTTTTTCGGGAGGACCTGATCTAATTTTTTTACAAGAAGTAGAAAATAAAAGAGTGCTCGACCTGCTTTTAAACAACCATTTAAAAAAGCTAGGCTATACAACAGCAAATCTACTTGAAGGCACCGACCCACGAGGCATCGATGTGGGCATCATCCACAAGGGTGACGATATTAGGCCCCCATCGCAAAGAACCTTTAAAATCTCGCGGAAAAATGGCAAGCGTTCAAACCATGTCCGCCCGCTTTTAATCTCTAGCTTTGAGATTAAAGGCAAAAAAATAGCGGCAGTGTCTGTTCACTTCCCATCACCTCGGCACCCAACCGTACAAAGAGTCGAAGGCATCCACGCTCTAAGCGAGCTTGGAAAAAAACTTTCTTCTAAACATGACCTGGTGATAGCTGGCGGTGACTTCAACGTAAATTCTGCCGAAGACAGTAGGATCTATAGGGAGCTGGCTGGAGAAAACTGGCGTGTTTCTCACCATGAAGACTGCAAAAGGTGTCTTGGCACCAACTACTACAAACGAAGAAAGTCTTGGTCTTTTCTAGATGCAATTTTAGTGTTTAAGGGGAAGCGTACAAACCACTTCAAACAAAACTCAACGAGGATCATCAAAGATCTTTGGTTTCAGCAGACAAGTGCTGGAAGGCCGGCACGGATGCATTTAAGAGGTAATAAGTTAGATGGTATCAGTGACCACTTTGCAATCGCAACGGAGGTTGTGATTGACTAGAGTTCTTTTGGCTCTCTGACTGCTAGCGATTATTGTTGTTGTTATTGT
>JALZUO010000130.1 GCA_023301565.1 Oligoflexales bacterium
GAAGAAGTTAAGGGGTTTATGAGTCTATTAAACATACTTCATAATTGTCTGCTATTTTTGAAGTTAAGTAAAGACTCTGGCAAGGTAGGTTTGTTTCAGGCAATCCTTGCGCGTAGCATCTTATTTTTGATCTTGATGTCTTTGGGTTTACCCACTTTAGACCTTGCAGCTTTAGTTTCTACTGCTACATAAGCATAAAAATCAAAGACCGTGATCTTTCCGATTTTATTTGCATCGATCTTAACTTCTTTGACTAAGGCTCCTAGAATATCCCCCGGTCTAACTTTATTTTTTTTGCCGCCACTGATTTTTAGAGTCGTCATCTTTGGTCTGATGTTTACTGGGACATTTAGGTTTTCTTTGAATTTTTGTAGCGGTAGTTTTTGTTCTAGGTACTCGCAGATGTCCTTCAAGCGATAGGCTTCTTTTTCGCCAGCAACTAGGCTGATGGCTAAGCCCTTTTGCCCAGCACGGCCCGTGCGGCCAATGCGGTGTACATGAACTTCAGGGTTTTTGGTTAGCTCGTAGTTTAGTACTAGGTCCAGGTTTTTTACGTCTAAGCCTCTTGCTGCAACGTCAGTTGCAACGATTACCGGCAGACTTTTGTGCGTAAAGAGCACCATGACTTTGTCGCGCTCATACTGTTCTAGTCCGCCATGCAGGGCGGCAGCTGTAACCCCGTTTTGCTTAAGCATAGTCGTAACCTGGTCGCACTCTATTTTGGTCGTACAAAATACAATTGATGACTCTGGGTTATGCTTGGCTAACACAGCCAAAAGTGTTTTATCGCGCTTTGCAGGATCTACCTTGTAGAAGACCTGTTCAATGTCTAAGTTAGCCTTTTTGCCTTCGTCTTTGATGAAGACAGCTTTTTTTTGAATTCTATTGCTTAGGTGCCGGATGTTTTCTGGGTAGGTGGCAGAAAAAAGCATGGTTTGCCTGGAAGTTTTGGCGTGCCCTAAGATGGCATCGATCTCTTCGGAAAAACCCATATCAAGCATGCGGTCTGCTTCATCTAGTACAATCTGATCGACAGACCTGAGGTTAAGGGTATCTCTGTCTAGGTGATCAAGCACCCTTCCAGGTGTACCGACGATGATGTTAGCCCCAAACTCAAGGGAGTTGATTTGTGGGTAGACCGGAGAGCCACCGCAGAGGGTCAGTATTTTTACGTTTGGTATCGCGCGTGAAAGTTTGCGCAGCTCTGCTGCTACTTGGGCAGCAAGTTCTCTGGTTGGGCATAAAACTAGGCTAGAGGGTGCTTTCAGCTGAGCGTCCACCTTGTTTACAAGCCCCAACCCAAATGCAATGGTTTTACCTGAGCCTGTCTTTGCTTGAACGGTAATATCTCTACCGCTTAAAATGACAGGTAACGACTGCTCTTGGACTGGAGTCATCTCAGTAAAGCCGAGAGAGTCTAAGTTTTTTAATAAATCGTGTGACAGTGAAATGTTTTGAAAACTTGGCATAAGTATTGGCTTTCGCTAGAGAAGACAGGAAAACAAAAAGTCTGCCTGTGGTCCACCTGATTAACATATAAGCGCTTATATTCAAATAAAAAAAGGCAGATCAAAGAGCTGCCTTTTGTAGTTATTTTAGTTGCTTAGGACTATTGGTTCCCTGAAACCACGGCTAACTGCTTGTAGCCTCGTACGAGGGCGAAGGCATCCGATCGCCAGCGCCGCTGACCGGCATCGTTCGAGTAAGGTGAGTTTCTTTTGTTTAGCCCATCGTCTTCGAACTCACAAAAATCGTTTCCATCCTGAAAGCAAGCCATCAAGGCGTTGCTAATTGCCATGTATCTTGCGGACAGTGTTTCTAGCTGCGTAACAGGTGCGCTATTGGTGAACGAACCGGTTTTCTCATAGATTTTTCCGCGTTGTAAAAACTTGTGGTCTATCGCTGAAACGAGCGCATTATAACTTGTAAAAGAACGGCTTTTACCGTGGGCGTTAGAGTATTTTAGCGTGTTGAAGTTTACCAGGTCCATATGCTTAAGAATGCAAATTTCATGACCCGATCTCGTACACTTTACGCGGGCTTCCATAAGCGCGTTGTATTGTACTCCAAGAACCTGCAAAGCAGAAAGGCTGGTATCCGAGTTGACTTCCCATGAGCCTACGTAGTGGTGGTGCTGCGAAAGGGCGGGTAAAGCAAAGAGGCAACAAGACAATACAAACACATAAAAATTTTTCATTTTTCCCTCCGTTTTTATTTCGTTTAAAATTTCTGCTTTGGTTACACCAATAAATGCCCACGATGTCAATAGAGCAGGTTGTATTTAGCTTAGAGCGGTTTGTTCTTAGGCAGGTAGAAAGTAACAGTTATCTTTACCGCTAAGTTGAAGGGTTTTGGGGTATGTGTTAACTAAGAAAAAGTTATTAAAATTTTTTTTCTTAGTTATTCGCTTTTAACGCTTTTTAGGGGGAACCATGCTACACAGCTTTTTGAGAACCACAATTGTCAGAAATACAGTCGCAGTAGCTTTGCTTGCTACAGCTGGCTTTGCTACGAGCAGCTATGCTTTTTTAATCGAAGACGATAAAGCCGAGATCCAAAGAGCTGTGACAGAAGTAGATGCACAGCGCCGGGAGATTCGTTCTTTTTTAAAAAAATACGGTATCGAGATAGTCCGTGAAAAAAACATGACACAAAAAGGCGAAATCCGCGGAAGTCTAAAAGGCAAAGTTGGCGGTGGTGGCGGGTTGTTTAACATAGGTAATTTAGGCAAGCTTGCATCCACGTTTGCTGCGACGGGCCCTTTTACTATTGGTAGCCTGCTGTTGAACACCGCTAGTGGGTTGAGCGGGTTTGGCGCCGGTGCTTTTTCTTTGAAAGGTAGCGTTCATGGCGAAATGTACGGGACCTTTGAGGGTTCGGGTGAAAAGATCAACGATAAGGCCCACCTGTTTTTGGTTATGTACAAAGATGACAAGGGAGTTCTAGGGCAGCAGTCCATCGCTAGGATAAAGCAATACCTAGATGCAGGAGAGTATTCGGAGGGACCTGCTGGACGTGCAGAATCGCTTGTGACCTTTGCCGAAAGTTCGCTGCTACCTAGTGAGCTTCAGGTAAAAAGCTTTCGCCAAGACCTCAGTGAAATTAGCGATAAAATAGAAAGCTTAAAAGCCATATATGCAAACAACATTATGATGGATGACGTCTATGTAGAGCGCCTTGGTGCATTTACAAAGGGCGTTGAAAGCTGGCTTTCAGATAAACGCGTTCAGTTTGCTAAGCCTGTTGGGATCCGTGATGCAGCGGATAAGTACTCCATTCAAATTAATCCATTTATGAAAAAAAATGAAGACATGTACTTAAGTTATAGGTACTTTTACACCAATGGGTATTTTTACGATAAAGATGAACCCTTCTCTCAAGCTGTGGATAAGATGAATACCATCAAATCAACTTTTATGGATATTGGTCCATTAAGTCTTAAAAATGCCGTAAAGAAGATGTGTGCGAAGCATGGTTTAGAGCATGGTAACCATTCTGGTGCCAGTGACATAACGGCTACCTGTTCCGTTCTTGATAAAAGTCACACTAGCTTTCTCCGTCGAGAGTTCGTTTATGCAGGAATAGAAGGTCTATCAAAATTTGCAGCCTTTAAGAAAAGCCTGGTATCTAGAGCGGATGTCGATTTAAAAAAGTTTAAGTTTGAAGGGACAGAGCTCAGGCTTTATTTCTAGTTTGCTTTCAGGGGTTTACTTTTCTAGAGCTGGCATGCTAGCAAGGGCTTGTGGCTGGCTTAAGAACATATTTAGATAAACCTCTGAAGGAGCTTCCTCTTTCAGACGGTGTCTTGCGAAGGGCCGAAAAGGCCCTTTACGGCGATCTGGCTCGAGTTGGCTTGCCATGTTTATTCCCCAAACTTTACTGGTCAACCGAGTGGTTTACGCCTGATGGCAGTTCCACCATTGCCGTGCCTTTTTATCTATCTAACCCTAAGCTTTCTATCTTTGCCAAGAAACATGGAATGTATGTAGAAGGCCAGACTCGTGCGAGTTTTAAAAAGATATTGCTGCATGAGGCTGGGCACTGTTTTGAGCATGTGTATAGCCTCAGACATAAAAAGAGATTTAAAGCTCTTTTTGGTAACTGGCAAGAGCGGGTAAAGCCTTTTGCTACAAAAGACCAAGGTTGCCTGGCCGATTATGTTTCGGTGGTTTCCAAAGGTTACGGAAGCAAGCACCCTCTCGAAGACTTTGCTGAGACCTTTGCATATGTGTGCTTGCAGAGATTAAGGCTGAAACCCAATAGCAAAACCCTCAGTAAAACCCAGCAAAGAAAAGTAGATTACGCAGCAGGTGAGATTCAAAAAGCCTCGAAGCGCAGGCGTCTACCTGAGGCTGATTTTTATTTTGATGCGCAAGCAAAACGTGTCGGCCGGACGCTTCGCCAGGTTCTCTAACAACTAATTTTTATGTCTATAAGTGTATTTTTTTAAGCTTTTTTCCAAAAGAGCCATTGTCCTTCCGTCCCCGCTGAGTCGATCCACTACAGGTGAAATTTTATTCAGAACATAAAGCTAATTTCGATGCTGGCAAAAAACAAAGAGTGCTAGTCTTGATCGAAGGAGATCATGAGATCTTTGGTCTGCACGCTTGGAAGGATCTAAGGCGACAGATCCTAGGGGTCAAAGACTGGAAGCATGAGTTTCAACTGGGCTCAGGGCTGCAGAAACTTGGGCACGAACTGTGGTTTTTTGCAGTGACAGAGCTAAATAGTTTGGGCGGCGTTTGCAAAGAGCTTAGGCCTGATGTGGTCTTTCAATATTGCGAGGCCATTGCTGGAGACAGGCAAAAAGAGATTGAGCTGGCCCAGAAACTAGAAAGCATGGGCATAGCCTTTACAGGCGAGTCTTCTCGGCTTTTGGTTCAATGCAAAGACAAATTCAATACGAAGCGGTTGCTTGCTGGATGTCCAAGCCTTTCTAACGTTGCCATTGCTTCAACTGCTCCAAATGCTCTAACTGCTTCAATGCAATCAGTACCAAACGTTTCTATTTTGCCTTCTGTCGTGTTGGATGCGCGGCAAAGTTGGGCGCAGCTCGAGCCTTTGATCAAACGTTTCTACTCTGGCTTAGGTGCAAAACACCTTGTGTTTAAACCAAACAAAGGGGAGGCCAGCGAGAACCTTTTGGTTGTGAAGGGATCAGGACGGTTCGGGGTTAGGCCGGCGCAAATGCTTCCTTATTTCGAAAGGCTTCTAGCAGATGGTTACCGCGAGGTTATCGTAGAGCCCTACCTGCACGGTTTAGACTTAAGTTGTGGTGTTATGTGGAAGAAAGGTGAACTTGTGTCGGTTGGGGGGTATTTAATTAAACCCAAAGGGTACGAAAAAGCTAACCCTATGCCTTATACCTACAACGCTTCAGTTAAATTCTCCGAAGCAGAACAAAAAAAGGCAGGCCTGCGCTATTACAGCCTGTTAAAAAAATTCCCGGACATTTTTGAAGCTGCCTCTGGTTTTTCGCTTTGGTTTGCCAGAGAGGTAGAGCTTGACTCGTACATGCGTATTGATTTTAGATTGGACGCGTTCGGCAATCTGTTCTTTCTTGAAGCAAACCCAAACCCTAGCCTTGGAAAGGCCGATGAGTTTGCTCTCGCCGCAAAAGAATGTGGGCTAAGCTACTGTGAGCTTTTGCACCAGATCTTAAACAATGCTTATGTTCGCCTTGCTAAGGCTTCTGCTAACAATCCTGCAAAAAAAAGACGCAGTTCTGCTGCTTAACCGCACGTTTAACCTATTCTTAATTCAAACCCTCTATCCTCCTCACGTCAAGCAGTTGAACCCAAAGTCGCCCTTGTGGTACATCTCAAGAAATATTTTTTTTAAAAAATTGAGTTTTACAAAAATTGAAACGGGAGACACCTCTATGGACGTTCGCACCAATGCATCTACTTATTTTAGAAAAGGCCGCTGGCTTTCTCTACTCTTACTTATCGGCCTTTCCACACACTCGGGAATAAACCTAGCCCAGGAAGTGCCGCCAGCACCGATGGATGGGATGATCAACACGCTTGATATTGATACCTTTCGCGGCTACACCTTTTTGACCACAATGATTCACGACTATGACGACGAAGAAGAAACATCGAACACTGGCATAGATATCGACGAAGATGGTATTGCCGCTGAGATGGACCTAGACTATGAAACCAGGTATTTGTTCCCGACCTGGGAGTTTGCTGAAGAGGCTTTGGACAACTTTGATTTTAAAAACAAAGGTCGAGTTTTAGGTAAGTTGACTTCTTGGCATAAAAAAACAAAGACTAGGCCCGCGTTTTTAACCAAAGCTGAAATGAAAGAATTTGTAGAATCTAAGCAGGGCGTAGAGTTCCAACAAATGTACTATGTCTTGCGAGAGCTGCAAGAAAAAGAAGATGCTGCTGCTAAGAAAGAGGGTAGGCCTTCTTATAAGATAAACCTTACGAGTGTAGGGCACTTTTTTGCTTTTGCTGCCGGTGCCGGTACTCTGGTCACCTTAGATGATAAAAACTATTTTTATAACCGCGGTTATTCCTTTGGTCCGGACGGCTATGAAAAAGGCAACGAGCGTTCTGGCCGTAGCTATTCTGCAAGCCCAGAGCATGCTGCAAACGATGTGTCGCACAAAAAGTATCTAGATGACTTAGAAGAGCTTCTTGAAGGTGATGAGGACCCGCTTTTTTATGAGGTGGTGCTCGATGCGTTGCTGGCCTCTGATGTGCGTGATCTATCCCGGCTATCAAATCTCGGGCAAAGCGTGGCAACGGACTTTATCACCGTGTACGCGGCCGAGCTACGCCGCAACTATATGGTGAACCTGGATCCTGGTCTTTGGGAGTGGCAAAACGATTACATTGAGTCGACCCTTATATCTGCCTACTGCAGCTCTTCTGATGGAATGATGGCCATTAAGCAAACCGGTAAGGGGCTTAGTACTAAGCGCGTGCAAACAACCATTAGACTGAAAAAGGCTCCGCTGTATAAATGGTGGGAGTTAAATCCTGAGACTAAGCGTAGCGGTATTGGAAAAACGCAGTATGAACGCCGGCTACTCCAGAAAATGATCACCACTTACCTGCGTGAAAATCACGGCGAACTAGTCGAGACAGTCGAAGCAAACATTCGTTACTACCGAAAGAGCAACGGTACGGACATCTTTCGTGCTTTTGCAGAGTATCTGAATAACTACAAAACACCGGCTAAGCTAAAAAACACAAGAAAGCTGACAGATGCCATGCTGGCGCTTGTGGAACAAATCCAAGAGTCTGCAGATGAGATCACTGAGTGGATCCATGACGAGTACGAATGGACGCTTCCACAAAAGGCAGACAAGCCCTGGGATGGCAAGAGAATGGGACGAGGGGAGCGCTCGGCTCTATCATCGTCTGTTCGCTAAAAGTCCTGATGCTCAGTGAATATAAGCCTCCGTTTAAGCGGGGGTTTATTTTTAGCTGAGGTGACGCTTAATCTTTAGGCATAAAAGTGTGTGATATTTTTTGACCATTGGCATTCAATTGTGAGAAATAAGGTTTAGGACTTTCGCGCTGCTGACATATTTTTTCTGCTTATTCGGGCATTTAGATGTATTAGTAGGCCGCTTAGCCAAAATTAACCATGGTGAGATCTTATGGCAATCAGTAAATTCAGTGATTTTTTTGACAAGCAAAACAAGGTTTTGGGACACCCTAGTGCGCTCTACACACTTTTCTTTACGGAGATGTGGGAGAGGTTTAGCTACTACGGGATGCGTGCCATCTTGGTTTTATTCCTTATCACCAGTTTAGATGCGACGGTTATCGATGCAATCACCGGTGATACGATTGCTAACCCGGGTTGGGGTTGGACGCGTAAAGAAGCAATGCTTTTGTATGCACTTTATACGGGCCTTGTTTATTGTGCTCCGCTGCTCGGGGGAGTCATAGCCGATAAAATATTGGGTTACCGCTCGGCGGTTTTAATCGGCGGCTTGACGATGGCTGCAGGTCACTTATGTATGGGCCTTGGCGACCTTTCTTTTATGCATAGCGTCAAAGAGCTTACAATGTATGGAGGCCTTGGACTTCTCATTATCGGAAACGGTTTTTTTAAGCCAAATATTTCTTCAATGGTCGGTCAGATGTATTCGGATGAGGTTAAAAAAGACGGCGCTTACACCATCTTTTATATGGGTATCAACGCTGGGGCTTTTCTTGGGATCGCACTTTGCGGCTACCTTGGTGAGAAGTTCGGCTTTCCGTACGGTTTTGGTCTTGCCACGGTCTTTATGTTGGCTGGTTCGTTTCAGTTTATGTTTGCTAAATCTTTGTTTGGCGGCTTGGGCGCTAAGCCAGAAAAAACTGTTAAAACAGCCGAGAGCGAAAAAGCTAAGGCATCTTCCTCTTCTCGCTTGGTCACCTGGTCGATTGTTGGTGTTGTCTTAGGGGTGATCGTATGGCTTTTGGGTGCTCAGATAGAGGGGCTGCAAAACACAGAAACCACCCTTTCTACAATCAACACTGTCCTTATGCCTTCGTTTATCATGGGAGTAGTCGCTTTTGTGATTGGGTATGTCATGACAGATCCGTCTCTTACAAAGGTTGAGTTTCAGCGCTTGATCGCAATTTTAATCTTCACAAGTTTTACAATTGTATTCTTTTGGGCGTTTGAGCAAGCCGGTGGTTCGATGACGATTTTTGCCAAAGACTACACAAACAGAGTCTTGTCTGGGTCGGCAGCGCAGGTATTCCGCGTGATCAATACGGTCTTGCACTTAGGTGCAATGGGAATGGTTACCTTTGTATTGTATCTTTTATGCAAGGCTACATGGAAGCAGATCCCTGTTAGCAACATTATCCTTCTTGGTTTGTTTGCCACGGTTTGGGCGCTAGTTATCTGGATGCTTATGCGTGAGTTTTCAGTAGAAACAAACGAAATCACATCTTCTTGGTTTCAAATTCTCAACTCATTTTTTATCATCACCTTTGCTCCGCTGTTTACAAGGGTTTGGGATAGCGGCTTCTTGCGTGCTGGTCCTTACAAGTTTGCTTTCGGGCTAGTTCTTTTAGGGGTTGGTTTTGCGTGTTTGGCTGTGGGTGCTTCTGACATCCCGGTTGGTGCAAAAACTGCTTCTGTGAGTATGGTTTGGCTTATTCTAGCCTACTTCTTTCATACTCTAGGTGAGCTTTCCCTTTCACCGGTTGGCCTGACCTACGTAAGTAAGTTGGCTCCTGTGCGGATGCTAGGGCTTATGTTCGGTGTGTTCTTTATCGCTTACTTCGTATCGAGCTGGCTGGCTGGTATGACCGGAAGCTATATTGACCCGATCGTAGAAAACAAGGGCATTAGTTACTTCTTCTGGGTGTTCGCGATCATCCCTTGGTTTTGTGCCTTGTTCCTCATTGGTGGAAAAGGAAAGATCACGCAGCTTATGAATGGAATCGATTAAGCAATCTAGGGCGGCAAAGCCGTAAACGTAAAATAGAAAGCTTAGAAATAGAAATCCTGCACTGTATTTGGTGCGGGATTTTTTTTGTGGCTAGGGCTCGTTTTATTGCTTGACATATATTCCCATATACAGGGATATGCTCTATGATAATAGAGCGCACGGATGAGTTTAGAAAATGGTTTGCTAAGCAAACAGAAAAGTCTAAAGCGCAGATAGACGCCAGGCTTAAAAATATTGAGCTGCACAGCTACTTCGGCGACCATAAGTCGCTTGGCGAAAAGCTTTTGGAGTTGCGTTGGAAGAACGGGCGGCGGGTATATTATACGCTTGTCCCTTCAGACACTTGTTCTTCTTGGAGGAATTAAAAATGCCCAAAAAAAAGATATCGAGAAAGCGCGCAGAATCCTCGAGAGGGAAACGGACCTCTAGGCGCTATAAGCCTGGCAGTGAAACCAGTGTTTCCGGCTTAAGAGAAGCTATAACAGAGGCTTTGTTTGAAGCTGATTTTGATACGTTTCGTGGCTGTATTGCGATCCTCTTAGAGAAGAATGACTACCAAGAGATTACGCGGGAAACTGGACTTTCTAAAAGTACGCTGTACCGCATGAGCGAGCCTGGTTCGAACCCAACCCTAGAAAACATCGGCAAGCTACTTAGCTACATCAGCTCTCTTGAAGAACTTGAAGCAGCTTAATCAACGCTTTATATGATGGTTTTTCAGGGTAGGTCGGCACACATATTTATAAAAAAATTGTCCCGCGACCCTAACCAGCTCTATTTCTCGCCCTCAAGCAAACAATAGGTTGCTCTATAAGCACGAGACAACCTAATTGAGTGCTGTCCTTCTTATGTCTTTAAGTAGTTCATCCTGAGGCCAAGGAATTCGTTTTACTTCCCAAGTACGTGCTTAGGCTATGACCTTAGGTGTTTACGCGTCTGACGTGATTGAGTCTGTTTTTTTGAGGCTGGCTGGAAGAAAGGCTATTTTTCTAGGTCACTCGAAACTGATAGGTAATGAAGCCTGGTTTAGGCCAAGGCACAGATATGCCTGCCAGAGGTATCCTGTAGGGCCCAGGAAGCGTGCGCTCTAGCTCCAACCCCATTCCTTCTGCAGCTTGGAGTAGGGGGGCTTCTGGCATGGTCCACTTTCTTTTTCTTGTTGAACTGTCCTCAAAAAAAGGTGGGTTACGAAAGATTTTATTCCACACATTAGACCCTGTAGATACGACTAAGATAACCTCTCCGCCGACTTTGGTGGCTCTTGCCATTTCACGCAGCATCCCCATATCTCTCGAGGTTCTGTGTAGGCCAAAACAGGTGTAGGCAATATCGAGCCAATCGCTAGGGATTTGATGGACGTAGTCCGGTGCAGCTTCGATGCATTTGATTTCTTGGAGTTCTTTTACGTGTTCGGGGATAAATTTTTGAACTAAGAAAAGCTGTTTGGCTTCTTTGACTTTGACGTATCCATGCCAGAAAAAGTCTGTATTTGAATAGAAGTCAGCTATTACAAGATTGCTAAAACCAATGCTCCTATTTTGTAGGATGTTCCATATTTCAGAAAAGAAATGCTTCATTATCCATGGTGAAATTTTAGGTGCTTGGCTCATTATCCTATTTTAGCATAGGAAGTGTTCTCTTAGGTACTCAGCTAGGCCTCGGTTGTCTGCTATTGGAAGCGGCTCTGCGGCAGCGTTTTCAAGCGCGTAAGCTCTGGCTTCGCTCCACTCCATCGAGGCATTGTTCAAGATAATGGACGAAAGCTGGTACTTAGAAATGTATTCTGTCAGAAGCTGTTTTTTTTCTGCAGGCATTTGAAAGTTTTCTAGTTTAAAAGCTACTTTTTTACCAGATTTGGGCCGGACAAAGTCCAAGAGTCTTTCTGATTTTTGTAGATTCAGAGTTATCGACTCTGCCGAAGATTTTTTCTTTGTTTCTTGCGTAGATGAAAACTCATAGTCAACTACGGCCGCCATACAAACAGCATGGTCGTATTCTACCTTTGCAAGCGCCTCTTTCATGGACTGGTTAGTTTCGCAGCGAACCATCTTAGAATAGCTTTCGGGCAGGTGCTGGGCTCTTGCAACAAGGGCAGTAGTAGAGAACCCCTGGCGGTATAACTCTTCAGCAACCAGCGAGCCTGTCTTTCCAGTGGATATGTTTCCTATAAAGCGCACAGGGTCCAGGTAGGAACAGGTTCCCCCCATGTTGATCATGACGCTTTGGTTGTTTTTTCTTAAATTGTGCGCGACAAAATTCGCAATGGCAGTAGAAGATGGAAACTTTTTTTTCTGAGCGTCGATGCTGACCTCATCCGACCTAGCATCTATTAAGTGCAAGCTAGGGTGCTTTTTTTGCAGATCGGCCAACTGTTTTTGAACCTCATAACCTTGCACAAGTGATCCGTGCATGGTTGGTAAGATAAAAACGGGCCTACCATCGCCTAGGTAAGAAGTAACAAGAGTTTCACAGACACCACTTGCGTTGTTTTGTGCAAGCTTTGTGATAAACCCAGCCGAAGCAGGGGCAACCACACATGCATCTTTAAAACCAAGGTGAGAAGCGCCACCGGTGAACTCTGTTTGTGTGGCTGCAGCGCTGGCCCAAGCGAGGGCTAGAGCTGTGACAAATTGAGAGCCGCCTTGAGTCAGGTAAGGCGTAACCTCGCACCCGAGCCGTCGCAAAGCCCGCAAAGTTTTGACAGACTCTACAGCAGCAATGGATCCTGAAACAACAAAATCCACCTCAAAGCCCTCGAGGGCATCAGAGATGGATTCAACAGCTAAATCGCTGGGTACAGTTTTCAAGGTTTTATCCGCTTTTAATTTTTTATCTACTTTTTGCGTTGTTTAACTTCATTTTCATTTGGCACTGTTAGAGCTAAATTGGCTCCTGTGCTTCCTTGATTACGAATTGCATTTTTACGACCCTTAGCAGACCGAAATTTATTCAATGCTCTTCTTCTTCTAACTTTTCGCGTGACTGATGCCATGGCCTACTCCTCAAAACAAGACCTTGGATTTACAACGAAAGTTCAGATATCGTCAAGGTAAGACCTTGATTTTTTTGTGCGTGTTATAGACTGAGTCAAGGGTGTAAACAGACTTCATTTAGAAGGGTAGCTATGACAACCTATGAATATCATTATGGTTTTGGGAACGAGCATCAGACAGAGTGCGTTCCAGGCGCTTTGCCGCTAGTTCAAAGCAACCCACAAAAGGTTCCTATGGGCCTTTATGCAGAGCAAATAAGTGGCAGTTGCTTTGTGTCGGAAGGCCGGTCACTCCTACGGTCTTGGATCTATAAAAAGTCTCCAAGTGTCGATATCAAAGATTATTCATCCTTTAAATCTGCAAAAACCTGGTTAACCCCCGGCGCAGCTTCTGAAAGTGAGTTTGTCGATTTTCCCCAAACCTTGCGTTGGTCACATCTTGAAGAGCCCTTTCAAGAGGGCAAGACAGAGTGGTTCGATAGGTTTGTCACTGTTTGTGGCACCGGTAGCGTACGGGCCCGCAAAGGCGCAGCGGTCCATCTTGGAAAGGTTTCAGCAGAAGCTTCCAGTTGTTTCCGCAATGCAGATGCAGAGATGGTTCTACTGCCTTATAACGGGGCTCTAAACCTTGAAACCGAGTTTGGCGGGTTGCGGATTGATGTAGGTGAGATTGCTGTCTTGCCGCGTGGGGTAAGCTTTCGGTTTGGCAAAAGCCAAGGCTCTGATGTTTACCTATGTGAAAACTATGGCAGCCCGTTTCAGCTACCTAACCGCGGTCTGATCGGTGCAAACGGTCTGGCAAACCCACGCCACTTTGCTTACCCCAAAGCCCAGTGTTTTATGGACGTATCAGGTCTGATGTTTACAAAGTATATGGGGTCTTTTTACCAGCAAGAAATATCGCGTAGCCCCTTAGATGTAGTTGCTTGGTTTGGGAATTACGCGCCTTATAAATATGACTTGCGCTTGTTTAACACGATGGGCTCGATCAGTTTTGATCACCCGGACCCTTCGATTTTTACGGTTCTTAGCTCTGCATCTGGAGTTTCGGGTGAGCCTGATCTAGATTTCGTGATCTTTCCGCCGCGCTGGCTAGTAGGGGAAGAAACGTTTCGGCCGCCGTACTTTCATCGCAATGTAATGAGCGAATACATGGGGATTTTGTATGGCACCTATGATGCTAAACCTGGCACAAAAAACGGCGACGGGTTTCACCCTGGTGGTGGAAGCTTGCACAACTGCATGAGCCCACACGGCCCTGAGTTAGAGGCTTACAAGAGCGCAGTTGACGCGGACTTGGCGCCCGAAAAACTGGCTGATACTATGGCATTTATGCTTGAATCGAGGTTTCCGTGGCAAGTTTCTAACCAGGCGATGCAAGCTAGCTGGCGTCAGGCTAAATACACTGATTGTTGGCGGGGCTTTGAACCTGCTGCAGTAAAGAGCAATAAAGCAACCTAGCAACAACGAGAAAAGAGGACCTTATGCGCGTACAAAGTAGTATTTCCCTTAGAGTTTTGATGGTTTACATCATATTAGCCTTGTCGACTGGTGGCTGCACCTGGTTTACCGGCACCTATAAAAAGGTAAGTGGCTTATTTCAAAAAGAAAAAATTGCCAATACTCCAGGCGAAAATAGTGGTAGAACCTCGGACGGCTCCAGGAGCAGGGTGAACGTAACCCCTCTTGAGGCAGATGGTGAGAAGGTCGCAGAACAAGGCGACTCTAAGAAAGGTAAAGGAAAGAACAAAGTGCAAATTCAAATCAAAACTAGCCAAGGCGTGATTGATGTAGAATTGGACCAAGAAAAAGCTCCAGTATCAGTTAAAAACTTTTTGTCTTATGTAGATGACAAGTATTATGACAACACAGTTTTTCATCGCATCATCGATGGATTCATGATTCAGGGCGGCGGTTTTGCTCTAGATACAGAAACCAAAAAAATTGTGCAAAAAGACACAAAAGATCCGATTGTACTTGAGTCAAAAAATGGACTACGCAACCTGCGCGGAACGATCTCTATGGCGCGTACAGGTGATCCAGATAGCGCTACCTCACAGTTTTTTATCAACGTGGTTGATAATGGTAGCCTTGACCACCCACAACCAGATGGACACGGCTATGCGGTGTTTGGCAACGTTACAAGTGGAATGGAAGTTGTAGACAAAATTAAAATTTCTCCTAAAGGAACGCATCCTTTAGTTTCCAAGTTTCAGGGCGAAACCTTTGAGCAGCCTGCGCGCGATGTGCCAAACGAGCCAATTTTAATTGAATCTGTAAGAAGAAAATAAAGACTTTTTATGGGGGGCATGTACTTTGCTTTATCCCCCCAGTAGTCTGAAAAATAAAAAAAGCCTGGCTTCAAGCTAGGCTTTTTTAGTTTAGTCTTTGTTTTGTCTGCTTTGCTTTAAGATCCGCCGAATGCAAACTTTCCATCTACGCGCTGCGCAAGCTCACTACCAGTCTTCCAAAATGGAAGCTTTTTAGGTGGAACTGCAATCTTCTCGCCTGTTTTTGGGTTTCTTCCTGTATAAGATTTGTATTCCCTGACAGAAAAAGCACCAAACCCACGGATTTCTACGCGACCACCTTTGCTGAGCTCTGTGGTCATCGAGTCGAAAAAGATGTTGATGCATTCTTCGGCTTTAGAAAGCTGTATCCCAGCTCTTTCTGCAATTTTTTCGATGAGTTCTGACTTAACCATGTGCCTAAATCCTCTTTATGTTTCTCGATCTGCCCCAGCAAATCTGCTCTTGTAAATAATTATACCCTAGTCGATGGCTAAATTCATCCCTGATATTGGAGATTTACGATTACTTTGCCTTTTTGTGGCGCCTTCCTGCGAACGCATGAAAACTAGGCCCACCTAGCTGTTCGGTGAATTGCGAGGGTTTCTAAGGAATTTCTAAATATTTTTAGTTTTACCAAAAGGTAGGTCGCGATAGACTGTTGCCCAGATAAAATGTGAGGAACCATCAGCCATGACAACTACATATAACCCCCAGGATTCTTTTCAGTGCCGTAGAGAAATCCAAGTAGCCGGAAAAACCTATCACTATATGGATCTGCAAGAAGCGGAAAAAAATGGTCTTGCTGGTGTCTCAAAGCTTCCAAGGAGTTTGAAGGTTCTTTTAGAGAACCTGCTGCGCAACGAAGACGGCAGCTCTGTGGCCAAAAAAGATATAGAAGCATTTGCAAAGTGGGCGAGTGATAAATCTAACCGTCATGAGATAGCTTATCGCCCTGCAAGGGTCTTGATGCAAGATTTTACGGGAGTGCCAGCAGTTGTAGATTTAGCTGCAATGCGCGAAGCCATGCATCGTCTTGGTGGCGACCCTAAATCCATCAACCCTTTATCCCCGGTGGACCTTGTGATTGATCACAGTGTAGCGGTCGATCACTTTGCCTCCTCGCAGGCGTTTGAAAAAAACGTCGAAGTTGAGTTTGAGCGCAACAATGAGCGCTATACTTTTTTACGCTGGGCGCAAGATGCATTCGATAACTTTCGCGTAGTGCCTCCAGGCACGGGGATTTGCCATCAGGTAAACCTTGAGTATTTAGCGCAGGTAGCTTGGACTAAAGAGGCAGAAGGCGAGTCTTGGGTCTACCCAGATACATTGGTGGGTACCGATAGCCACACGACGATGATCAACGGGCTAGGGGTTTTGGGTTGGGGTGTCGGTGGCATCGAAGCTGAAGCCGCCATGCTTGCACAGCCTGTCACTATGCTTATTCCTGACGTAGTTGGGTTCGAATTGACAGGGGAACTTGTTGACGGCGTTACGGCAACGGACTTAGTTCTACGTATCGTAGAGCTTCTAAGACAAAAAGGTGTGGTAGGAAAGTTTGTAGAGTTTTATGGAAGTGGCCTGCAAAAGTTGACCCTTGCCGATAGAGCAACCATTGCAAATATGGCACCAGAATACGGTGCTACCTGTGGGTTCTTCCCAGTTGATAAAGAAACTATTTCTTACCTAAGCTTTACCGGCCGTGAAAAAGATAGGGTCGAGCTTGCAGAGGCTTACTCCAAAGCTCAGGGCCTCTGGTTAGACGACAGTCAAACGCCTGTGTTTACAGAAACGCTCTCACTAGAGCTAGGCTCCATTGAAGCTGCTATTGCTGGACCCAAAAGACCGCAAGATAGAATATCTTTATCGAGTGCACCGGCAGCGTTTAAGGAATCTATGGATGGCCTATTTAAGTCCAGCCAAAAAAGCGGAGAAAAATTTCCTGTTTCTGGAAAAGACCACGGCCTTCGCAACGGCGATGTAGTGATTGCTGCGATCACAAGCTGCACGAACACTTCTAACCCTGCGGTCATGCTTGCTGCTGGCTTGGTTGCTAAAAAGGCGAATGCTTTAGGGTTAAAGGTCCAGCCTTGGGTCAAAACTTCTTTGGCACCAGGTTCTCAAGTAGTGACCGACTATCTAAAGGCTGCGAACTTACAATCAGAGCTCGACGGTTTGGGTTTTAATCTGGTCGGATATGGCTGCACGACCTGTATTGGTAACTCTGGCCCGCTAGAAGCGGAGTACTCCAAGACCATCCACGAAAAAGACCTGGTCGTAACGTCGGTTCTTTCTGGAAACCGAAACTTTGAGGGGCGTATTAGCCCAGACATCAAAGCAAACTATTTAGCTTCGCCGCCGCTTGTCGTTGTTTATGCCTTAGCTGGAACTTTGCTTACAGATTTTGATAAGGACCCCATCGGCCAAGATAAAAACGGCAACGATGTCTTCTTAAAAGATGTGTGGCCCACCACGGAAGAAGTAAAGTCGGTGATGGACAAAGCGCTTACGCCTGAGATGTTTCGTAGTAGGTATGCAGATGTATTTAAAGGCCCTAAAAAATGGCAAGAAATTCCGACTTCAGGTGGGTTTCTTTATGACTGGGATGACAACAGTACGTACGTAAAACACCCGCCATTTTTTCAGTCGATGACTAAAGATGTCGAAAAAATAAAAGACATTAGCTCGGCGCGAATCTTAGCGAAGCTGGGCGACTCGGTTACGACAGACCATATATCTCCTGCCGGGGCGATTGGAGCAGATTCTACGGCTGGTAAATACTTAAAAGACAAAAATGTAGAGCGACGCATGTTTAACTCTTTTGGGTCTCGCCGTGGAAACCACGAAGTGATGATGCGTGGGACGTTTGGCAACATTCGGATCCGTAACGAACTGGTGCCTGGGGTAGAAGGCGGGTTTACCAGTCACCTTGAGTCTGGCGAACAGATGAGCATCTATGATGCGGCTATGCGTTACCAAGGGGACGGGCATGATTTGGTGGTTGTCGCCGGTAAAGAATATGGCACAGGCTCTTCGCGAGACTGGGCTGCAAAGGGAACGTACCTTCAGGGAGTCAAAGCTGTAATTGCTGAGTCTTATGAGCGTATTCACCGCTCAAACCTTATAGGGATGGGTGTGATGCCGCTTGAATTTACAGGCGGAGCAACAAGAAACAGTTTGGGACTTAAAGGTGACGAGGAGTTTACCATGACTGGCTTAGATCAGTCTTTAAAGGCTGGTGGAACCGTTTCTTGTGACATCAAACGAGCTGATGGATCCGTTGAAACTGTTGGTTTGCAGTGCAGAATCGACACGGAAGATGAGCTTAGCTACTTTCGCAATGGTGGGATTCTAAACTTTGTGATCCGTAGGCTCCTTTAAGGGCTTAAGTTTAAGATCCCTTTCCTAGGACCTGGCTGTTTCTTCAGGCGTTTCTTGCTACAATGATCTCATTCGCAAAAATGGAGATAGGTATGAAACAGCAGGTTTGGGTAGGGATCTTTCTCTGCGTGGTGTTAGTTGCAGCTTGTAAGACCTTTACTAGTTCGAGCAGTCTTTCTGCTGTCGTTGATTATATGCAGGATGGTGGGCAAGTAGTTTTAAGAGTCCGTAGCGATATTTTAGAGCTACCACCAACTCCAGAGATAGGCGCAGTTTCAGATACTTTGTGGGAACCCCTTGGTGATGCAACAAAGCTTTATAAATACAAAGGCGTTACAAAAGTTGACTACTCTGCAAAAGTAAAAAAAATTGATTACAGTCTTTTTGACAACCCTGACTTTATTCAGCTTGGCGTAGATGCCCCTGTTTCTGTGCAGCTTGATTACTACCCCTCCCTTAAAGTCGATATTTTAAAAAGATACAAAGCAAACTCTCCCAGCATTATTCCGCTTGAAAGTCAGGTGACTGCCCTGTTTCGCAATTTTGCGATCATTGGAGTAGACAATGGCAACAAGCTTACTTCGGGTAAAGGAAATACTCGGTACCGGACGGAAATTACAAACATTAGGCTTAAAAATCAAAATGCTCTAAATGCATATAATGAATCTACGGAGCTCACAGCTCCCGGTGGAGTGCCAATATTAAACCCAGGCCTGATCACCAAAGAAAGGCGTGTTCGTTTGCCCGTACTGGGTCGGCCGCTTCGCCGCTTGGGCAGGCGCCTCCTTAGGGTCAATGAAGCGCAAGTGCAGGAGGGTCAAACCCGAAATGGTTATGTAGTAAAACGTCCGGCTGCACAGGCTGTTCAACGCATAGCTCAAAACCAAGCAGCAAAACAAAGTGATGCGATAAAGCAAGAAATCCAAGAAATGTATAACCAGAATATCGGGCGCATTCAAACAGAAGTGCGTGATTTAGGGAGTAAAGAATTTAACAAAGAACTAGACGCAGGAATCTTCTATATTTTGCAGGTAGTAGAAGATTACCTTTTTAAGGATTTGCGTAATTTTTTTGATAAGAAAAAGTTTTTTGCCTCTAGCACTCAAAACTACATGCAGCTTGCAATTGGTAGCAAACCGCTTCATGTTCCCGGTGATAAAATCAGCAACGCGATTGAGCTTTATATACATGAAAATTATATAAATGAGCTTGTGGCTGAAGTTGTCCCTGCAGGGCAGCCGGTGCACCTTCCTAGCCTGATTCAAAACTTGAAAAAGCTTCCAACCGGGATTGATTTGGGTTCGATTTCTGAGCAAGTCACAGAAATCCAAAAGGAGCTAAATGCACTCAAAAAGCAAAGCGTTTACAACCTGCGGTTTGCATCGCCTGGGTTGAGCGTTGAGTTTTCTGACTCAGACAGCATGAGTTGTAGGCTGAACCTTGTTGCCGAGTACAAGCCTGTAGGTAAAAACGCATTGGCCATTAAAAATGATCAGATTAAGATTGGCGTAAAAATAAATCTTCGGCTGAAGTTAGTTTGGCTTCCGGATAGAAGTATTCAGCTTGTGGCTGTGATGGAAGGCTCGCGTCCGGTTCGCATCCACATCTTAGAAAAAGTTATACCATCTGCAAACGCCGGATCTTCGGTAACATCTACAGCAATAAATGTCGGCTATAGGGGCATAGCGTCTCTTTTTGCGGGAGAGAGTGTAGAAGATCAAGAAGGTGATGCAAGCTCAGAAAATGAGAAACCACCAAAGGAAGTTCAAGAGTTCATTGACGAAGAAGTTTCGAAAGTTATCGCACAAAAAGAAAAAGAGATTCAAAGCCTTTTAACTGGCGGGCTCGAAGAGCTTGCAAAACATAGGTCTTCGACTAATTTTGCTATACCAGAATTTGGTTTTGACCCTGAGTTTAGAGTCTCCTATGTCTATAAACCCTCTTCTTTTAAGGTGCAGGGTAAGCTAGCAGTGGTTGGGTGGAGCATCTTTCATGTCCAATCGGGAATGCCTTATCGGTCGTTAAGTGGTTCGGTAAACAGCTCAGTAAATGGTTCAGCCTCGCCATTACCCCAGTCGCTTCAGTCACCTCAGTCACTCCAGTTGCCTGGTCGCTACGGTACTTGCGAGTGCAAAGTCATCGCTGGAAACGACTGCTCACTGCAAAAGTCACGAAGCGGACAGCTACCTCTTATCGTGATGGCTCAGCAGATGAGTGCTTCTTCAGGCTATAATACAAGTTCTGGTCAGTCTGCAGCCGAGCTCTGCAGGGCGCAAGGCTGTGGCAAAATGTATGCTGTCCAAGAGGTTAAAAACCGCTGCCGCTAAACAATCGTGACTAACTAAGAAATGCTCATTCACTCGTCTGTTTTAGCGATTCTATGTATTCGCGTGCTTTTTTCAGAGCGGTTTGGATCCAGACCTTATGGAAGTATAGGTGCTCAAAGCTGGCCCTGGAGTAGGTGCAGTCAACATGTGTAGAAACTGTGATGCCTACTAATGACAATTCACTGCTATGTGCTTTTTTGCTAAATGCACCAGAGCCAGAGTCTCCTTTGCATGCGCTGGGGGAGAAGGCTTTCTCTGTTTTTGTGGTGCGGATTTTTGAGTGATTGTCGTCTCTGCCATATTCAACATCTATTGTAGCCCTTCTTAGCCAACCGTTAACCGAATAGTCGGCGATATCAGCTGCTCCGTATCCAGCAACTGTCAGAAACTGAAAATTTTTGAGGTGAAGATCTAGGTCCATCTGAACTGGGCTGTTATTTTGCGGGTTGATTTCTCTTTTTAAGACTACGATTGCCAGGTCGTTTTGTTTATTTCTTTTAGGTAGGTGGCGAAAAACTGAAGAAGCAAGGGCCTGCCTTAAAGAAGGCTTAGGCTTTTTTACAAAAACTTTTAGAATTTCAATTTCTTGGCTTGGGTGGTGGAGGATATCTAAGCCAAAGCGAGCAGTTTTTTTCTCCCGATTTTTGTCTTTACCAAAGAAACAGTGCGCAGCCGATAAAAGTACTCTAGGAGCTACAATGACGGCAGAGCACAACTGGCGGATGAGGGGGAGGTCGTCCTCGTGCCCGTCTAGGCCGGCGTTACTATGAGAGACGATACCCGCGCTATGCATTGCATATAATGAGTCTGGACTTAAAACATCATCTCCAAACACAACGGCATCTGCTGAACCATAGAATAGTTGGCAGATAAAGAAGGCTAGAAATGCGCTTTTGCGGCAAACCTGGTGCATGCGTGCTGGGGTCCGATTTGTGTAAAGTTAAAGGCTTTGAAAGCGTCTCAACTTACTCCAAAACGGGCACCATAATCAAGTGATTATTCTTTAATCTGCATGCTATCTAACTATTTGAATATACTATTAAAAATCAAATATAATGCTATCTAAATATTGCTCACACAGAACCCTATGGCTCCAGGCTTGGCTGGTTTTGGTTTGCATCTAGGTTCCAAATGCTTGAGTAAGGCCAAGCAGCGGACTCAAATGCATCGAGCCTGCCGTTTGAGTTGTCGTCTGCTGCAAACTGGCTAGCACTTAGCGGTGTTCCATACACGCTTGTTTCAGAGCCGGTTTTTTGCCAAAAAGAGCCAGTAACGGTCACTGTATTTGAGTCTTCAACAAGACCAAACATAGGTCCTATATACGGGCTGGAAGGATTACATCCGTTGCTGCAAGCGTTTGTTTGTGCGTAAGAGTTTATAACAAAAACCCCTAGATATCGGTCGGAGTTGTGACCGATTAATCCTCCAACATTTTCTGATCCGCTGATAGAAGCCTTGCTGTAGGAATTTTCAATTTTTGTGAGATCACTTTGGTTATTCCCGGATTTAGCGTGGCCAAAAATACCACCGACAGATTTTACGCCGCTAACGCTGCCTTCGCTTGAGCTTTGGTTAATGTCTACTAGCCACACATTACCTATAATTCCGCCGACATTTAGCTGGCCCGTGACCGAGCTAGACGCAAGGAATTTTAATTTATTTACTCTACTAACAGTTGCCGCATAGCCTATGACTCCACCTATGTCTTCCAGGCCGTTAACGTGAACGTTGTCAGCAGAAATATTGTATGATTCAGACCCCAAGGAAGAATTACTTCCAAGGTTGCCTACTACTCCTCCGACGCTTTTGTTTCCGGTGACGCGCAGGTTTTTAACGTGCAGATTTTCTAATTTTAAGCTAAGACCTGTTTTACCGATCATTCCTCCAACACCAAAAGGAGGGCTGCTGTAATTTTGCGACTCTAAAAACCTACCTCCTGTGGCTATTGAGATCGATGCGTCGGAGCCGATTCCCTCTACAATTGAATCTGAAATTTCTGAGTTTGAAACAGACCCAGCCAATCCACCGATTTGATATCCACCTGAAATTTCTCGCACCAAAACCTTTACATTGGAAACAGTAGAATCCCTCAGCCACCCTACTAAGCCACCAGTTTCTTCTGCATTTTCAGTGGAGTAGTTTCGTATGCTTACTTCAAGGATTAGGTTAGAGATATTTGCTTTATACGCATAAGGAAAAACCCCGTGCTGGTATCCATGCACTTGAAAGCCTCTATATGGAGCCGATACGTTTTTAAATGTAGAGCCTCCGCCGTCGAAAGACCCTCTAAACGGAATGGCAGCTTTGTAAATATCAATCCCTGGAGTGATTCTGGGAAACTCTGAACCTGCAAAGTCAATGTTGCCACCAACTACATAGTCAAGATTCATGCGATCGGTTGCAGTGAGACCGCCGTAAGTTTCATTTTTTGAAATATTTGCAACATGCGAAACCGTGCACAATAGAATAGGTTGGCCGACAGGTATAGGTGCACCTGCTGTTGAGTTTGCGAAAGGGTGGTTTCCATCCAGCTCAGGACCACAGCCAACAAAAAGCGGGTTATCAGATTTGGTGATGACCGGTATTCCAGAGCCAGGCTCTGGAGTAATTTGTAGGCTT
>JALZUO010000131.1 GCA_023301565.1 Oligoflexales bacterium
AACGGTTTTGACAACGGTTTTAACAACCAGCAGCTTATAAGTGATCAAAACAACCTTTTTGCTGGCCAGGGGCAGGGCGTATCCGAAGGTAATTTAGAGGTTGTTTCTGATGCAAACGCCTTTGCTTTAGAGGGCAATACCGGCCTAGAAAACTCCACTAACCTGCGCGTTAGCGGTGGAGATGGTGCTGGGTTTTTACGTTGGGTTGGCTATCAATATAAGAATAACCTAGAGGTTTATCTTCGCTTCCGTGGCGAGTCTGTCCCTGCGTACCAGTTTTTGCAAATTAAGAACAAAAAGGGACAGCCTGAGCTAGTCGTTCGCTTTCCAGGATCTAAAAGAATGCATGAAATGCGAAGGGACCTTGTTGCCGAAGAGTTTTTTGCTCCTGTAGGTTATGTGCGTTTGAACGAAACATCTGAGAATTTAGATGTGGTTTTGACGCTTCGGGACGCGCAGCGTCCGGTTGTAAATATCCAGGGAAGCGAAATGCGTATAAAGTATGCGCTTCCAAGAGAGTACCTTCAGGCAAATTGGTCCGCGGTAGAGTCAAGAAAAGGCCTGCTGGCCTCTGCAGATGTCTCTCCCTCTGAAATCACAGGCGATGTCGTGCAGCAGCTCGAATCTGCTCCTTTGAATGCCACGCCTGCCGGTGACTTCAATCAAAGTCAGTTTGAGAATGTTGGCTTGCAGAATTCTCAGGCAAATACGGTCAACGTGTTGGACTCGCAGCAGCAAAATAGCTTAGAAAACGCAGATCTGTTTGGCAACAACGGTAATATTGAAAACCTCAATGGTGATTCGAACAACGCAAACCTTATTGGGAACCAGTCAAACGGCGATACCGAAGACCCGTCGAACAACCTGTTTAATCAAAATGAAAATAATGATTTGTTTGGAAACAACCTTTCTAACAATGCCATCAATGCTTCGGGCCTAGGTTCTTCAAATGGAGGCACGGGCGCATTTGATGAGGTAAGCCCAAACCCATATGGACAACCAAGTAATGGGAGCTCTCCGGACGCGCCAAACTTAAATCCAAATGATTTTCAGTTTGAAGACGGTGACTTGTTTGAAAACAATGATCCTGCCTACGACTTCGATGTTCGAATAGAAAGGGTTGCAGCTGGAAACATGGTTGCAGCTTCTGAAGATGCTCTGGTAATAAAAGACGAGCCGGCATCTCCACCTGTACTTTTAGGTAGCGGGGAATCAAACCCTTTTGCCGATATTGGTTTGGACGCTAAGATGGATCTTGATTTCCGGGGCGCGCCTTTATATGAAGTGGTTCGCGCAATCTCCGAAGAGAACAACGTGAACTTCACATTTCCGCCTTCTTTAGGTCAAACGTCAGTTTTTACCAGCTTTAAAGGGGTTAGCAGCGGAACTGCACTCAAAGCGATTCTAGAGAGTAACGGTCTTGGACTGGTAAAGGTTTCTTCAAACCTAATTCGAATTGATACCTTAGCCAAGCTTTCTGAAGAGTCTGCAGCTTTGATCAGAGCCAAACAGAGTGCAGAGCTTTTGATTGATACGCAAATTCTAGTTATGCGTCTTAGTTATGCTCAGTCTTCAGACGTAGTATCTACGGTTCAATCGATGCTTAGCCGGGGTGGTAATAATCAGGACAACGAAGACAACCGCACGCAGATCCAAGCTGATACGCGCACAAACAGTGTGATTGTCGAAGCTATTCCTGCTATTCTTAGAAAGATTCGAGCGATTATCGAAAAGCTAGACTTGCAAACCCCTCAAGTAGAAATCCGGACTAGACTTGTTGAAATGCAGTCGGATATGAACCGTGAATTTGGTATTAACTGGGTCGGAGCTCTTAACTTAGACCCGAGCAACGCTCTTGGGTTTGGCACACTGGTTTTTCCAAACAGTGTCCGCAGTGAGTATGCTATTGATACCGGTGCTGCCACCGGGCAGTCGAGTAGGCTAGGCATGCAGATTGGTTCGATCAACCCTGGGATCAACGTTGATGCGATACTTGGATTTGAAGAGTCAAGGAACCGCTCGAAAATATTACAAACCAACCGTATTGTTACGCAAGACAATCAAACTGGTAGCATCGTAGAGGGGACCACAGACTTTTTTACGGGTTCTTCCGAGGGTGTCACCATCAATCAAGAAGGTGGATCTTCGACTTCACAAACAAATATTTCCTCGATTAGCTATGATTACTCTGTGGAGGTTACGCCGCACATAACAGCCGATTCTTCGGTTCAGATGGATTTAGCTATAAGCAGCGAATCACCCCGGGAAACTTCCGCTGGTGCAGACGCCGCTTCTTCGAACAGAGAAATCACAACATCTATTTTGGCAAAATCTGGCGAGACAACAGTAATCGGCGGCGTTTGGGATGCTTTCAAACAAAGACTAAAGGTCGGCGTACCGGTTTTGTCTTGGCTACCTGTGATTGGACCTATGTTTCGGCGTAGCCTGGTAACGGACCGTCAAACCGAAATTTTGATGATGGTTACTCCAACGATTATGAATCAAGCACCTGTTTTAGCTCGTAAAGCCTCGTTTGATATGGCCGATGACTTTTTAAACGGCCCCATGGACTCAGAAACTACCAGGAATAGAGGCGTGGCAGCTCCACCAACCTCAGAGGTTCTTGATAAAGATGATCTTAATCGTGAATTAAAGGAATTTGAAAATGAATTACCCTAAGAATCTGTTTTTGGCTTTTTTTCCTGTGCTATTTGCTTTTACTAGCTGTGGCTCCAAATCAGAAACAGCTTTGTGTGAACTTCGTTGTGGGAATGCAATTATAGGTGATTCAACAAATCACCTGCTGACAGCAATCTCGCCTTCTCGAAATGTTGTTTGTTCAGGCCTAGGATCTACAGAACGACCTTTTCCAGGTCTTTTTACTGTGGAAGATACATCAGCCGCTTCTTCTATCTTTGATGGTGGTGAACCATCGCCTAGGCGGACACCGGGCATCAGCCTACGTCCAATCGTCGATGGTAATTTAGATGCTTGTGCGACGCATCCTAGCAATGGCACCGTAGAAGATATGGGCACAGCTGGCTGTAGCGTCGATCCTTTTGAAGTTCACGGGATTAGTACGCCTAGGGCCGATTGGTGTACTGACACTTGCGGCGTTGCGACGCTCCAGTACGTGCCATTTTGCTCTGGTATCGATGGGACGACAGTTATCCGCGCTCAGTCTGGAGGGCTTTTTAGCGATAACGGTGTTACGATTGAGTACTCTACCGTTGAATAATACTCTCTACGAGTGTTCCTTTAAAAGCCCTGAACCACAAAAGGTTCGGGGTTTTTGTTTAATTGCCTCATTGTTTGCTAACATAGGGCGTATGCGTAGGTTTTGCAGCAACAAAGGAGTTTTGCAATGGATAAGAGCTTTTGGGTTCGGCAGTTGGAGTGCCATGCAGAAGGTGAGTCTCTGCCCCTAACCAGGGTTGAGCTGGCTAGCATCAAAGAGTTTCAAACCGATGCTGGGGGTGCAAACTTTTATAGCTTGGTTGAGTCTTTGCTGCGCCGCGGCTCAAGAGATGATGCTGTAGGGCTCTTGCTCGAAGGGTTAGAAGAACACCCTCATCTGGCCTTTGCCCGTGCAACTTTGATCCGTGAGCTGTTTGAAAGAGGTTTTTTCTCGCAAGCTTTCGAACAGGTACAAAACCATGAAAGCGACTTATTCCAAAACTCCGTAGCCATGCGGATCAAGATGCGCCTGCAAATACTTTCTAGAGATCTTTCGGGTATGCAGCAAACGGTCCGGCATATGCAGACACGGTCGCAACTTGATGAGCCCACAAGAGATCTTATAGCTCTTTTTATGCGGGATGGCTTCGACGCAACCCTTAACTGGCTTAGAGATCACCTTATAGACGAGCTCGAGCTTTCTGCCGCTGAGTTTGAGGTTGCCGAGAAAACCTTACTAGGTGCAGGGCAAGAGGAATGTTTTGATCTGGCTGACTTGGAAGAGGACGATGTCGATAAAGAGCTGTGTCAAAAGCTAGGGTCTATGTTTGTTTCAAAGCTGGAAAACGTATTTTGCCAGCTAGATGGCAAGCTGGTTTTGGCTTCTGGAACCAAATCTATGGCTGTTTCGGAGACTCTCGGAAACGTATATTTGAGTCAAAGCTTGTTTCTTAAGGCGCAAAGTGTGTTTGAGAGGCTTGCAGCTCGCGAGGGTGATAGCGCATTGAAAGAGCGTTATTTGTCGAAAGTTGCTGATATTCGTATGAAAATTTCGGAAAAGACCCGTAAGGGTGAGAGCCTTTTGCACCCCGACGAAGAAAACCAAAACAATGGTATTGAAGAATTAGTGAATTTAGGCGAACTTCGCCAGCGAAGCGACTCGATTCGAGACCTTTTAGATAAAATCGACCGTTAGACACATTTTCTAGGACATACATGAACGACCGGATATTTACCCCACACAGCAGAAAATTTTCGATTGGTGTTTTGGGGGGGCCTAAGATCAACCGACTGCTCGACCGTGAAGCAAAGCATTACGGTGGACGTAGCATCGAACAGATTGAAATCGATGTCCGCAAAGACCTGGTTCGTAGAAACTTGGATAGCCAGGTACAGGTCAAATTTTTTTCGACTGACGAAGAAAACGAGTTTTTAGAAGCCTTAACTACCTGGAAGGTAGACGCTTGGATTCTAAACCCAGCATCTTGGACACACGACAATGCCCGCATAGCGTCGGCTGTGGCGAATTTAAAAAAGCCATTTGTTGAGGTGCATCTATCCAATATCTTTGCTCGAGAAGAGCACCGCAAGACCTCTTTGACGGCCCAGCACGCAACGGCTTTCATCTCAGGCTGGAAGGGTGCAGGCTACCAAATGGCTGTAGACGGACTCATTGCGGGGCGAAGCACTGGAGCCTGACGGCCCCAGCTAAAAAGAGCTAGCTGGTCTAAACCCACTGATTTAGATCGACCGATAATAGCTTTACAAGGTTTTGACGCAGCGACTTAGAGGCTGCTAGCAGGTTTTTCATAAATTGCTCTTCAGACGAAACGGGCACGTCGACTAAATCTGTAATGGATTTTAAAATCAAAAGCGGAGTACCCAGCTTTTGGCAAACATAAGCAATCGCGGCAGCTTCCATTTCTTTTACCTCAGCCTTAAGCTCTTCCATTTGTTTTTGGTCGGTAGGGGATAAATCAAAGGAATCTCCCGAAGAGACCGTTCCACACTTGGCTGGCAATAGCTCCGCTATTTTTTTTGCCCAGCTTGGGCACGCGTAACTGCCGATGCCATAGTTTTTGTATTTTTCTGTAAGCGGTATGCGCCTGTCGTGAAACACCACTTTTCCTGTAGCAACGTAGGTGTCACCAATGTTTGCTCCTCGCGAAGAAAATCCACCAGCTGTACCGGCATTGATCATTATATCTGGCTTAAACTCTCGGATGCACGAAAGAGCGTTGAGCGCGGCTGGCTGGGTTCCGACCTGTTCGACGCCAAACCGCTTGTCCATACCGTTAATTGACACGATAACCTTGCTACCACCAGAGGCCTGAAAGCTGTAGCGTGTGTTTTCAAGGTCGTTGGCCGGAAGCTTTTGAGCCTGAAAATGCTCAATGATTGCCTGCGCTTCTTCTTGCATGGCCATGATCAGTACGATGGTTTTTTGCATATTTATACCTTCTTTGTACTCTTTCATTAGGATGCCGCCTACCTAGCTATAGTTTGCGGGCATTTATAAATAGTTTCTTAATTTACATTTGTAAATGGACGAGATAGCTTTTCCCTGTCTATTAAATAGGTTTGCTAGTTGCCTTGCAAAACGTAGTTACTGGCTCCGTGGCCTTGCACTTTAATAAAGTCGTACAGATCAGCAACCGCCATTCGTAGCAGGTCAGGGTTTGGTAGTTAGGTTTAAACTAGTTTTTTGAGCCTATTGTAAGCATCCATCGGAAACGGATAAAGTTGCCACTTGTCCAGATAGCCATTTTCGCCGTATTTTTCCAGTATATCTTGGCAGCATTGTACAAGCTGTTTTGCCGTAAGGCTCGCATCAAGGTTCCCTTGATTTAGTACCTGTAGGTTTTTGAGGTTGTTTTCGTCTTCAAACAAAAGGATGCGGTAGCCAGGCTGGCGAATATCGCTAGCTTTCAGCTCGAGCCCGATAGCTCCAGGCTCTGTTTCACATAGGGCAAGCTGCTTTCCTTCTTGTTTTTCCAACAAGGAAGCAAAAGCCTCGCAGAGCTCACGCAAGCTATCTCTTAAATAGGACACAGATATATCCTGGCTGAAGCCAGCATGAGGGTCTGAAAGGCTTAGGGTGGCCCAGCCGCAGGCTTTGTCTAGGGTGTACTTTAATTCAAGCATAGCTGTTTCTTTATAGCCCTTTCACTTTGAAGTTTTTTAGCATAATTGCATACTTTCTTTACGGGCGTATAAGGTTTTTACGTCACAAAAAATAAAAGCTCAATGATAATAGTCGATTAAAAGGTGAGAAAAAGCCAAATATTTGCAGCTTCAGGTAAAGACAACGAGTTTTTATTTAGAGGAGAAAATAAAATGAAATTAAAATCCCTTGCACTTTTTTTGGTTGGCTTGGCTGGAGCATGTGCTCCTTTAGAAAGTGGCCTTCTTGACGGCCCAAACAATAATATTATCAACATTCAATCATCAAACATCCAAGATGTTTTTAATGTAGTAAACACAGAGCAGCATAAAGGCAAAAAAGTCGTCGTCGTCGTCGGTGCTAGCTATTGCCACTTTTGTCACAAGCTTAAACCTATAGCAAACAGCTTTGCAGCAAAAAACCCAAATGTTGTAGTTGTTCACGTGGATTATGGTCAAGCAAAACTTAACCCCGACCTAGAGTCTTCTATTTTAGGGTATATGAAGAAGCAATATACGGCTTCTGGCTTAAACTACACCGTAAAAAAGAATGGCGTAAATCAGCCTCTCACACCAAACTTTGCTGGGGGTATTCCGCAGGTCCTTATGCTGGAAGCTGCTAATATCAACGGAACTAGAGCTTTAAGCTTTGATGCAGCTAATAGATCCGCTAAAATCTTGGTTCCGGGGATCTTACCTAGTGCAGTACAAGGTCAACAGCCAGCCTACATGAAAGAAATCTATGCTTTTGAAGGGTTCAATCCTAACGCTGCTTACGATAGCAATAAGCAACAGTTTTTATCTTTATCGATGATGGAAGGGTGGATCGACGCAGGAAGATCTAGTTTTGCACCGTCTAGCTTAGCAGCTCAGCCTGCAGCAACTGGGCAAAGCATTAAAATTCATAGCGTGAGCGCTCAAGCTATTAGATACAATGTTTGTGGAACTACATGTAGCGCACCCATTAATGTGTCGGTGGCTGATTTCCAAAACCTTGTTGCTACCTCTGGTCATGATGTCGAGTTCATGGACTTTGTAACTGACGATATGAAGCGTCAAGCAGGTCAGCTAGGTATCGTTAGTACTGGTACTGGACACTAAAACTAATGCAATTTAAGACAAAGGCCTTGGAGGTTTATTCTTCCGAGGCTTTTTTTATGCTTTTTTCTAGAGACTCAAGGTATCTAATGTTCTCTAGATCCATGACTGTTTTTTTTCTTAAAGACCTTAAACCAACTGTCTTTATTGCTAACAGATTGGCGTGTTTGCTAACTTCAGGCTTGCGCTCGACTTGCATGCCTGATTTTTGGGATAAGCCTTGAGTTAAAGGAGTAATGTGCATTTCACCTAAAATAACCACAAATTCTGTATTTCGGTAGGTATTATTCATAGACAAAGAGTTTTGGATAAAGCTTAAATCTCTCATGCCATAGGTAATACTTTCATCTGCAACTACAGGGAAGTTGTTTAGGAACTTGTAGATTTTTTCTTTTAGCACGAGGCTTGTTTGTGAGCATGTATCTGCAAAATACCTTAAAGGTGTTAAAAGCAAGTTGGACAGAGCATCTAATTGTTCGATAAGCGTTTTTTGATCCAAGTTTGAGAGTTTGAGGTTTAGGTTTTTTGTTTTTGCAAGGGTCTCAGCAAAAACAGGTATTTCTTTTTTTGAAGTTATTAGATCTAAAGCTCGGTCCACCAGCGCCTGGTTTCTGGGGTCCATGGCAAAGTGGCTGTAGTATTCTTCTTGGTTGAGGCTGCGCGCTAAGCTCCACTTTTCTCGCACTAGCTGAATCAGCCGAACGGTATAGGGCACAAAATCTTCGATTCCTTTTACTGCTTCGTATGCTTCTTCGTTTTCCTCTTTGTTTGTCTCTTCGTTTACTATGTCATTCGCGTTTCTTTTTAAGCTTGTACTATTAAATATTTTGCCTTCCGAGAGGATTTCTATATTTCCGTGCGCCTCTTTTTGAGCTTTCAGGTTTTCGAGAAAAGAAGAGTTCAGAGCAGTTTGGCTATGGTTTTCAGTGGTGATGTACCAGGTGTTGCCGGTTTTCTCATCGTAGAGCTTTGCGTATTGACCAAAACGCTCTCCAGAAAATCGCTCTTGTAACAATTGCTCGAGGGAATGGGCCGTAGGGTGCATCGACTGTGCCTGCAAGCTAGAGCCCCAAAGAGGAGATATGCATATCCATAGGGCTAGGGTGCGCATGTAAAAACTTAAAGAGCTT
>JALZUO010000132.1 GCA_023301565.1 Oligoflexales bacterium
GCCAGAAGGGTTTAACCCTGAAAAGTCAGAGCTTCAGGTGTTTGAAAAAGCCATCCGCAAAAAAAACATTGTCGACCCCAACTTTCTGGAGATCCTGTCGCGTGAGAACAGACTGCACCCATTGGTGTATGCCGATATCGGTACGTCTAATTTAGAGCGCGCAAAAAAATGCATCCCCTACCTTTCAGCAAATGCTTCGGCCACGTTGATTGGAATGTGTGTGAAAAAAGGTGTCGGAGAAAGACTAGCTAAAACCTTTGCCGCACTAAACGAGCTAGACAAGGCTGGCGACACGCTTGAAAGCCTGGGCTTACGAGAAGAGGCCAAGGAGTTCTACGAGGCTCACAGCATGCATACTCGTGCTTTCAACATGTATGAGCCAGATGACCCTAAGGCCAAAGAAGCCATGGATTCGCTTATCGCCCAGCTAGATCAAAAAGCGCATAAAAACCCGCAAAGCAAAGAGAGCAATTCGCCAAAACCTGTAGACTTTGTCGCTTATAGGCTGCGCCGTGCCTTTAACAGTTCTAACGTGGTTAAAATGCTAACCATGTCCGAAAAAGATTCTCTGTGGAGCATGGGAAGCGTAGCTACGTTCAAAAAAGGCGAAACAATTGTCAGCAAGGAAAAACACCAAGAACAAGAGCAAAAGTTATTTGTGATCCTCGAGGGCAGTGCCGAGGCAAGCAGCCACCTACCTAAAATTGGTGGTCCTATAGCGGGTCCGGCTGTGGTCGATAATGCAAATCTGATTGAGAGTGCGAATGCGATTGCAGGGCACCCCTACAACTGTGACTATATAGCCAAAGAAGACTCTGAGGTCTGGGACCTGGACTCAAAAGCTTTAAACAGGTGTTTTGCACAACACCCTAACCTCAAAAGGAAGATGCTTTCTGCGTCGCTTGACGCTTCCTCTCCTAGCGCGCGAGCTATCTAGGAGAACACCCCCCTACTAGAAATCAAACAAAGGCAGTCTCTTCGGACTGCTGCTGTACCCTTCCTTTGCCTTTATTTTGCTGTCTCTTCCTCGCCTAGGGCCTCTATAAGTCTCTGTTTTTAAAATAATTTACAAAAAAACCATACAATAGGTTGATTTATAGAATCATATAGAATAGTATTAAAAAAGTTCGAATACTTTAACACGTCGTTATGACTGCCGCCTTGACATGAGGCTAATTCAGTGGTTATTTATGTGGCAGATGGCAGGGCTTCCTTTTTCGAAAGGCTCTCTTAAGTCAAAACAAATAACTAGTTTTTTTTTGGTACGGCCCATCTGATCAAAGAGCATCAGAGAGCCAACACAAGCGTCGAAGAAAGAGGAGACTTTCATATGATTCGCAACACTTTCCGTGCAGGCCTATGTGCCCTAACCCTTTCTCTAACTGCAAGCATGGCATACGGCCAAGCGGTTTCAGAAACAAAAGAAGCAACCGCAGTCGACAAAAGCTCGTGGGGCATCTTCAAGGACAGTTCTGTTTTTTTACAGTCTCGCGTGACACTAAACGACACGAGCCGTGACAACAAAGCAAGCTATAAAATAACCCCTATTTTTTCTACGCCGATGTTTAACAACTCATTCAAAATGGACTTCTACGTAGATATCACTGCAAAAGACTCTACAGGTATCAACCAAACAGACACCGACGGTGGAAACATTGAACTAACCAAGACACTTGTTTCTAACGACATGGTTTTACTTGAGCCATACCTTATGTTGGACAACATCTTCAGCAGTACGCGCAGCATTCGACCATCGGTTAGGACGATTGTAAACTTTCCAATTGATCTTGGAGAAGACGGAAAAATCACGCCGTTTATCTACAATGAAACAAACGCTGCTTTTCACACTGATGAAGCACTGGTTAATGAAGAAAAAGCAGGCGACCGAAATGCTCTAGGTGCAAAAGTAATCGAAGACTTAAAAATTGAGAGCGTAAAAAACGTCGACAGAGCCAAAGTAAACACTTGGACCCGTTTTGCCGTAGCTCTTGAGCCTAATGCAATCGAAGGCCTAAAGCTTACAGCTGGCGCAGAAGTCGACTACACGTTCAACCAGCCTAAAACGGTTATCTCTGCCAAGGACCTTACGGTTGTAGACTACGAAGATGCGCTTTCAACCGCACCTATCTTTCGTATCGACTATCAGGTCAACGATAGACTTGCCATTCGTAACCACTCTAGTGTTTCTATGGACAACTTCTTTGAAAGACCTAGTAAAAACCAAAGCGAAAACATTGGTTTCACTAACTACACACGGGTAACTTACACACTGCTCTAGGCCAATAAAAGATAGGCTACAAACATAAGACCCTCCTTCATTCGTATGAAGGAGGGTCTTTATTTAGGCCTTTAATAAAACTATAGAAGCTCTAAAGAGACTACTTGCCAAAAAGTCCGGCTGCCATACCCGCTATACCGCTGAGGCTACCGAGAGAGTCTGGAAGCTTTCCTTCTGGGCTTGCTTGGTCGACCATCTGAGGTAGAGCTTCTTGCAAGCTAGACTTAACCTGCCCAACTTCCACGCCCATTTCAGAAGCAAGTGCTTGTAGCTTTTCTGCACCAAAGGTCTGTTCTACTTGCTCGCCTGTAATGGCCTTGTTTTCACCCGTACCAATCCAAGAGCTCAGCTGCTCGGCCATTCCGCCTTGCTGCATTTGTCCAAGAATACTGCCGATGCTAAGTCCACTGGCTGCGCCTCCGCCGCCGAATAGGCTAGAAACAGCTTTTTGTACAAGTCCTTCAGACGGGCTAGCACCTTGCTTGGTGAATTGTTTCATCAATAACTGCGTGCCGATTTTCATAAAATCCATGTGTATCTCCTTTGTGGTTTCCCGTGAAAGCCTATTTGCTCCAGGAAAGGACTTATTCTACCAGTTGCTACCTAAATAGTGGGTCGCCTGGTTAAATAATAGATATGCACAAAAAGAATGAACCCATTGGTGAATATAATGGGCCAAGCAAAGTTAAGCATAAACCCGTAAACCACAAAAGCCATGCAGCCCAAAGAGTTTACGATTCTAAGCATGCGTAGGTCCTTCATCATCGAAGAGCCAATTACCAGAGCAGAGGCAAGATAGCCTACAAGAGACATCAAACTAAGAGCTTCATACGGCATCAATCATTCCTCAAATATAATCTTCTTTTCCTACCACAGAAGAGACAGGGGCGCCTTCATAATGCGGGGTTGGTGCCCCACGATCTTGCTTCCGGTCCATATCAAACTTAGGATCCCAAGAAGCAGTGTCCCAAGAAAAGCGCCCTGCTTGGTCGCCTTGCTCGCCATACGGCGGATCTCTACGCTCAACCCCAGCGGCAGTAAGCTCTTTGTAAAAGCCCTCTAGCATCTGGCAAATGTCATCGAGCGAGTACATGACAGCCATTTTCTCTCTGACCTTTTTAGCTCCTGGCCACCCCTTGGTGTACCAAAGCATGTGTTTGCGCATGCACACGGCAGCGCGAGGCTCTGTGCCGTAGGTTGCTCTTTGCAGCTCTACGTGTTTGGTGACTGTGTCCATCCAATCACTCAGGCTTGGGTGTACACTTTTATTTTCTTTGATCGAACGAAACACCCAAGGGTTTCCTAAGGCTCCCCTACTCACCATCAAACCATCTAGCTTGCAAACAGTCTGCATCTGCTCGGCGTCACGGTGTGAAAACAGGTTACCGTTACCAATCACCGGAATAGAGACAGCTGCTTTAAGGCGTGCGATCTCCTCTAAATCCACAGGTGTTTGATAAGTGTCGCTGCGGCAGCGGCCGTGGACCACCATATAGTCTGCACCAGCTGCTTCGATAGCCTTACCAACCTCGACAGAGTTGATGCTGCTTCGGTCCCATCCGATACGGATTTTAGCGCTTAAAACCTTTTGAGTAGCTGCCCGGACAGTGCTTACCGTTTCATAGACGCGGTCAACATCTTTGAGGATGGCCGAGCCAGAGCCGCTGCCTACTACCTTACGTACGGGGCAGCCCATATTGATATCGACCGCTTCAAAAGTCTTGTCTTCGATCAAAGCCGTGGCCTCGCCCACCTCCTGGGCAAAGCGCCCTGTTAGCTGCACGCCGCAAACATCTTCGGCCGGGTCGCGGTGCAACATGGCGTGGGTTTTCTTGTTTTTATGAATAAGAGCTGTGGCAGAAAGCATTTCGACGAAAGTCAGATCCGCACCATGCATCTGGCAGATACGCCTAAAAGGCGCATCAGAGACACCTGCCAGCGGTGCCAGCATGACCGGTTCAGAAGCTTCTATACCAAGCTTTTCAAAAGGTTTCGGGTAGAGGTTATCGTGTTTTTCCATGAGGCCGTTTAATCTTTACTGTTATCTGTTTTTCTGTATCTTTATTTGAGCTTGTTTAAACCTGCTTCTTTTTGCTGGTTTCAGCTGTGAGAACCAAAACCCTTCCGAACTAGCTAGAAGAATGCCCACGCCTGCATCGTTTTTACAGCAAGGCAAGGGTTACAGGCTATAGAAATATTTTTAGGCCTGACCCTGACACCATAAGTGTCTGTAATTTAAGAACAAATAACCTTACCAACCTTAGGCTGCAGCAGTGAAGAATTCTGGATCTAGCCCCCTTGCCGCAACCGAAACTCTCGCGCATATTGGATAGGGTAAAAACAAAGCAAGAGGCTACGACCGCGTGTTAGACATAAAAGACATCCAAGAAAACATCGAACGATACAAAAAAGGCGCAGCAGACAAGCGTTACGCCCCGGAGCTTTTTGATGAGCTAGTAAGTTTATACGAAAAATCCAAGCCACTACAGACCGAAGTAGAAACGCTACTTGCAGAACGCAACAAGATTTCTAAATCGATTCCAAAGCTTAGTGCAGATGAAAGATCTGCTGCCATTGAGCAAGTCTCTGCGATCAAAGCCAAGCTTGAAGGCAAGCAGGCCCTACTCAAAGAAGAGCAAGCGCTTTTGCAAGAAAAGATGCTTGAAGCTCCGGCTCCAGCCAGAGAAGATGTTCCGGTTGGTAAAGACGACAAAGAAAACGTCGAGCTGCGAAAGGTCGGAACCATACCGAGTTTTTCCTTTAAACCTCTTTCCCACATAGAACTTGGTGAAAAGCTTGGCTATGTTGATTTTGAGCGCGGCGTAAAACTGGCCGGATCAAGGTCTTATGTTGTAAAAGGCGACGGCGCCGTACTCGAACAAGCTGTGATGCGTTTTACATATGACTTGCTGCTCTCGCGTGGATACGAGCCTTTGAGCATACCTGTTTTGGTCACAGAGGCTGCCATGGAGGGGACCGGCTACTTTCCGGTCGGCCGAGACCAGGCCTACTATATTGAAAAAGACGAGCTTGCCTTAGTCGGAACGGCAGAGGTTTCTTTGACGAGCTTTCATCGCGATGAGCTTTTAAAAAAAGAGGTCTTACCAAAAAGGATGTTTGCTTGGTCTAGCTGTTTTCGCAGAGAAGCCGGCAGCTATGGCAAAGACACCAAAGGCCTTTACAGGGTTCATCAGTTTCAGAAAGTTGAGCAGGTGATTCTTGCTCCTTCCTGCCGCGAAACCTCTGAAAAGCTCCACGCTGAGCTTTTGCAAAACTCTGAAGATATCTTGCAGGCGCTAGAGCTTCCTTACCGGGTAGTTTACGTCTGTACGGGCGATCTTGGCCAAGGCCAAGTGCGTAAACACGACATTGAAACATGGATGCCCAGCAGAAACAGCTACGGTGAAACCCATAGCTGCTCGACTTTCCATGACTTTCAGGCACGCCGCTTAAAAATGAGATATAAAGATGAGAATGGCAAAAAACATATTTGCTATACCCTAAACAACACGGCCATAGCCTCGCCGCGGGTTTTGATTTCACTTTTAGAAAACCACCAAACAAGCGATGGTAAAATCCGGATTCCAGAAGCTCTTAGGCCTTATATGCAAGGAAGATCTGAAATAGGTTGAAATAAAAAGTAAGGATTTTTTGTTGAATGAGAGCACCTATGGTTATGGTTAGTTTGCTTCTGACTCTTTCAAAAAACAGGGCTATCTCTCTTAAGTAGAGACAAAGGCTAAACGAAGACCTGCTGCTACCTTACCGGTTGATCACGCCAAGCTACCTCGTGGCTGGAGAGTTTGAGTCAGGTGATGATTTTTTTCCGATTCCTTTGCACCGTCGACTACGTGGGCACGAGGTTTCGACCGTGCTAGAAGCAGTTAGGCTCGTTGCAGCAAGTGATCAACTCGCCCATATACCCTACGTTGTTGCAAAGGATGCGCAGCGCCGGGGGTTAGTAGACATAAGGCAGCCTCAGAAATCAAAGAAACTAGCTGAGGGTACAAACGTCACTTCCCCAACAACCTCTTCACCTCTAGTTTCTCGGCCACCCCTGAGGCACATAATAAGTCACTTTTATGAAGCCTGCTAAGATAAAACCTACAAACTCTAGAAGCAAGGAAGTTGCAATTTATGAACGTTATAAATAAAAAAAATATTTTCCGCTTTTCATGCTTAGGCTTCATTATTTTTTTAGCTGTTTTACTTGTTCGGGCCTATTTTGTGCCACATATGACGCAAAAACGCTTAACAGCAAACCAGGCAGCATTTAAAAAACTAGGCATGTATGACACACCTCGTCTGGTTGAAAACCTGCGCCAAGCTATTCGGATTCAAACGGTCTCCGGAGGAAAACTCCTGGAAGACCCGCGTACTTTTGCAAAAAGCATCCAAACATTTCGAAGGTTTTTACGAAAGACCTACCCTGTTTTTTTTAACTCTCTAGAAGAAATCAAGTTAGACAGCCCTAGCTATTTATTAAAATGGCCAGGCCAGGACTCATCTCTTGGGGCAGTTGGGTTTATGGCACATATGGACGTGGTGCCCGTTGAACCAGGAACAAAAGGCGACTGGGCCATGCCACCATTTTCTGGTGAACTAAAAGACGGGGCTATTTGGGGCCGTGGAGCACTTGATGATAAGTCCAGCTTGATTGCTATGATCGAGGCTACCGAAGCTCTCTTACAGAAAGGGTTTACCCCACCAAGAGACATCTACTTTATTTTTGGCCATGACGAAGAGGTCGGTGGTAACAAAGGCGCTAAAATAGCAGCTCAGTGGTTTAAAGAAAAAGGCTTGGGGCTGGATTACATTTTAGACGAAGGAAGCGGTATCATCAAAGGTGATTTGCTTGGAACGTCTCGAGACGTGGCTCTTATCAGTGTCGCAGAAAAAGGGGTCATTAGTCTAAAGCTAGAGGTTTTATCCGAGGGTGGGCATGCTTCAATGCCGCCTCTAAAAACACCGATATCTGTTTTAGCTAGTGCTTTGTTGAAGCTTCAACAAAAACCCTTCCCTGCAAGGTTTACAGATATCCACACAGATATCTTGCAGACATTGGCTTTAGGAAAACCCCTGTTGGAGCGCGTCTTCCTGTCGAACCTTTGGTTGTTTCGTTCAATAGTTGTAGGGCAGATGCTTGCAAGGCCGCCCACGGCAGCCCAGCTAAGAACGACGGTTGCACCAACTATTCTCAAAGCAGGTAGCAAAGAAAACGTCTTGCCACAAAGTAGCAGCGCGGTGCTAAACGTAAGAATTCACCCAAACGAAACCGTAGAGTCTGTCATAGATGAAATACGCAAAAAAATAGGTGACGACCAAGTGACGATATCTAAATACAGCACTGGGTTTGACCCTCCAAAAAAATCAGCAAAAAACACGCCTGCCTTTCAGCGCATCCAAACCCACCTACAAACAGTTACCGGAGGCGTCCTGGTAAGCCCAAGTATTACTATTGCAAGCACCGACTCCAAACACTTTAATCATATCGCAAAAAACATTTACCGTATTTTACCCATGACCCTCGGAAAGGCAGACGTCAAGACTATCCACGGAACCGGCGAAAAAATATCGGTCAAAGAGCTAAAGCGCATGGTGCGCTTCTACCAGCTTCTGTTGCAGCAGCCTGAATAGTTCGACCTTTAACATCACTTAAGTGCCTTAAGTACCATGCCTTTCAATTTTTGCTATAATAGGCCTTAAGAGTGTCTATATAAAGTAAGAGGGATTTTAAATGGCATTACGCGCGCTACCAATCACAGGCCTATTCATTGTTTTTATGTGCCTATTCAGCTGTGAAACCTCTGAGTATCACTCGTTTGCAACTGGCGACACCTGCACCAACGACGTTGTGCGGAGGCCTGAAAAGATCCAAAAAAACCTTCAGAAGCTTGAAAATGACTTGGAAATGGTCAAAACCATGCGTACGGCCCAAGGTGAAAAACGGGTAAAATCCATTATGAAAAAAATTCGCAAAAACAGAATGGCTCTAGACTCTGCTAAGTTTAACTACCGCCGCTATAACTGCGAAGAAAACATTGCAGCTCCGCCGGCGCCAGCCCCGGAAGGCCTTCCGACAGCCTTAGACTATAGGCTTACAGAAGAAATTTTGGTTCCGACCAGTACCTGCAACAAAAAGGTAAAACGCCCCAAACCACGACCTGTCTTATGGAAAGAAAGTTTTTCGAGTGCTTCTATTGCCATGACTACGCTCAACCAAAAACGCGCAGAGTACCAAAGTAGGTTTTGCAGAACCAACAACAGGCCGGGTACCAGCTGCCAGCTATCTGTTTTAGACAGTTTACGTAGAACCAAAAGTAAAAAAAATCCTGTTAGTGCAGGCATTGTGAACGCCGGAAGTTGCAACCTCTATAAAAGCTGTAATGTCACTAAGGAAGAATACGATCTTTTTCACCGTATTGGCGCATGGGACCCGGCTGGCGTAGAGAAAGTAGCACGTAAACTACGTGGGCGCGTGATACCTACTAGATGCTTTGAGGGTGCGAACCTAAATAAAAAATGGGTCAAAGAACACTTCCAAAAATACTCTCTTGAAAACTCTTGGAAGGCTCCAGAAGAATCTAAAAGAGAGTACATGCGTAGAATAGTCAAAGAAATGAAAGTAAAATAAGTTTAGATTTTCATGGTCTCTTGAACACCTGTAGCCAAGGTCTTAAGGGTGTAGGACTTTGTCTGCATTTCCTTTTGACCGACAATTGCTACTGCCTCAAACCCATGTTTTGCCGCAAACTGCAGCTGTTTTGCTAGCTTGGGCGACCCAAGGTAAACGTGCACTGGTTTTGCTGCTGACTGCCGCAAGGATTCCGCCACTAAAAGCGCGTAGGACTGCGCCTCTTTATCAGCCGTAGCCACTAGAATCTTTGCTTCTGTTTTTGGCTTCCACAGGTCTGCTGCAAGCAGCCTGTCTACACCGACCGACCCACCAACACCAGGCAAGTCGCCTTTTCCAAAACGCCCACAGAGCTGGTCGTAGCGCCCCCCGCTACAAATAGAGCCAAGCTCGGGCAGACTTGTAAGAGTGGTTTCAAAGACAACCCCCGTGTAGTAGCCAAGCCCGCGGGCTATAGACCAATCTACTTTTATAGGTACCCCGAGCTGCTGCAGAACCTGTAGGGTTTGCGCAAACCTAGACAGTTCTAAATCTAGCTCGCTTTCTGGCTCAGCTGCTAAATAGCTTGTTAAAAAACCAGGGTCGGCCTGCGTCTTTTCACTTAGAGCAGGTAGCTCCGTTAAAAAAGTTTCGATGTTTTTTAGGCCTACACCAGCTTCGCCCTCCATATCAAACTTGACTTCAACCTCAGCGTCAGAGGCTGCTTTCAGCATAAGTTCAGCTGTTTTCTGAGGCCCAATCTTATGAAGTTTATCTAGAGCTATAAACATCGTAGGCGGAATATCAGCAGAAGATGCTAGCTTCAGGCCTAGGCCTTTGCGCAAAATAGCTGCCAATATTTGCCGGTGACTAAGAGCCACCTCGTACGCCGCAGAATGTTGATCGCCGCCTACCTCTAACAATACTTTCTTTAAAACCAAGCTTAGACATTGAACGACCTCTACATCTGCGCGCCAGTCTTTGCTTCCAATTACATCAAAATCTGCTTGCACAAACTCCCGATAGCGACCCTTTTGAGGCTTCTCGCCACGAAAAACCGTGCCAGCCTGAAACTTTTTAAATGGCATTCTCAAAGTATTTTGATTTGCCGCGACATAGCGCGAAAAAGGGATAGTCAGATCATAGCGCAGCCCAACCTGACGGCCACCCGAATCTTCAAACAAATAGACTTGTTTATCGGTTTCTCCGCCCTCGCCCAAAAGCACCTGCTTATACTCTAAAAACGGCGTGGCAATCTCTTCGAAATCGTGTGCCTGGGCAACTTCTCTAGCACAGGCTAGGATATGGTTACGGCCAGAAACCTCTTCCGGGGCGAGATCTCTAAAGCCCTTTAAAGTCTGAGGCGATACTTTTTCTATTTTCTTATCTAATCTGTCTTTTGTCATTTATGTCTCTGTCCTTCTTGAGGTGTTTTTAACAGCCTCTATCAACCTACCAGATATAACCGAGCCTAATATTGATCAAGCCATAAGAAAAAAAGTCTTCCAAAGAATCCTTTAGATTATCTTCTAGCTCTTTTTGACCAGACTGCAGGTCACTAGAAAGCACAAAAGACTTACTAAGCCCTACCAGGCGATAATCGATGAAAAATCCTTTTTTAAAAGCATAGCTAAACCCTAGCTCTAAATCTGAGTACAACCCCACACCAGAGTAATCAGACTCGGTCAGAGGGGTCGGGTTGCTCTGGTTTTCATTGATAGTCCTGGACGGGTCAACATCCCCAGACCACCGAACCCCACCAAGGCCGCCCTGTAAAAAAAGCGGAAAAACCTGCCAAAAGTAGTAGCGCACGGAGCTATGTAGAGACAAGCTTTTGAGGTCTTGAAAAAACCTAATGTTAGGAGCTCCTACCCCTTCGTTTCGATGCAGACCTACCCCGGGTGAAAACTGCACCCAAAAACTAGGGGCCAGCTTCAACCCAAAAGTTGCTCCAAAGTCTTGCCAACTATTGCTCCGGCCAAACCCTGCTGTTGCAAATGTTTTTTTAGCTTCTATCCTAAAACGTGAATGATAAATTGGCTGCGTATCAAGTTCATTCCCAAGCTCTTGGTCTTGGCGTTCAAGTGGGTCAGAGTTGGAAACTCTATCTTTATCTTCCCAGTCGTTATCTATGATGCGAATCGTTCCAAACAGCTCTGCCGAAAACACAGTAAGCATAACAATAGTCAGCACAGATAACATGCCTTGCAGGTAATGGTTCGTGGTTTTCATCATTGCCTCATCCAACTCCAGAAGAATATTACCTTTTTTGCTGGATTTTTCCCAGTCGACTTTAAGCCCTTTTAGGGCTTACTCTTGATAGGCCGACAAGCTCCTTATGGCCCTGCAATTGCAAACATATTTTATTCTCTCCAAATGGCTTGTAGCTTGGACGCTTCTGACTAGCGTTGTGCTACCACCAATGGCCTCAGCACAATCAAGGAGCAAGCTCTCCTATAACCACGGGAAAAAAGTCCGCCTATCTCTAGGCATTGCCACCATGGATGAGTCAGACGACCGTTTTCGCACGGGCGTACTAGCAGAAGGCTCCTATAAAAGGTGGATTGCTCGCGTGCAACATTCAGCAAGATCCGGCGATGCTTATAAAGACCGTACTGTGCTCAGCACAATAGGCTACCAATTTGGCTTTGGCCGCATCCCGTTTACAAAGCTTATTTTAGAAGGCGTTGTTGGTTTAGGGGTTAGCTATGAATCCCAAGAAATACTGGTAGCAGCGGCGGCAGAAAAAGACATCAACTGGAATGCCGCGACTTCTTTAGGGCTGCAGTTTGTAGCTCCGTTTCGTAAGTTTTATGCCAGCGCGGGCTGGGAAAGTAGGCTCTACCCTGTGGGTCCAGCTACTTTTTTTATGGTTTTTGCTCGCCGCCAAAGCTTTTACGTACAGACAGGGGTTTGGCTATGAGCAAACTTTCTTTTTTCTACTTATTTAAGATGCCCCTATCTAAGATTCCCATACTTAGCCTTGCTGTTTTGATCGGATCACTTACTTTTTCAACGAAAGTGGAAGCAACACAAGCCAGAAAAAAAGTGGCAAGAAATACCCTAGAAAAAAAACGAGTATTCAAGAAAAAACCATACAAAAAAAAGTGGGAGTTTGAGATGCTAGTCGGCCCGCCTTCTTTGGCAAACGGCGGTTCCAACCCGGTCAGTGTTCCACCATCTTTTTTAGTTGAATACGAAGCGACTCTAACGACTAAGTCTAGGTGGCACTTTAGGCTGGGCCTAAGCCCTCACATCGTGGCAGCGGGCAAACTGTTTAAGCTTAAGTACGGCTTTCAAACCGCTATCGGTGCAAGCGTGGTCAATAGCCTCCAAGGGTACGGACCAGGCATTTTTTCAGTTTTTGGCTGGCACTCTCCGTGTGCTGTAAAACGGGTCTGCTTTAGCGCCCAATACATTCAAGACGTCGGAGTGAGTATTACTGAATGGAAAATCACCACTCCGTTTGCCGTGCGTATGGGGCTAGTATGGAAAATTTAAGATCACAAAAATTTCTATCTGTTTTAGCTGCATTTTTTTGTTTTTACTTGTGTTCAGGCTTTACCGTCCTTTCTGGACCCCAAAAAGCTACCATCAAGCCAAACAACGGGTCTACGACCAGCCCTCAAGTGATTTTTGCTTGGGATGGAAGCGTACCTTCCATTCACTCCACTAGCAGCTTTCTTGAAGGAAGGTATGCAAGCCTTACAGGAACCGCTTTGATGCGGGCGATCATCGAAGAGTCTCTAGCCATATGGAACGACATACCTGGTACCGATATTGAGCTTGTGCTTCAAGCTGGCACCGACCCGGGAGCAAATAAAGATAGTACTGACTTAAAGCACAGCATTTTTGCCGAAGAGATCAGTAGTAGCTCCTTTGCTGCATCGGCCCTACCGAACTTCGCATTCAACAGCGAGATCAACCCGGATAGAAACATCGTCGACTGCGACATCCAAATCGGTACTTCCAGCTACTCTGCAGAAGAGTTGGCATTTACGGTTGCTCATGAAATTGGACACTGCCTTGGCATAGGTCACAACCACCTGGTTGGAGACGCGATGATGAGCTACCGCAACACTAGCCGTAGATTTAGCCTATCCGCAGACGATAAAATGGCCGCCATGTTCCTGTATCCAAATCAAGAGTTTGCAGAAACGCCGAAAGACTTTCTTGGGTGTGGAGTCACAGGGATGAACCCATCTAATAGCTCTTTGCCGCTGCTTCTTTTTTTGCTGCTACCAGTTCTATTCACAGCTGCCAGCAGTTTTTCGCTTCCTGTAAGATTCCGAAAGAACTAAGTCAAATTGTTTTGCTTGCACCGACCAATCGTAGGTTGCAACTTTTTTTCGTAGTGAATGTTTCCACTCTTCGCGCAACTTAAACTGTTGAGGCTCTCCCGATGCAAAAGACTTTACTAAGCCTTTCAGCTTTGAAAAGAAGTCAGAATCGGCACTATACAGAAGCTCAGCATGAAGATCGCCCGGCAAAAGCTCAGGGTAAGATAGCCTATTTGGCAACAGCGGCACGCACCCAGCAGCTATTGCCTCGCATACGGAAATACCAAAAAACTCATGGTCGCTCGTAGACAAGCTTATATCAGCTGTTTGCAAAGCCTTGGTGTAATCAGCCCTACTGAGCTCACCCCAAGAGACGATTTCATCTTCAAACTCACGCTTGATTTGATCAAGAACATCTGGGTACTTCTTTTTTTGCTCTCCGCAAACAATGAGTTTGAATGCTACCTTCTCTTTTTGCAGCGAACACAGCCCTTTGTACAACAGCGCAGGGTTTTTGTCGTACTCCCAGCGATGGTTCCAGAGAAGCGTCGGGACAGCAGGCGCTATTTCTTTTTTATACGTTAAAAGGCTTTGCAAGTCGATTCCAAGCGGCTGTACTTTCAGAGCTGTATTGCCCTGAAGCAAAGAATCCAGGTCTATACCTTTATCCGGAAAGCGATCTAAAAGCATCCGTGAGTTATCTTGCAAACTTTTCATGTTCCAACTGGAGTTGAACAGAGCTAAGTCCGCTGCAAAAATCGTCTTTAGATCCTGCAGCACATAGTGCATATCTCTTTTTTTACCTGTTTGTACAGGATAGGTAGCCTGATTTTCATGGAAATAAACTACCTTTGCAATATCGCGTAGCTCGGGAACCAAGGTCATTGCAGAAAACAAATCAAAAACATTGCTGCAAAAAAACAGATTTACTCCTGCAAGCTTCGATTTTATCTCTTGATGAAACCGAAAAGCAGAGCTTGCATACCGCCACTTCCAGCGGTATGCAGCCGAATGAAGAAGCTCTATCTTATGGCTGGAATGCCGGATCAACCCATCTACGAAACTACCGTGAGAGCCACCATAAAACGGCTCTACTGCAAGTATTTTTAGGGGATCCATTAGACAAAGGCCTCTTGTTATAAATATTCAGATAAACCGCACAACCACATAAAAGGTACATTTAGCTGCAAGATAACGCAAAAAACACTGGCCGCTCATTCCTTTGATTGACAAGCGATGCATTGAGGACGACAATTGTGACGCTTGTTTACACAGAATAAAGGTTCATGCGTATGTCTACAAAATCTTCTGGATCTAGCCTAAAGCTGATACTCATAGTTGCGGGCGTTGCCATGCTGACCACCGTTGTAACCGGGCTTTTACTGTATACTTATCTTTTTCCAAAGAAGCTGCGACCCGTAAAACTCACGCAAACCGAAACCCAGGTTTTAGAAGAAAAGGTTAGCGCTCTAACAGATCAAAGCTGGGACCTTTCAAGTAGAGCGAAGACTAAAAAACGTCCACAAGCAAAGGCTTTGCCCCAACCGGCTGACCCAAAGCCGGAACCCTACAAAGAAGACCCAAAAAAACGTGAGATCACCCTCACGCAGCGCGAGGTAAACGCCCTCGTAGCTAAGAATACTGAGTTTGGTGAGCGCCTGGCTATCCACCTTGGAAAAGATGCGATGAGCGCAAAAATGCTTCTTCCTGTAGACCCAGACTTCCCCTTTATCGGAGGCAAGACCATCAAGGCTGCAGCCGGTGTGGATCTCTCTTACAAAAACCAAAAACCTAGTGTGATCTTAAAAGGGGTAAGCCTTTGGGGCGTGCCTATTCCCAATGCTTGGCTTGGAGGGTTAAAGAATATTGATCTTGTACAAGAGTTTGGTGGCGAAAAAGGTTTTTGGAAATCCTTTGCCGAAGGCATTGATTTTGTAAAAGTTGAAGATGGACAAATTCACATAAAGCTAAAAGAATAGACTTTATGTAGCATCCGCAGAGCACCTTTAATTCACAAGCAGTGATCGATATCTAGTTCTGCAACAGAAAAATCAAAATCTTCCCCGGCTATGTTTAGCATTTTTTTATCATGATCAACTGTCCAAATATCAGGGATATCGCACCCAGGAAATACTCTGTTTGGTCCAGCAAAACCTTCACTCCCTCCACCACTCAATGCATGCCCAAGAAAATCCAGCGTACTGCCACCCGTATTGTAGTGGTAATTAACCTTCAAGCAATTGGTTACCGTAAAACCGAGTTCATTGTTATTGTTGCAGTTGCTAGCGGTTGGCATAGCGCCACTTGGCGTGGTGTGACCATAGCCCACACCTGCAAAATTTGCGTAGTTAGAGTTTGTTGCAAAATAAGACTCCTGCAGGGTGTAAATACTAGCAAGATTAACGTGGGCTTCAGTATGCTTTGAACGAGCCTGAAACCGCTCAAATTTAGGGAGTGCAAGCGTTGCGAGAATAGAAATAATCGCAACTACAATCATAAGCTCAATAAGCGTGAAACCTCGCATTGAGCTGGGTCTTTTAACTAAAATTGCATATATAAATTTCATAAACCCTCCTACCGACTACCCTAATTACCCCACTCGGAATTTTGAGAAAAACCTTAACCATTACCAAAAAAACTTATAAGCAATTGTTTTTATTGTGATTTCAGAAGAGCCTTTTGGAGTTAAAACTTCCCGAGTAGCGTCAACCTTTGACTATTCCAACAATGATCCCTATCCGGCTTCTATCTTCTTCACTTAAACTGTCGAGGCTCTTTACGCCAAGAATTTCTTGAACGACACTTAGGTTCATTTTAATAAGGTTACCATCGACCAGAGCGCCATACTGCGAAAGATCTGCGTTTCTGTCTCCGGTTTTTAAAATCGTGACTTCGCCCGTTTGCGACCGGATGCTAACCGAGTTGATAAGTTCGCCCACTTCTAGGCCCGAAACTTTGTGTTGTTCTAACAAAAAGTGATCGCCGAAATCTTTGATTTCCTGTAGCTCGTAGCTGCTCGAGCAAATACTCTGAACAGAACTTGATCCACGTGGGCTTTGATCTACAGTGCTTGCTAGAGAGGTCAATAGAGTGCCGGCACTGCCATTACCAGAAGCATTGCAAGGAGTATTCACATCTTCTGGAAGCATCTGTATAGAGCTGTACAAGAAGGCTGGAAAACGCTCTTCTGCTACCTTAGCAATCTCTTTAGTAAACTGCTGCCTTAATGCAGCTTCACCTTGCTCGTAAGCAGTATTTAAACCTACATTACCAAAGTCGTAGGTCCTATTCCACCTAGTCACACTGTTGTTCCAGCGCGACCTGTACGGGTGAAATGAAAAGCCTGCATTCGGCTCGAACCCTATACGTTTCCGGATATAATCGGTTAAATTCAAATAGGAATCACCACCGAATGTAAAACTTCTGTTTCTTAGGTCGTCCGGATAAAGATCACTTATGAAAGTCAATGAATGTCCCCATGTGTAAGGCGGAATATCAATAACTCGTGCAGAGGTAATCGATCCCTCCACAGCTCCCACAGCACCTGCTAAAGCTCCATATTTACTTACATCAAATTCAGCCGGAAAACTGGTTGCATCACAAAGAGAGTGTAACTGTCCGTTGTAATCCTCCCAACAAGTTCTGTTTTGCACCCGGCGGTTTACCACGTCTACGACCGTTCCATCAATATTCATTTTTCCTGTAAACTCAAAAATTGGCCATTTTGATACGTAAATATACTGATGTTGAATATCACCATAGCAGTCTTTGTCTCCCCCTTCAGACGAACATTCTGATTGGTTGGTCATAGAAGGGTTGCTAGCGTATACCTGTGTTCTATGCAGAGTTGTTTCATCAAAACACTGGCGACCAGACTGATCGTCCGAATCGGTCAAAGAAAGTATTGTCGCTGGCTCATTGGCAGGTAAAATTTTTTTTGCGAATTGATAGGCAGAACAAAGGGTATATTCATTTTCAAGCCCATCCACACCCAACGCAAGAATTTCCTGGCGAACTTGCTCAGCAATTTGATTAACCCTAAAAATTGAGTCTGTAGCTTTTAGCACGATCGGCTCACCACCCGGCGTCAAGCTTCTGTTAGCCTGGTTTTTCATCCGGATCTCATCAAACTCTCGGATTGCTCCCATCGTTGAATGCTCTATGCCGTCAAGTTTAAAAACAATCGATTCAGGGGCGATGTGAAACAGAGGGCTCGAGTAGGCAATATTGGAAGTTGAGAGCCCTAAAGGCTTAAACTTATACTCACCGTTGACTAGCTCCGTCATCGACTGAACATAGGTTGTATGGTTAACTTCATTTGAAAACGTTGCAGAGTGTGGCGTTGTACTTAAAAGGTAAAATCTGAGGTTACGGCCAGCAAAGGAAACAACCAAATCGCGTGCAGAGTTGGCTACTTTTTGCTGCTCCTCCAAAAGCGAAGAAGAATTATCTCCAATCAGCCCTATATTCACAAAAGGGATCTCTTCGCTTTGAGCAAAAGAAAGCTCCGTTGTACGCTGCGAAGCAGAGCCTGATTGTGCAAACTGAGAGTTGGAGCACCCTACTGCTACCCAGGTAATTATAATCATATAGAGTAATGCGTGCATCCAGTGAGCCCCTTTTAAAAATCGTTGAATACCTATTCGGAAAAGTTTTGAGACAGCTGAGATATTGCTGATAGGTCAGTATTTTCAGGTTGTTAGGGAAGTGTTTATTATGCTTTCAGCCTGCTTAAAACAGAAATTTACTGGCGTGCGTGTCTATTTTAGAGTCAAGAAGAGGGGTTACCTGAGCTGTTTTAAAGACCACTTGTAGTAAAATCATGGTGCATCACGCCAATCGCGCTAATACGAGGAATAGCCATGAAAAAAACTGAGCAAAACCCCGAGCAACCAAACCAGCTACACGTCGGCATCCTTTGCGGGGGTCCAAGCGGTGAGCGCGGTATTTCTTTGAACTCAGCCCGTAGCCTTCTCGATCACCTTGGCTCTTTAGGCTGTAAACTTAGCTGTTTTTATCTTAGCCCTACCGGAGATTTTTATGCGCTAGAAAACTCGCATATGTATTCGAACACTCCGCTTGATTTTGACTTTAAACTAAGTGACATCGCACAAAAACTAGAAAAAGCAGACCTAAAAGCTGCTTGGACAGGCCTCGACATACTCTTCCCTGCCATCCACGGGACCATGGGCGAAGACGGTGGCGTACAAAGCCTTTGTGAGGGATGGGGCGTAGCTTATGCTGGCTCTCCCCCTTCTGCTTGCGAGCTTTGTTTTGATAAGCAAGCAAGCCATGAAAAACTAAAAGAGCTAGGCTTTCCTACGGTCCCCTATTTAGCCTTAACCAAAAATAAAGCTTCTGCGGCCACACTTGCTACCCAGATAGACGAGTTTGTTAGCTCTTTAAAATCTAGTCCGTTTTCTCTGGTAGAAAACAGGTTTATCGTAAAACCTGCCACGGGTGGCTCCTCTTTAGATGTACTCCAAGCTAGTAGCAAAGAGCAAATTGCAGATCACAGCCGCTATATTTTAGATGAAGCAAACTACGAGAAAGCTATCATTGAGCCGTTTTGCCGTGGCGTAGAGTTTACCGTGATCCTTCTAGAAACTGCCGACGGCGTTAAAGCTATGCCTCCATCCGAGATTGCAACTTCTTATGAAGGTGGTGAGATTTTTGATTACCGCAAAAAGTACCTACCAAACACGCAGGTGCACTATCACTGCCCTCCGCGGTTTGAAGAAAAAATCGTCCGTGACATTTGCCAGCAAGCCGAAAGTATCTTTACACAGTTTGGTATGCGGGATTTTGCGCGTTTCGATGGTTGGCTATTGGCGGACGGATCCATTGTATTTTCGGATCTAAACCCTATCTCTGGAATGGAGCAAAACAGCTTTTTGTTTCAACAACCGGCTTATCTAGGCCTTAGTCATAGCGATACGCTTTCCTGCATTTTGCAAAGTGCCACCGGACGCAATGAAATTCTGTGGGAGCCCGCTCGCCGCAAAAACGGCACGCAAAAAACCGAGCTACCAGTGCTATTTGGTGGAGTCACAGCCGAGCGCCAGGTATCTCTTATGAGCGGGACCAATGCCTGGCTAAAGCTTCGCGGCAGCAGCATCTACCGCCCTACTCCCTATTTATTAAAAGACGATTCTACGCTGGTGCAGATACCCTATGCTTTTTGCCTTGCGCACACGGTCGAAGAGATTAAAGCAGCCATAGCTAGCTACCCACAAATCAGTGCTCGTTTAAGTTGGTTTGCACAAAACCTCCTTCCTATTTTCAAGGGTATGGGTATTACTTCCAAAGATACTGCTTTTCATATCCCTATAGAACACACCCTTATGGATTTTGTCTCCGGGCAGTCGTTTGTTTTTTCTGGCCTGCATGGGGGCATTGGAGAAAACGGAACCCTTCAGGCAGCTCTAGAAAAAAAGGATATACGTTTTAATGGCCCAGGCTCTGTAGCGTCGCAAATATGCATGGATAAGTTTACATCTTCACAAGCACTCGAGGGGCTTGAAGGCAACGGAATTTACACCATCCATAAATACTCGCTCTCGATACCAGATGAAATTGCTGACCTAGATTCTTTTGCTTCGAGCGTCTGGCAGAGAGCAAGTGAATCTATTGGCAGCCGCACACTGATCGCAAAGCCACAAGACGAAGGCTGCTCGGCTGGAATCGTAAAACTTGAATCTGAACAGCAACTCAAGACGTACCTGATGTTTTTAGACAATGGCTTACATGCAATACCTACGGGTGCACTTGGAAACGGATCACCTATAGATATGCCACCTACAAGAATGAAAAAGCTTCTTTTAGAAGAGTTCATTGAGACCGACCGGGTTTGGGCTGAAGGAAAGAACCTGCAGTGGGAAAAGAAAACGGGCTGGGTAGAAATCACCGTAGGTGTTTTGGAACGCGGCGGGGTTCTAGCAAGCCTGACTCCGAGCATGTCGATTGCCAGCGGCGATGTTTTAAGCGTAGAAGAAAAGTTCCAGGGCGGAACCGGAATCAACCTTACTCCTCCACCTGCTCCCTACATTGCTCCCGAGGCGGTAGAAAAGGTCAAAAAATCGAACGTCATCATCGCACAAAAGCTAGGGCTTTCTAGCTACTCTAGGACAGATCTTTTTATGCACTGCCAGTCGGGCGACGTAAAATTCATCGAGGTCAACACCACGCCGGCTCTTACCCCTTCGACGGTCTTATATCATCAGGCGCTAGCAGAGGAGCCCCCGCTGCCACCAAGGCAGTTCTTAGAGCTTTTGATCAGCGAAGCCAAAAAGTAGAGACAAACCAAGAACTAGTTATAAGCTAAAAGCCAGACATCCGCACACAAGCCTCCTCAGGGTCAGCCATAGCTCTAGCTTTGCTGTGAGTCTTTCAACGGGGTCTTTTTTGCGGTATCTAAGCCATTTGGAAGAGTTTTGTATAAATTTTAATCACTTAGTAATACTAGCCTTTCTATGGTTTTTTATATTTCTATTGACATAGATTTAATAAAGATATATAAAAAACAAGTAATTTTAATGGATAACTTCTTAGACAGCTGCTTCAAGCAAGCAGCACACAAAGCGCTTTTTCTTGAAAGAAAGCACGCGCTCGAGCGGAAAGATTACCGCGGGTCCGTCGCTACTGCTGGAAAAACCCTTTGGGAAGCTATCTCAAATAACAAAAACTAATCATCGATAGGAGCGGTAATGCGCACATCAACAAAAACACTTTTAGTTGCTTTTTTAGCCTCAGGCTTAGTTTGGTCATGTGGTAAAGACGAAAAGAAAAACGACAAAAAAAGAGTCGTAATTTCAGAGCTTGGACAATCTAGTTCAGTTCCAGGAACACGTATTCACCCGAACGTAAACCAGTACATCCAACCAGGTAACAACGTTTTACCTGGACTGAACAGGGCTGTACCGAACTACCAGGTTGCACGCATACCTCTAAAAATCAACAGTTATGGAGTTCCAAGTATAGTACCAAACCAATCGGTGCAGTACCGTGGCTTGAATGGCTGGAACCAAAACGTGGCTTCAATCGTTCAATCAAACCCGGCGATCCTTTTTGGTGGCGCAAACCAAGCTATTCCTGGACTCGGAAATGTAGGGCAATTTGCATACCAACCACAACCGTTCCAAGGTCAGGGCCAAGGTCAAGGTTTCAACGCATTCGGCGTAAACCCACTTTGCTACCTTCCTAACTACCAGCCGTATAGCCAACAAGCTCACGGTACGCCTTGGGGTTATTTAAGCCAGCTTTGTGGTTATAACCAACAGGCATCTTATAGCCAGGAGTTTTTACGCAGACAAGAATACAGAACCTTTAAAAGACAGCTAATGCAAGCAAGATACAACTCTCAGTATAGACATGCTGTGCCACATTACGGCAACGCAAACTGGAAGCAGTTCTACCGTCCATACACTAGCAGCGTGTTTGGCTTAAATAATGGAATCGGTAACGGAATCAATGGCATCAACGGTCGGTTTGCTGGTCTTCCTAACCATGGGTTTGCAGGCGGCATCAATCAAGCACAAGTATGGCAACAAGCACAGGCATTGGCAGCTTCTCATGCATGGGGAAATACAGCTTACAGCTCTTCATTCTTGAGCAGCGTTCTTCCGGCGCACGTTACTCTTCCACAAGCGCGTAACGGCATCTACTCTGTGCCATTTGCAGACGGACGCGTACTTTCGCCTCAAACGCCTTTCTCGGTAGGTGCAGACAACTACCTATACATGCTTCAGTGTAGAACAGGAAACTGCCCACTTATCTAAAGCACTACAAATAAGAGACACAATTAAAAACCCCTTCTCATACTTTGAGAGGGGGTTTTCTTTCGAGTGGAAAGGCATCTATTAAGGCGCTTTTGTCTCCTGTTTTTTACTAATCTTGCGACGCTCTTCACGTTTTCTTTGCTTGTAGTCGTAGTACTGCTTGATGCTGTCTCTGGTTTCTTTCGAGAAAAACCCAACTTTCCGCATCACTTCGCGGCCCTTTAAGGGGAGCTGAAGCGGAGCATTGACGCCAGCCGTAAGCGCAAACTCATTGCGAAACACTTCACCTTCGGTGTTCATGTCGGTGAGACCAAAATCTCTTCCATCAGATCGTACGCCCCTGCTAGAAGTCACGGCGCCACGCGGAAGATCTACTTGCACCATCCTGGTTCGACCAGGAAACTTCATCGACCACTCGCCTTTTTTCGTGATATTTGCCGATAGATACTTTTTGTAATCATGTTTTTCAATGATGTCTTTGCCAAAATCGATCCACAGCGGCAGCGCGCCCGTACCACCATAAACCCTGATCCGGCCTTTTTTCATCGTCTCGTTGAGGTCGTAGCCCACATAAGCTGCAATCACGTGACTATCTTCGTGACGCATAGGCGAAGCCTTTTTAGAAGGGTACGGGATGAACCCAGCAAAGTAACTGGTAGTATAATCGTTGGTGGTTCCAGTTTTTCCGTAGGCAGGAACTCTTACCTTTGACTTTCCGGATTTTACAAAAAGCTCACTTCGAGCCCGATTCCCTGTCCCGTGTGTCACAATACGTCTGAGGATTTCGCGCAGCTGATCTGCATACTCTGGCTTAGTAAACTGCGTGACTTTTTCTTCAGGGCGATAAACCACCGCACCTTCGCGGTCTTCGATCCGGTCGATAAAAGTAATCTGATTGGCAGGCCCATCCTTGTAAAAACGGTAGACCTTGCCGTCGACAAAAGCCTGGTACATTTTGGCTACTTCAGCCGTAGAAATCACGTTGGCGCCAAGCGGCAAAGATAAAACCGGATCGACCTTAGACTCCACACCCAAAGCCTTTGAAAGAAGTGTCAAATACTTTAAAGACAGCCCAATGCGAAAGTCTTTGGTTAAAAAAGCCTGACGCAGCCCTTTTTCCCCTGGGTTTTCTCTTACGCCTGCTGTTTTTGATTGGACGCGGCTTCGCAGTTTATAAAAGTCTGAAACCGTCAGCATTCCTTCCAGCAAAGTGCTGCTCGTGCTTACTTTATTGCTTAAAAAGGATGGTGACCAAATAGCTTTTACATCCATCGGGTTTAAAGGACGCCCTGGTTTTTTGCGCATATGGGCCGTGTATTTATCCATGTTGATCGAAGACTCGTTGCTTGGAGCATAAAAGTAAGCAAGCCTTGGACGGCTCGCACCACCTAAGACGCGAAAGCGATCTAAAATAACCTTTAGCCCTGAGTTGTAGGAAATCTCCTCGCCACTTTGGGCGGACATCCGCTGTAGTAGTTCCCAGTCTTTTTGTAGCTGCTTAGATTGCTTGCCAAAGCGTATAAAATTATTTTTGAGCATATCCAAACGGAAAGCAATTTCTGGCTCTTTCAGTTCATCATCTTTGTTCAAAGCAATGCGGCGCATTTCACGAGCATAACCGGCACCCCACCACATTTTTTCTAAGATTTCAAAAACCCTGGCATTGCCAGAAAAAACCATATCCGTAGATAGTTCCTGTAGGGCCTCGGCTAAAAAGTGTTCTTTAACGCCTTGCCAAGAAGCCGATGCGCCAACCGACTTGGTCAATCTTTTTGAGTAGGCTTTTGTGGCTTCGCCCTTTTTCGGTGCCAGCTCCATAAACTCTAAAAGCTTGCGAAACTCTGCATAGTTCATCTTGTCAAGCAGCTGAGCGCCGAGGTTTACTGACGCCAAGTTTTCTGAGTAGATCCCTGCCCAAATCATCGAGACATCCAGGTAAGGGCTGCGGTGATCAGGTCGCGGGTAGTAAAACTGGCCTTGATAGTTAAATAGCCTGCGGCGGTTATCAATGCGATCTAGGATGTTCCAACCGAGCTGCAAAGCCCCCAAATAGGTTAGCACTTTGTATACAGAGCCTGGGCTACGCTTAGCCTGGATGGCCCGGTTATAGCCTGTAGTATCAAAACCTGAGACTACTGCCCGCACCCGGCCACGGTCTAAAGCCATCATACCACCGTTAATTTTGGGGCGTTTACGCAGTTCAAGGGTCGCTTGGTTTTTTTCTTTGTCGTAGGCAATCACTTCCACGTAAAGGATGTCATCTTTTTTAAGTTTAGAGACCACATTTTTTAGCTGACGCCGCCAGGTTTTACCTTCGGACAAATCTAGACGCATCGCATAGCGCTTCAAAGAAGCTCCGGAGATCTCGCCTTGCGGATAGCCCATGTCCATTTTCAGCTTGGTTTTTTCAAGGACCTTATGTTTTTGAACTTCTTTAACGCGCGCATAATAAAATTCGCCAACTTCGATCGATCTTTTCTTTTTATAGGCGTCGACGTTTTCTTTAGAAAACCCCTTTAAGATAGTTTCAAGCCGAGAAAGGTTTTTGCGCATTTTATGCTGCGCCGACTCTTGCAGGTCACAGTCAATGGTCGTGTGGATTGCCATGCCAGCACTTGCCAGCTCTTCGATGGATTCGAGGCCAAGGGTCTCGAGGATTTCTTCTTTGTTAAGGTGTTTACGCACCACATCAACCATGGTTACCTGGCGCGAGCGGAACTTACCTTGGTTAAAAGGGACTTCTTTTTTTACAGCCTCGTCGTGCTCTTTTTGCGTAATCATGCCCTGCACAAGCATTCTGCCGATCACATAGTTCTTTCGCTCTTTAGCCCTAGCCCTGCTCTTTTGGCGGTCTTCTTCGGTATATTTAATAAAAGGATTATAGCGGCTGGGGCCCTTCACAGAACCTGCGATAAAAGCGCTTTCGACAAGGCTAAGATCTTCTACGTTCTTGTTAAAGTAGTATCTGGCAGCAATCCCTACCCCTTGACCGTTTCCAGCCACGTGAAACTGGTTTAGATAAAACTCGAGGATTTCGTCTTTGGAGTACATCTGTTCAAGCTTAATAGCAGAAATGAGCTCATTGAACTTTCGTGCAAACTTACGCTCCCAAGCACCCATAATGTTTTTAACGGTCTGCTGGGTGATGGTCGATCCGCCGCGCCGAAACTTTCCACCATTACGCACCCCTTCGGCCACGGCATTGGCGATTGCAAACGGGTCAAAGCCGTAGTGGGAGTAGAATTTTTTATCTTCCGCCGCTACCGTCGCTGATTTTAGATGTTTGGGTGTTTGGTCAATGGTGACGTAATCAAGATGGGCACTATTAAAAAAGCTCCCCATTTTACGCTTTCCGTCGTTGCATAAAATGACCGATTCACGGTTAATCTTGGCTAAGATGGTAGATTTTTTTAGGCTAGATTCATCACCAAAGAAAACCAGGCCGGCGATAGCAACAACACCGATCACTCCCAGGAGGATACATAGAATTAGGCCATAGAGACAAAGTCGAAAAGCAGTCTTGATCATTGAGTTCATTCTTTCAAAGTTCTTTCTAGGTAGCTAACTAGTAACTAAATATGCTTCGCCAGCAGTTTATCGCAACGGATAGCTAAGAGCCAAAATGATTTCAAAGGTCTAGCTCATAAAAAGACCTGTGCGAGATCTCTGGCTTTTACTATACTCCCCCAAGTTTCAGGGAAAAAGTGTGAAGATTCGGTGAGAAATACATATCCACACAACCCTAAACAGGAAGAAAAAAAGGGCTAAGGACATACTAAGGCAAGGGCTTTGGACCTTTTCACTTGGTTTTCGAATAAGCCAGTTTTAGCCCCAAACAGGAGAGTCTCCATGTCAGCAACCCAAAAGCCAGCCGCTCATCAAGACCAAAAATCAGGAAAAAGTGACCAGCACGCCGTAGCTCTTTTAAAAGGCTTGGTGTTGGACGGAGTCGATGCAGCTCAGTCCGGGCATCCAGGTGGCGCTATGGGAAGCATGGATCTTGCCTATATTTTATTCAAAGAGTATTTAAAGTTTGATCCAACCAACCCAGACTGGGAAGGCCGCGACCGATTCATCCTCTCTGCCGGGCATATGTCCATGCAGCTATACTCTCTTTTGTTTGCCAATGGCTGGCTAAAGCAGGCTGACCTTCAGAACTTTCGAAAACTACACAGCCGCACTCCAGGGCACCCAGAAAACTATATGACCCCAGGAGTCGAGTGCACGACTGGGCCACTCGGGCAAGGTTGCGGCATGTCGGTTGGTATGGCTGTAGCTGCAGCTCACCTCGGAGCTGCCGTTAGCAAAGAGCTGTTTTCAAACCGCGTGTTTTGCCTGCTTGGAGATGGTTGCCTACAAGAAGACATCACCTTGGCGAGCGCTTCGTTAGCTGGTCACTGGAAGCTTGGCAATCTCGTGTGGATCTACGACAAAAACAGTGTGCAAATATCAGGAACCATTGACCGAACGACCAGCGACGACGAAGTCAAAATATTTGAAGGATTTGGCTGGCACGTACAAACCATCGATGGTCACGACCATGCAGCTATCCGCAAGGCTTATGAAAACGCGGCTGCAGAAGGCAGAAGGCCTAGTATCATTGTAGCAAACACCACGATGGCAAAAGGCGCGGCTACCCAAGAGGGTTCTCACAAAACCCACGGTGCTCCTTTTAAAGAAAATGAATTAATGGCAACCAAAGCAAGCCTTGGCATTCCGGCAGAAAAAAAGTTTCACTGGGATGAAGAAGCAGCCACTTCTTATAGAAGCATGTTTGCTCAAAAGACCAAAGAGGCAAACACCTGGCAAACACAAAAAAACCAGTGGTTAGAAAAAGAAGATAACCAAAAGCTATGGTCCACCTATTTCAATAAACTAGATACAAGCTCGCTACCACCTGTCAAATGGGAAACAGCCAAACCCATGGCGACTCGCCAAGCCTTCGGCAAGGTGTTGGAGTCGTGGATGCAAAAGGTTCCAAACATTGTAGGCGGCAGCGCTGATTTAGAGCCCAGCAACATGACCGAAGGGTTTGCCCAGGCTGTAGGTGATTTCAACGGGACCAACCCTCTGGCGAGAAACCTTGTGTTTGGGGTGCGTGAGTTTCCGATGGCAGCTATTTGTAACGGGATGGCTCTGTTTGGTGGAATAAAACCTTTTTCAGCCACTTTCCTAAGTTTTGCAGACTATTCACGACCGGCTTTGCGTCTTGGTGCGATTCAAAAAATTGGCGTCTTGCATGAGTTCACCCATGATTCTTTTTATCTGGGAGAAGATGGCCCAACACACCAACCGGTCGAACATGTTATGAGCCTGCGCCTGATCCCAGACTTTTATGTCATGCGGCCTGCAGACACTTCTGAGACAGAAGAGATGATGCGCATCGCCCTTAAAATAGATGCGCCAAGCGCACTGTGCCTGACCCGGCAAAAGCTCGGCCACCTCCAGCTTGGCAAAGAAAAGCTACAAGAATGCGCACGCGGCGGATACATTTTAAAAGAGGGTAAATCTCGGGTGATCTTTGCAAGCGGAAGCGAAGTCCATCTAGCCCTAAAGGTCGCCGAAGAGCTTGGTGATACGAGCGTGGTCTCTCTGCCTTGCTGGGAACTGTTTTTCGAGCAAGACGAAGCCTATATCAGTAAAGTAATGCAAGACAATATCCAAGAGCGCGTTAGCATCGAAGCAGGATCAACCCTAGGGTGGGAGAGGTTTGTGGGCCGCAAAGGTCTAAAGATCGGACTAGATCAGTTCGGCGAGTCTGCACCTGCTAAAGACCTAGAAAAGCTTTACGGATTTACACCTGAAGCTGTGATTGCAAAGATAAAAGGTAGTAACAAAACATAGCCAAGACCAATTTTCTGTTTAAAATTCAATATTTATGCATTAAAGGGTTTATTCAAATTATTTGATTCTAGACATTTGTCCAAAAACCTATTGCCTAGCAGAGCGTTTTACTGACTACGATCTTGATGCCGCAGCTTCATCATAAGCTTTACCAGGGACAGCCAATTAACGGGTTTAGATACGACTTCGCTAAACCCTGCCCGGTAGGACTTTTTTAGTTCTTGATCGAGCACACTCGCAGTCACGGCTATTACTGGCATGTGTTCATCGATAGCACGGATTTGCCGGATAGCGGTCCAGCCGTCCATCACAGGCATTTTTATGTCCATCAAAATAAGGTCTGGCTTAGATGCCTTCCAGCACTCAATGCATTCGGCACCATTTTTAGTACTTAAAACATCTGCTCCAGCAGAGCCAATAACGGATTCAAACAGGCCGCGGATAACCTCTGCATCCTCTGCAACCAAAACCTTTAAGCCTGCTAAAGGCTTTTTAGCTAGAAGCTGCGCTAAATCCTCTGTGCTATCAGCTATTCGGCTACTTGCTTGCCTGCGTGCCGAGCCTGCTTGGCTTTGACTGTGCGCTCTTAAGTCTTTTTGAATTTTTAGTAAAAAAGTTGAGCCTACACCAACCTGGCTGTGCTCGAGCACAAGGTCTCCGCCCATCTTACGTGCCATGCTACGCGAAAGCGCCAAACCAAGGCCGCTCCCTTCCGAAAACTTTGGGCGGTGCGAACCTTTTTCAAAGGCTTCAAATATTTTATCTTGCTCACTTTCAGCGATACCGACACCCGTGTCTTGTACGCGAAAAGTTACATAGTTTTGATCCGAAGACACCTCTGTACTTATATTGATTTGGCCATCTAACGTAAACTTTATAGAGTTGTAGACGAGGTTGTACAAAATCTGCTTTAGCATTTTAGAGTCATTAAACAGCTCTAGCTTTTTGATGTTTGATTCAAGCCTTGTGTTCTGCTTGGCTAAAACCTGCGGGAAGGCTGTTTCTAAAGAGTGCTCTAGCCCATCCATATCGACTTGATCCACCTCTAGCTTGAGCTTATGGTCGGCTTCGTACTTAGAAAAAGAAATGGCCTCACCAATAAGGGCGTGAAGATGCTCGGTGTGCTCTCTTATATCTGTCATGAGTTTTTCAAAGGGGCTGTTCGTATGCAGGCGTGCACCAATCGGAAGGCCGCTAGCCGCTAGCATCTGCCGCCTTACAAGCCTAAACTGATCAATCTGCCCTTGAATAGCCGTAAGCGGTGTGCGCATCTCATGCGACAGATAAGAAAGAAAGTTCACTTTTTTACGGTGGTGCATTTCTAGCTCGCGCTGCATAGATAACAAAGATAGTTCAAGGTTCCGGTTTTTTTGCAGGTCTTGCGTGATGTCTTGTACGACTCCAAAGGAGCCAACAATATTCCCGCTGCGATTTTTAATAGGACAGGCACTGATTTTTACATCAAGCTTTGCCCCTGATTTATGGTTACGTATGTGGTGCCGGTTTGAAACAACCTCACCGGCCCATATTCTTTTTTTGAAGGCTTCACTATGTTCTTTGGAGTTCTGGCTTACAAAAGGCGTCTTTTTTCCTATGACCTCTTCTTTGGTCCATCCAAATATTTCTTCGGCCGCGCGGTTCCAGCCACGGACAATCCCGGAGCGGTCGGCTACGATCATCGCAACAGGCGACATATCTATGGCGTCACTGATCAATGATTTTAGATCGATTTCTTGACTAAGAGTTCGAATTTCAGGGGTAGAGTCATCGTCGGCATTGGCAGATGCAGCCATAAGACGCGTTAACCAGCTTAGTCCTTTCAGGTCTTCCACCTTTAGGAGCCTTTCAGGTCAGCTTGCGTTTGCAAATCACCGATCAAAAGTTGATCTGAGGCAAAGTCCCTGCTGCGAAGGGCAACCCCTTTGCCGTAAAAAGACTTAACTTCCATCGAACGCGAAGTCTGGGTGACAGCCTTGCGAATTTCAAAAATACGGCGGTAAAGCGCACCATCAGAAATACTAGCCTCGCCCCAAAGAACTCTTTTTAGTTCATCCTTGGTAGACATCGTACCGACGGTTTTAAATAAATAAGCTAAAAGTTCTTTTTCTTTATGGGATAAATGAGCTGTGCCACGTGGCCCCTTGAGCTCAGCCCGAATAAGCGACAACTGCAAATCACCTACATTAAGAACGTTTGTTTCAAGTCGCGACTGCAACTCAAAACGCCTTGCATTAACCCGTGCTCTGAGCTCTTCTGGCATTGCAGGCTTAAAAGCAAAATCAGCGGCTCCACCCGTAAGGGCTTTACCAACGTTTTCTGCATTTTTATCAGCAGAAACCACAATGATTGGTGCTGTAGGGAACATAGATTTTAGTTGCGCTATAAAAAGAATACCATTTTCGCCTTCACGAAGATGGATATCCAAAAAGATAGCAAAAGGGCTCATTTCACCGCTAGGTGTTTTTTCTAGCCAAGCGAAAAACTCGCTTACCGAACCAAAGGACAATGCCTTCATTTCAAAGCAATCCTCGATCAGCTTGCAAAACACCGGATCGTCGTCGATACATATGGAAAAATTTTTAGTACTGATTTGGTTCACGAAACAACCACCTTAACTTCATATGTTTCTATCTTGGATATTCACATATCGCCACCCTTTACCCTGCAAACTTTAGGCCGTCGATAAAAGGCAAAAAGCCAGTTATCTCCACAATTTAAAATATCAAGTTTGTGGTTAAAAACCAGAACAGCTCAAAACCGTACAAATATTAGACGAAACCCACTTAAAAAAACTGTTTTATCTGTAATAGTTAAGCTGGAGCCAAAACTATATACCTAACTCGGACTCTTTAATGAGCTCACCGACCTGCTGACAAAGCTCAAGAAAAACCGGCGAATTAAACACTTGCTCGGCTTCGCTATCTACCTGTGACTGAATCAAAGCAAAGACCTCAAAAAGCCTAGATGTTCCTACGCTGCCACTGGACCCTTTGAACCTATGAGCAAGCTCTCGAAGGCTTTTTATATCCTTTTGAGCCAACGATGCCTGCCAGGCGAATTCATCCCTAGCCCATGCCTTTTTAAACACAAGCCAAACCTCCATGAGATAACGGGTCTTCCCCAAAGCTGCGCCCAACTGTTCGAGTTCTCTTCGCCGGCCCTCGTCCCATAGCGGCAAGGCCTCGGCTGCTTTTTGCTTGGCTTTAAAGTCTGACATTTCTTTCTGCCCCTTCAACCCGCTATTTAGTAGCGTTGAGGCATAAGCCTACTACTTTTCATTGCTCCCTGCTTTAGAACGGTTTTATTTGGGCGAAGCGCAGTACACGTTGCTTATTTTGTGCGCTAAAACCGTCCCTACTTTGCCCTTTAAACGCTTAATCTGCGCACGAGCTAACCTAAATCTGTGAATTTACGTTAGAATTGGGCGGCGCAAACTTCACATAAGGAACGATATCCATGCAAATTCGTCGAGCAACAGTATTGGGAGCGGGCGTCATGGGCGCTCAGATTGCCTCGTGGCTAGCAGCGGCCGGTGTTAGGGTTCATCTGCTAGATTTAGCCTCTGAGACCCTTCCGGAAAATTTAGATAAAAAAACAGCTAAGCTCTTGCGCGGAAAAAACCTTGGCCGCAACGCACCGGCACACTTAGCTCTAGCCAGGCTTCAAACCTTAAAGCCTGCGCCTCTGACCTCCAAGTCTGTACTTGGCCGTCTTATCCCGGGAAACTTCGAAGACGATCTTTCGGTGGTTGGCGACTCGGACTGGGTCATTGAAGCGATCATAGAAAAGAAAGAGTACAAGCTTCCCCTTATGCAAAAATGCAGTCAGTACCTAAAGGCTACTACGCCTTTTTCAACTAATACCTCTGGCATACCACTGGCTGAGTTAAAGGATGGTTTCCCGGATCACCTGCAGCCTATGTTTTTGGGAACACATTTTTTTAACCCACCACGCTATATGCCCCTTGTTGAGATCATTTCACACGGCGCCACAAACCCAGAGATGGTCCGCGGACTTTCATCTTGGATCGAGTCGAGACTTGGCAAAGGCGTAGTAGAAGCCGAAGACTGCATCAATTTCATCGCAAACCGCATTGGTGTGTTCCACATCTTTAGCCTGATTAAAAACATGAGTAAACACGGGCTCAACTTTGAAACCGTAGATGCTTTGACTGGAAAGCTTATTGGCCACCCTTCTTCTGCGACCTTTCGCACGATGGACGTCGTAGGTTTAGACACGTTTGTACATGTGGCAAACAATGTGGTCGACAAGCTTCCGGAAGATCCATTTTATGATTACTTTGAATCCCCAACATGGCTCAAAGAGCTTTTAAAAAAAGGCGCACTTGGTCAAAAGTCCGGGGCCGGGGTTTACAAAAAAACCAAGCCTGTGGTTGATGGAAAGCCTAAAACAGTGATCCAGGTGCTAGACCTAAAATCACTGGAGTATCGCGATCAAAACGTCAAACTACCTGATTGGATCAAAGAGGCTAAGGCCATCAAAGCTCTGCCGGAGCGCCTAGCCTACATCTTTTCTTTGCAGGACAGCGCCGCAGCGGTCTTGCGTGATGCTCACCTAGAAACACTGTCTTACGCCCTACAGCTTTGCCCTGATGTCGCTGGTGGCTACCCGCTACGCGTCGACCAGGCTATGAAATGGGGTTTTGGTTGGCAAATTGGACCTTTTGAACTAGCTGAAGCCCTTACTTCTACAAATTATGGGGGCGAATTCCAAAAAACCTTGGCTGCCAACCACCCGGCTGCTTGGACAGCGATATCTGGAAACCTAAAGTTTTTTGACCCTCCACCAACTGGAAATCAAAGTATTTTCCCGGATAGAGCCTATGGAAAACAGCGCAAGCTAGACCTTGAAAACCCTGAAAAGTGGCAGCTAGTTGAAAAACCTCTTTTTGCCATAGACCTACCACTTGCAACGCCTAGCAAGCTTCCATCGGGATCAGATAACCGTGTGGTTGCTACCAATGATTCGATGAGTCTTTTGGATTTAGGTGATGGAATTGCGGCTCTGACTTTTCACAGCAAGATGAACACCGTTGGAAATAAAATCTTAGATGATTTCCCGGCTTTTATCGCAAAAGCGCAGCATAGCTTCGCAGGTCTTGTCGTTGCAAACGATGGCAGTGCATTTTGTGCAGGAGCAAACATAGCCCTGGTTCTACAGCTTATTGAAAAATCAGATTGGACTGGCATAGAAAATGTGATCAAACAGATCCAGACGCTTACAAGTCTTTTAAAGTTTTCTCCCATACCAGTGGTTACTTGCCCGCAAGGGCTTGCTCTAGGTGGCGGCTGTGAGATTGCGATCCACGGTGACCGCATTCTTGCGCACACAGAAACCTATATGGGACTTGTAGAGCTTGGGGTCGGGCTAATTCCGGCTGCTGGCGGCTGTAAAGAGTATGCTCTTGCCGCTTATGCCGAAGCAAGCAAAGGGCTTTCGGCCGGACGCGCCTACGTAGACCCCTTACCTTTTGTGCAAAAGTATTTTTTAAATATTGGTATGGCTACGGTTTCTGCCAGTGCACAAGATGCTATGGAAAAATCTATTTTGCCTGAAAGCAAAACCGAGATTACTTTTTCGCGCAGGCACCAAACATCGCAAGCTAAGTTTACCGTGATGCAAATGCTACAAACGGGCTATTCTGCACCAGACCCAAAAACAGTGAAGGTACTTGGAGCCCCCGGAATAGCGACTTTAGATATGATGCTCTATAACATGCAAGAAGGGCGTCAGATTTCACCGTACGACCGCTACTTAGCACGGCACGTAGCAACGGTATTGTGTGGTGGAGACGTCGATCCTGGCACCAGGGTTTCCGAGCAGCAGCTTTTATACCTCGAACGCCAAGCTTTTGTTGCAGCTTGCCAGCGACCAGAAACGAAAGCACGCATAGAGCATATGCTCACCAAAGGAAAGCCACTAAGAAACTAACTA
>JALZUO010000133.1 GCA_023301565.1 Oligoflexales bacterium
TTGTTATGTCTGTTTCTTTTGATCCTACCTTTGAGTTGTTACGTGAATCAAAGGAGGACAGTAAGGCCCGTAGAGGTCGTCTTAAGCTAAAACATGGAATTGTTGAAACTCCAATTTTTATGCCTGTTGGAACAAAGGGCTGCGTAAAAACATTGGTGCCGGAAGACCTTCGGAAAATGAATGCGCAAATCATTCTTGGCAACACATACCATCTTTTTTTAAGGCCAGGGCTGGATGTAATTCGTCACTTTGGTGGGCTTCACTCGTTTCAAAAATGGGATCGCCCAATTTTAAGCGATAGTGGCGGGTTTCAAGTCTTTAGCTTGGGTAAGCTCAACAAACTCACTGAGGAAGGTGCGAAGTTTAAAAGTCATCTTGATGGCAGTTCTTTTTTGTTGACGCCCGAACTAGCTGTCGAAATCCAAGAAACACTTGGAACAGATATTCATATGGTTTTAGACGAGTGTACCCCATACCCAGCGACGATTGAGCAAGCGGACTCTTCTATGCAAAGAAGCATGCGCTGGGCTGCTAGGTGTCGTAGTGCCAGGACAAATCCAGAGTTGATGCAGTTTGGTATCGTTCAAGGTTCGGTCTATCCGGAGCTTCGCCGTAAAAGCGCTGAAGAGCTATTAAATATCGGTTTTGACGGCTATGCGATTGGCGGGCTTAGTGTTGGGGAGCCTAAAGAGGCAATGCGTGAAATCACCTCTGTTTGCACCGAGGTTTTGCCTAAAGATAAGCCTAGGTATTTAATGGGGGTAGGGACTCCTCTTGATCTTTTGGAATCAGTTCATAAAGGGGTCGATATGTTCGATTGCGTAATGCCCACAAGAAACGGCAGAAACGGCACGTGTTTTACAAGTAAAGGTAAAATAAACGTAAAATCGGCTATTTACGCTCTCAGTAACGACTCGCTTGACTCTGAGTGTTCTTGCTATACCTGCAAGACTTTTGAGATGGGTTACTTGCGGCATTTATACAAAGCAGGTGAACCAACTATTCAGCGCCTTTTAAGCCTTCACAACCTTCATTACTACTTAGATCTTATGGCGAAAGTCCGAACTTCTATTGAAGAAGGCACTTTCCTTAGTTTGCTCAGTGAGGTTCGTTCTGTTTATGAAAATTAGAGTTTATAGGATAAACCTATTTCTAGAATTTCATGCCTAATATCAGAGCTAAAAAAATCGAAAAACTTTTGTTCGTACCTAAGGTCAAAAGCGAATTTTCTTTGTTTAAGGATTGGAAGCTCTATGCCTGCCCCTATACTAAATCCCGAGCCAACATCATCACCAAAAGCTGTAAAGTAATCACTGTATAGGTATGGCTCAAAGTCAATGTGCTTTGTGCCGTAAGCGTGTATTTGTGCCCATGCACCAACGCCGGCAGTTGTGTCTAGCTCAAAAAACAGTTCAGGGTTTACTTCATCACCAAAGTAGAAAAGCTGGTTGTCATAAAAAAGATTCAAACCGAGTTTTAAGCGCTTGCTAGCCTGGTGGATTAAACCTAGGTGAAATCTAAAAGCAACGTTATCTTGATCTCTGCGAACGTTTCGTACGAGGCTATCAGAATACTGGTACCAACGCGCTAAAAGAAAGGTGTGTAGCTTGGTTTTTTCTGTGAGTTTATAGCGGTAGTCGATGCTTGCTGTCAGCCTTACCTGTGAAAGGATTTCATCCGCAGAAGTGCCACTACCATTTGACAGCGTTTGGTCCGCTGCTAGCTCAGTGTGTAAGCTGTAAATACCGAGCTTTAAATTATGTTTGCTTTTTGGTTTTTCTACAAGAAGTAGCGCTCTTGTTTCCTGTTTAGCCAACGGAGCTATGTTAAGTACAACTTCTTCTGCTGGAGGTGGCGCCCTTGTTTCTTGCTTAGTCAATGGAGCTATATCAAGTACAACTTCCTCTTTGAAGTTTCTGTATTCATATAAAACTCCCAAGTTGAGATTTGTGCCTGAAGCTAATTCTTTTTCTTTATGTCTGGGTATTTTACTTGCTTCAAAAACCTGATCAACTAGCCCACCTTTTTGCCAAAGTGTGAACCCACCGTAAGGCGAACCAAACTTTTCGAAGACGACTCCTCCGACTGTTTCTCCCTTTTGCAGTGGCACCCAGCTATCTAGGTTTTTGGCATAAAGGAACACTGAGGCAAACGCTACAATACTTGTAATTATTTTTTTATACATACTTTATTATCGCCCAATAGGGGTAAATGGGTCAATAAGTAAAGTCGTTTGTACCAAACAGGATAGTTTCATCTCTATCCGCTCCATCCATGGTTCCGTCGCCTGGCTGATACCATGCACCGAAAGTGCAAGAAGGTTTTCCGGTGGTCCCGTCTTCCAAGGCTCGTATGCGATACCCTGAGAGCAAGTTTGCGTTGACTCCAATCCCACTCGTATTACCAACCCAGCCGAAGTACGGGGCCTTGGTATCTGAGCCTGACCTGGTCATAACTATTGTGCTGATGACAGTATCTGCGGCGTTTAGGATCTCTACCGTACATGGTGCTAGAGCTGCAACAGCTACATATGTTGCGCCATTGTTAATTGCATACAAGCTTTTTAAAAACCCACGTGGCATAAACGGTGCACTAGCGGAGCCATTGGCATCTGCTCTAGATCTTACAAAAACCGGGTCGGTTGCAAAAATTCTCGTCGCATTTGAGCGGTAGTAAGAGCTGACTCCAACTGGAGTGAAGAAGGGTATGGGTGCACCAAAATTAATTGCGCATGCGGAGCTATCACTATGCACGCATTTATCAATAGATGCGTTGTCTGTAAGAAACGCACTACTGGAAGGAAATCCAATAAGGTCTTTTGCTGGCGAGAACAAGGGCATCGCATCGTCAAGGCGAGCACCAGTGCTGCTAATATTGTATATAAACGCGAATATTAAACCGTCAGAAGTTATTTCATAAGATCCGGCAGCTGGAATTTGAAAGGTTCCACCACTGTTGATTAGCAAGTCGAGTTTTTCCACACCGTCTAGGTAAACCTTTGTATCTTCAACAGCGAATATAGATATTACAAATGGGGGGCTTCTATCTGTGTTGACTTGAAACTGAGTTCCCGCGTAGTCTTGTGTATGCCAGGATATATTCGCACCTGCCGCCCCTGAGCCAGAGCCCAGTCCGCCGGATACAAATATAGGGCCAGTTGCTTCAAGAATATCAAACTGAAAACTTGCAAAGTTATGTACCTCTCCAGCATCAAGGGATGCGAGAAAAGTTCCGTTACGCTCTATGCTTACGCCATCAACCATTGCAACCACAGTTGAGTCGTCAGCTCCCCCAACGTTAACTGCCGTATAAGTGGTTGGGCTGAAAATAGGGACTGCAGGAGCTGTTCTTTCCCTAAAGTAGATAGAGCCGTCTACGATCGTGCCATCTACGCCAAAATCAGCATCACCAAGGTTGTACTTAACGACCACAGAAAATTCGTAAAAAGTATCTGCTGCTAAGGCACCAACTTTACTGGTTGAATCTGTTGTGTTTTCATAAAATAGCCACGTTGAACTTCCATCCAGACGATAGTACGTGTCATAACTAAGTACTGTCATAGAAGCATGGTCTGGTTCTGTCCAGTTGAAAGTAATAGAAGCGGAAGACCTACCAGAAAAAGCTATATTGCTTACTCTTAGTAAGTACGTTACTGAATTATCTATAGACGTAGATGCTGTATTTGTATTGCTAAATAGGTCGTCTACAAGGCCAGCTGCAATCGTTGGGACAAATATTCCGCCTGTAGTTATATCTGTAATTTCCAACGTAAAGTTTTGGTTATCCCCAGAGTTTACAATTGTCCAGGTGTCTCCAATAGCTGTGCCGGTATTTACGATGTCCATATCTGTAAATGTCGCGGGGTCGATCGGTTCACTAAAGGAAATGTCAAACACCACAGGTTCTACAATAGCTGGGTCGAGCTGCGCCGCCGCCTGTTCAATGGTTACATCAGGTCCGCCACTCTCTAGACGTACGCTGTTATCTACAGAAGTCGAAGCACTATTCGTGTTCCCAGCTAGATCCTGGACGACCCCGGCAGCCAAAGAAGTAACAATTGTTCCATCTCCTGAAGTAGTTTGCACTGTGACTGTAAAATCTTGGTTGTTTCCTGAGTTTGTGACAGATCCAGAAGTTACCATTGCTGTGCCACTATTTGTTAAATCGTTTGCAGTAAAAGTAGATGGATCAATCGGCTCGTCAAAAGAAACTTCAAAGATTATCGGCAACGTTAGTGCTGGGTCGGCTTGGCTACTACCTTGTTCTATAGTTACCTGCGGCCCTGTTGTGTCAAACAAAACAGAGTTATCTGTCGACGTTGACGAAGTGTTGTCGTTTCCGGCCAAGTCTTGAACAGTCGAAGTTGCTATCGAGGCAACAACGGTGCCGTCTGCTGCTATTCCTGCGACTGAAACTGTAAAGACAGTGTCGTCTCCAGAGTTTGTGACAGTCCAGGTTCCACCTGTAGCGGTTCCTGTATCTACGATGTCTGCAGCTGTAAAAGTCGCCGGATCAATTGGCTCGCTAAAGCTAACAGTAAACTCGATCGGGTCGACGTTTACTGGGTCGTTTTGTGTTGCCCCTTGCTCTACAATTACCGCCGGAGCGCTGGTATCTAAAAGAACAGAGTTATCTGTAGAGGTAGAAGCTGCACTCGCGTTGCCTGACGGGTCTTGCGCCGCAGCTGCTGGAAGTGATGGGACGATAGTTCCATCGCCGGTTGTCCCCGAGAAAGATATTGTAAAAGTAGTATCATCACCTGAGTTTGTAACAGCCCATATTCCGCCCGTTGCAGTTCCTGAGTCGGTAATATCAGCTGCAGTAAATGTCGCAGGATCAATTGCCTCACTAAAAGTCACGGTAAATTCAACTGGCTCGGCGTTCGCCGGGTCTACTTGCGTAGTAGCTTGCTCG
>JALZUO010000134.1 GCA_023301565.1 Oligoflexales bacterium
ACAATTGGCATCAGCTGTCAGTGTAATAGAATTACCGCCAAAATTTGTCTCAGCATATAAGACAACTTCGAAACCACTTGAAACCTGTATAGAAGATAAATCATTGTTTAAAAATCCTGTATTGGCAATACTTGGATAATCACCCTCGGGAAGCGAGATACTTGCCCCTTCATATTCACAGTTTTTGTATAAGGTTACAACACCAGCAGGAGAGGGGATGTCAATTATTAATTCACTCACGTCAATGCTGATATTAAATTTATAACTTCTATTTAAATTAACTGGACCTTGGGTTCCTAAACCTGGAGATTTCCCAACGGTTAAAGTTGGAAAAAGAGAAGTGTTAGTTGTACTATTTGCAGTGTAGGTTTGCCATACTTCATCTTCATTAGTTCCTTGGTCTGCCGGTATAACACTTTGTATTTTGTTATTTGGTGAGGTTGGGAAAGCATCCATAAATCCAATTGCAATCTTTTCGCCAGGTTGTAATATAAGCACATCATCCGAGTGGTTGGTATATGCGAATGAGTTATTACCAAGGTTATACTCGTTAGAAGTTCTTGTTTGACCTATAGATAAAATGGTGAAATTATTATTTGCATTTACTCTTGCTATAAATGGCGTTACTGGGTTTCCTAGTCTTCTTGCATAGAAATTGAAATCAACAAGACAAATTTCTTGTATTCCACCAGAAGTATTGGTGTATGCATCCGCTTCATTGACATTTATAGCAGGACTGTGTGAATCAATAAAGTTGCCATCACTCAGGCTATTTCCCAAAACTGAAGTGGAAGAGTTTGGACAATCTGCGTCAATCGAATTTATCCAATTTGCTATTAACTGTACCCCTTCTTTATCAATTCTTCCCCTGGCTAAAGGTGGCATAGCACAACAACCTTCGGTACTATTAATTCTTTGATAAAGGATCGATAAATCAGTACTTTGCGGGAAAATGACTTTGCCGCCGGTGATTCCAAAGTTTTCTATTAATCCTCCATTAATAAGATTCTGTTGCGCTAATGAAGTAGTATATCTCGCATCAAATAAAGCTCTATTTCCTCCTGGTTGATGGCAATGAGAACAATTAGAATCAAAATAAGATCTTGCTCTTAATTCTAGAGATTTAGAGTTGTCTCCATTTGCGTAAGAAGTAATGATGTTCGATGTATTTACATTAGGTATAAATCCTAACTGTGCAAAAGTTTCTAATTGATTACCTACTAGACCGGTGGTAGGGTAGAGAATATCCCTATTCAGTTGATGTGTTCTAAACCCTAGTACATCGCCTGAGATTGGTGTATGACAAGTATTACATTGACTAACAGATGGATATAGGTATGAGAATGTTTCACCATCAACGGTAATATTTTCTTCAGCCCCTTCGAGAAGTAAGTCGGCATCAGTGCCAGCATTATTCCATCTATAGGTCGTACCAAACCATTTTCCATCTATGCCATGTATCCAAAGTCTTGTTTCTAATTTTTTTCCATCAGGTTGTCCAAAATGTTTAATAAATACAGTACCTACTGGGAAATCCCAAGAATCATTTGCACTATAATCGATTCTTTCAGCTGCAGAATTTACATTCCCATCATTAGGAATAGCCACCCAACGTTGTTTGACAGTACCAGCAGACCACAAAGGATTGTTGACGTCATAAGGTATAATACCTGATGCTGGAGTAAGGTTGTTTAAATTGGAAAAAACGCCCGTTTGAGATAGTTTGTCAGGAAATGTTTGTCCATTATTAGTGGTGTTTTCTGATAGTCTATAAATTCTTCCATTACCATTAACTGCTGAACTCAATTTTAGCACAAGCATTTCATTTTCATGATTCAAGCCAAATGATGAAATACCGTTAAAAAGACTTCCTCCATCAGCTGTTTTGGCAATTAATTCTACGCCAGAATTTGAATTTCCACTAGCATGTGTTAGTGAAAAAATCTCACCTGTTCCATTATTACCATAAATATATTTACCGACTAATTGAGGAATATCATTTCCACGATATACATAACCACCAATAACAGCCATACTTCCCGTTTTTTCGAAATCATGAATTGGTGGTCGAGCTGTGCCTATGTATGGACTTGGTAAAAGCCTGAACCCAGGTGCATTTCCTTCTTTATAGTTCCACTCAAAATTTAAGCCTGGACCATCCATGAAATCTAACTCTTCTCGTTGTCCGCTACCTACATCACCTATCCAAAAATTACCGGTAGGAGGGTCTATCGTCATTCGGAAAGGTTGTCTTAATCCAATGGCATAAAATTCTTCTAACGTAGACCCGTCTGGATTGACCCAAGGGTTATCATTCGGAATGTAATACCCCTGTGTATAAGAAGGTGTGCTACCAGCAGGTACATTGGCATTGCTTGGCTGTCTTATGATGGGGTGACTAATATTACCTCCTCTTTGATCTACGTCTATTTTCCAAACACCACTTCTAAATCGATCATCTATTTTTTGCGTATGCGCTGTAGCTGCTCCATCTTGAGATCCTTCATCTCCAACTGAAACATACAAGAAGCCTTCCGCATCAAAAGCCATTCCACTACCGTCATGCCCTCTAGAAGTATCATATTGATTAATCATTACTAGCTCACTATTTGGATTAAATGAACCATTTTGCCAAGTGAATCTACTTAATCGATCATAGTAGGGGGCTGAATTGCTTGCATCATTATCGTTCAAAAGATAGTAGACATAGAGATAATCTTTGCCTTGACCTAAACCAAATTGAGGATGAAATATTGCATTCTGTATACCACCATGTTTTGAGCCTGGAGAACTCCAATCATAATACCAAGACTTTGATTGAATATCTAAAACGTTAGTCCGAGTGCTTGTATTTTCATTATTGCTTACTGTGAAAAAACGTCCATCCATCTCTACAATAAGCATGTTATTAGATTGAGGAAAAGGTGTAGCCACGATAGGAGACTCCCATTGTAAATTAGTATAGATAGGTGTGGTTACTATGTCTCCATCTAAGCTCTGATTAGGTAAATTTCCGTTAACAAATGCTCCTATTGCTTCGGCATTAAATAGTCCAGGTGGGGGTGAGAAAAGTCCTTTAAAACCAGTGAATAATACGATTGAAAAGATAATGGAAGATACAACAGTCCATTTTTTGAATGTAGTTCGTAAGCTCATTAGAGAGAGAGTTATAATATTAAATTAGTATATCATGCTCCAATACAAATGCATAGAGTGCTATTAATCTTTAGTAAGGGAGTGGCAAATAGAGTGTAAACTTTTATAGCTTAGAATGAGATGGGTTTAAAGATAGGAAATTATTTCTAGTAATTTATCGCGATTATATAGCTACTAAAACTATATTTATTTCGTCATGTGTAAACGGTCTATATTGATTAACTTACACTTCTAATTTGATCATGATATGTGATTATTATTCTTACATTCAATCTATAAATGCAACTTTTAGGAATTGGAAAAAGTAGTAAAGAAAGAGAAAGAGGTCAAAAACCTCCTTCTCAGATATTAAGTTTAC
>JALZUO010000135.1 GCA_023301565.1 Oligoflexales bacterium
CAAGGCAGACAAAAGGTCGAAGGTATCTAAAGCGTATTGGCCTGCATTATGATGAACACCTACTATTGAACTCAGACTTATACGAGCGTCAGATAAGCAATACTTAAAATACTCAAAGCAAAGATACCGACCCACGAAAGCGCTGCCATCCCAGGAAGGCTTTTGGCCATTTTCAGTTCTCCGTTCGAAGCGAAAAACACTTGGTGGTTTAGAAAAGCCAGGAATGGGCTCACTAAAGCTGTAAGTGTGGTGGCAACATCAACCATTTGCTTTAGATCTTTTAAGGCAAAATATAAAATAAGCCAGGATCCACCTGCGAGCAAAAGCAAGGCAACTAAATAGGCAAGAGGGTTTTCTTTGGCCTGAACCCTTGAATCTATAGACAGCTTTTTAAAATCCATCAGTTCTTCCCACCAGCCGACCATGACCCTTGGAAAACCATCAACAATAGCTAAGGTAGTAGAAAGCATTACGCCAAAAGCACACAAGCCAACAAGAGGACGCGTCCAAGCCCCCAATTGCGCTGTATAAAGGTCTAAAAGCTGCTTGGAAAAATCGACAGCCTTTGGCATGAGCTCTTGGCCACTTTGCCAAAACAACGCCGCACCCATAATCATAAAGCATAGGGCCAGCAGCCCCGTCACAATGTAGCTTAGCCAAAAATCGACCCAAGCCGTAAACTCATCAAACTCCTGCGTCTTCTGTTTTTGCAGGACCCAATATGACTGCAGCACCGATACATCTAAGGGAGCTGGCATAAACCCGAGCAAAGCCATCAAAAAAACAAAACTCTCTTTTGTCCACAAATCTTGGGGAAAGAACAAAGATGCGCCCCAAGAAACTTTTGGAAGAGCCAGTGCCGTAGCCAAAAGAGTAGCTACCGTCATCAAAACAAACATTACTTTCATCAGGCGATCTAAAAAGGAGTAACCACCAACGACAAGCAAACAGCAAACCGCTGCCAGCAACGCTGCTGACACTGACAAAACAGAAGTGTCCGAACTAAGGCTAGGAATAAGCGCCATACCAAGGCCAGACGTAACCACAGTAATGGCAGCTGTTACGATAAAAAAAGGCACAAAGCAAAGCACACCAAACAGCACTAAATAAGGGGCTCCAAGCCGACTATAAGCTGACAGTAGCGAGCGCTTGGTCCGTGCCGTGTAAACATTCCCTACCGCGAAAGCTGGAAACTTTAGGATCAACACAACGAGCACTGGAAGGGCCATGCCCAGGCCGTAAAGAGCTCCTGCCCGAGTCGACTGCACTAAATGCGAAACACCCACCGCAGCCCCTGCAAACAGAATAGCAGGGCCTAACCTTTGCCAAATACCTTGTCTACGCATCGCCCAAAACTCCTTGTTTGTACTATACTAAGTGCCCGACCCCAAAAAATTTTGAATGTCTGGCTCGATCGAGTCTAAACAAACTTCGCTTCCAAAGAGCTCGACACAAATGTCTGGGCTTGTTTTTGCAAACCAGGTCCGCTGCCTTTTTGCATACTGGCAGGTAGCAAAAAAGATTCTCTCTTCTAGCTCACTGGGTGTCAGCTCGCCACGCAGGCAGGCAATCACCTGCTTGTAGCCAATAGTCCGCATAGGCTTACATGTGCTACTAACCCCTGAGCGCAGCAGCTGAAGAACCTCTTGCCAAAGCCGCCCGTGCTCTACCATTTCCTTTGTGCGCTGTTTAATTTGCTGACGCAAAAGCTCTCGGTCTGGATTTAGGTGCACCCAGTAGCAGCGCGACCTAAGTTCGTGGCTAGGGCCACCCTGCTTGTCGCTTGTGAACTGAGCAAACCGCATCCCCGTTGAGCGAAAAATCTCAAGAGCCCGCACAATACGAACATGGTCATTTGGATGCAAAACTTCAGCACGTAAAGGGTCTACCTTTTTTAACTCTTCGTATAAAACTGCAAGCTCTCCAGCTTGGACTTTTTGCTGCAACTGTTTTTTGACTTCTGGATCGGATGCTTCTTGTTCATGAAAGTTTTGCCCCCAAAGGCTACGTAGATAAAGCCCAGTTCCACCCGTAAAAACAAGAGGGACTTTTGAGTGCAGCCATGTTTTTTTAGCAATCTCACTGTATTTGGCAGCGTCCATATCCTCGTGCCACGCAGTCAAATCAAACAGCAGATGTTCGGCTGATTGCCGCTGCTCTACCGTTGGCTTCGCGCTACCGACATCAAAGCCTTTATAGATTTGAACACTATCTAGGTTGACGATCGAACCGCCAAGCAAACGCGCTAGCCGAAGCGAAAGCGCTGACTTTCCGGATGCCGTTGGCCCTGTGATAACCAGAGCTTTTGGGTAAGCATTTGAGCCAGCGTTAACGGTCAAACCAAGAACCAACCTGCCCCGGGCTATACCACTTAAAAACGCGGCGCCCGTGCGGACAGTTCGACGAAAAGTCTACTGTTTCGGCCTGCACGAGAAGCTGAGTAATGTCTTCTAAAGTAAGCTCTTCGCCCGAGCGCACCGCAGAGTGACAAGCAAAGGTTGCATAAAGCGTATGTAGGTAGCCGGCTTCAGCACCGTTTTCTTGCGCCAGTGACTCTTGGGATATTTTCCCTGCGTGGACCTCTGCCAGCAAATCATGAAAAAGAACCATCAAATCCTTTTTTTGCAAAAGCTCAGGAGATGCCCGCAAAGAAATGTCCGAGCCTGACACGTCAAAACCAAAACCTAAAGGCTCTATGTGAGGAATCAGCTGTTTAAATACGGCTGCATCCTCAGTATCCAGCCCTAAAGGCGCTGGTATCAAATGCGGCTGAGACTCACCCAGAGGCTTGTCTTTTTGCAGAAGCTGTTCGTAAAGAATCCTCTCGTGAAAAGCATGTTGATCGACAACCAGCAAACCACTCGTGGACTCAAACATAAGGTAACACTTATGAAAACAACCTAAATAAGTCAGCTGCTGCCAGCTGACCGTATCCGAAGGTGCGTCCTTAGGTTTTGTCCCCTCAAATCGAGCCTCTTGTTCAGCCTCTTCTTCTACCTGTGATTTTGCACGCATCAAATCATGAAAACGCAGAGGGCTTTGCTTCTTGGCATAGGCGCCAGGACGCGAAAAAGAATACGCCCCAGACAAGGCCGAAGACTCTGCAGCAACGCCGGACATGAAGCTCGCACTCATACCAGGGCGAACGGCTTCTAGCTGTGTGCTTTGTGCTTGCAAAGAGCTTTGCTGTGGGGCGAGACTGGCTGCATTTGGCTGATGCAAACGATTAAAAGAAGTCCCTCCGGTCCAACCGCCCGAGCGGATTAAAGCTCGTATCTCTTTGGATAGTGTTTCTTGAATCTGCGAGGCAAACTGAAATTTAACCTCTTGTTTTGCTGGGTGCACGTTTGCATCTACCAGAGCAGGGTCTACGGTGACAAAAATAATCACCTGCGGATAGCGCGACTGCAAAAGGTGCGAATGATAGCCTCGCATGACGGCCGCGCGAATCATTTTATCTTGCACGACTCTGCCGTTTACATAAAAACGCATATGCCTTGAAGTTGCTTTTTCGTAGCCCGGAGGGGACAGCAATGCCTCGAAGGTTCCGTAGGGAGACCTACAGTCTAAGTACAAAAACTCGCCCCACTGCTTTTCGGCCCGAGAAGGAAACAGCTCACTGGCGCGCTGCCTCAAAACTTCTTCACCAAAAACGCTTCGCGAAATCAGTTCGTTTCCTACGAATGCACTAACAGAAAAAACCGGTTTTTGATTATGGGCTAAAGAAAAAGAAACATCCGGACGGCTCATCGCTATAGCTTGTAAAAGCTCTTTGCACGCCAAAAACTCTGCGCGCGGAGACCGTAAAAACTTTCTTCGGGCTGGGACGTTTTCAAACAAGCCTTTGACTTCTACTACCGTTCCACTTGAAGCAAGCGGACTGTTCCAATCTTGACACAAGACCTTTGCGGAGCCATCTGTTTGCGGCATTAGCTGCACTTTGCCGCCAACCTGCTCGGCCACCTTGGAGTATATCTGTGTTTTCGAGACGGCTGAAATCGCAGCTAAGGCCTCTCCACGAAACCCAAAGCTAGAGAGCTCAAAAAGGTCAGCAGCTTTTTGAATTTTACTAGAAGCACTGCGAGTAAGGGCCAGTGGAAGGTCTTCTCTCGAGATTCCCGACCCGTTATCTCTGACAATTAAGCTATCTACCCCGCCACCTTCAAGCTCGACTTCAATCGAGCTACCTCCGGCATCGAGTGCGTTTTCAACCAGCTCTTTGAGGATGCTAAAGGGGCCTCTTACAACCTCACCTGCAGCAATTTTATCGACTAAGGCCGGGTCCATCATCTTTATTTTTTGTGTGTAGCTTGTATCCATGCCAGAGAACTTACCGCGGCAAAGCCCGAGGTGGAAGAGGCTTAACCGGCTGTGCCAAGCTCAGTGCACAATAATACGTCAGTCAATGCTAGAATCGTGTTGGAAGTGGCTTATTCCATGCTAGAAGCCAGCTAGAATCGAGCTAACTGGACCTCCCGGCAATCGGCCAGTAGCCCTGCCAAGTAGCCTAAACTTAAAGAAAAAATGAAGCTTTATGAGTCGCAAACCAGATAAAAACAAAGAGCATGAGCAAGAAGGTCTTTTTGAAACGATCCCAAAAAGAGAAGGCCGAGTGTTTTCTACGGTTGGTGCGCAAGATCAGCTCCCGGTAACCCACACATGGGCCGAGTTTCCATTGGTAGGGAAATCAAATGTAGGAAAATCATCTCTAACCAATGCGCTTTGTAATGCAAAGCTAGCACGTACCAGCAAAGACCCTGGGCGTACCCGGATGATCCACTTTTATCAGATGCCAGTAAACGGTGGTCTGCTAGTCGACCTTCCGGGCTTTGGCTTTCATAAAGCTAGTAAAACAGCTGCAAGAAAATGGGCTCCGCTTATGCAGGCCTATTTTCGCCACCAGTTTCCGGCAGCCGTCTTGTACCTACAAGATTGCCGTAGAGACTTTTCCACTGAAGACTTTGACTTTGTAGAAAGCCTTCGCGATGCAGCAGATGTCTGGCTAATACTGACCAAAACAGACAAGCTGAACCAAAAAGAATTTTCTCAACGTGAAAAATACTTTGCCGGACAGCCGTTTAAACAAAGGTTTTTTGTCTCATCTCTTAAACCTGGCAAGTATGCTTGGAAGAAATTCACCCAAGCCATGCTATCTGCTGTACAAAACTCGCAAATACAGCCAGACAAACCACTGTAAACACGCCGTTTTTGGCGACACCTACATTTCAGCCCCCCAAAGGCCCGATCTTCTATATTGCGCGGTAGAGTTGCATAGAGGAATAGTTTGATTTCTTGATTTCAACCAAAAAGCGGTAGCAGATGTAGTCAGGGCAAAAGCTGTAGGACTGTAGAGTCCAAAGTCGAGCCCAAAGTAAAACCCTACTTAAAAGTAGCTTGTGAATATAGTCAGCCGAAAAGAAGTCTTATATTCTATCGCGCACCACTTATTTTTAAAAAAACCTACTGTAAAAAGTAAAGATCGGAAAAATAATAGCGGGCAAAGTGTTCCATGTCTTTTTCGCTAAAAGGAGTTTTACCTGCGAACTCCTGCCAAAGCTTGTCGCCTTCAATGTTCCAATAAAAAAAACACGGCCATTCCTGGTTAATCAAAGATCTTATCTTTTGCCTTAAAGTATTCTTTCCGTCGGCTGAAACGCTCTTACGGCCCACCAAATACTGCTCTAACTTTGTAAGGAAATAGCCCATATATCCATCAGCGTAGTACTCGTAAGGATCGGTCAGAGCGTAGTGGCCAATGATGCTAAAGTTTTTAAGTGCCAAAATCAGGTTGGCATCTTGCTCGATAAATTTGTGGTCGCTACAAGCAGGGATCTTGTTTATTTTATCGACCCATTTTTGACGCGCTACTCCACGGTAATGCCAAACTGTTTCCTGCGCTCCGACCCAAGTTGTTTTATAGGTATGGGGTTGACTAGCAGGTCTCACGCGGGCTTGCCAGCCGTGATCTTTGGCCATGCGGCGTAAAAAGGGTGAATCTGCGCGGGTGTTTGAGCTTAGCCCCTCTCTAGCCAGCTTGTTAGAAGCACTCAAAAACTCAAAATCTTCTAGGTAATGAAAGCCATGTGCTAGTTCGTGCACGACCAGCCCAAGCTGAAGCATGGGCCCAATCTTTGCAGCGTTACCGAAAAGAATAAATGTTTGGCTTTCGGGAAGGACCGCAGCATAGGTACCATCATTTAACTCTGGGTCTGCAAAAACAAACCTTTCAGAGGTAATAGCACGGAAATAATTTTTATTTTTTTTTGTTTCCTTGTGCCGACTAGTCAGCACCGCCCCAACTCCCCGGGAAAAAAAATCTTCTATGGCCTCCATTTGGACGGACGAAAATGAAAGATCTTTTTCGATCAAAGCAACCTTGTATTGCCTAAAAAAGAGTTCTTGTATTTTGCTGTGCTGTGGGCTTACCGAAAATCTCAACATAGGGTGCATATAGTCTACCCCATGCACGTCAGGAATCCCGTTAGAGTTTGTGTCGCTACCACCTATTTCGGGGTTATAAGGGGCGCGATCATACAGGTTATCTATACCGTCACCGTCTACGTCTGTATCTAGCTCGCGGAATTTACCTGCATAGAGGTCATCTTCTTCTCCAACAGAGACGCTATAGTCTAAGACACCGTCCCCGTCAGAATCACGTGTGGCCAAGGCTATGTAGCGCTGGTTTCCTGCATAGACTTCTTGCAGGGTTTTAAACTCATCAAGGTGCATTTTTTGCAAAACGAATAGCCGACTAAGATCTTTTAGACCTATATCAGCCGGAGGCGGCGTGTGTTTGAAGTAAACGGTCCGCAGCGAGTGTTCGAGAAGGTGAGCTCTCGTTGTTTTGCTTTCAAGCGGTGCGTCTTGGTACGCATGCCCGTGTAAGCTAGTTAGACCCAGGTTCAAATGCCCTGTTTGCATGCCGCTGCCACTAAAAGCTTGCACTAACAGAAAAAATTTAACAGCTGCTAGCAAACTAAATTTCACCAGAAAACCCCAAACATATTTTGAAAAAACAATTTTACAACGCTGACCCAGTTTTGCGACTAGCTTAAACCATAGTGAACAGGCATTCAATGACGTCTTTTTTGTACCCTTAAAGGGCTTGGTCTGAATTGGAGTTTGATTCTTAAGCACAAACACCTTGGATTTAATGCTAACCCACCCAAACACCTAGCGAAATCCCCCCCTACCTTAGACGCTTTCTATAAAAGACTTTTATACTTGCTCACCGATGCTAGTGCTAAACCCATTTGGCTAAACACACTTTACCAAATGGGACTAAAAAGCACACAGACAGAAGGTAAAAAAAGCATGAAACTAAACTTACTCATCTTCTTGTTTCTATGCGCTGATCTACACGCTTCAAATACGCCTAAAAAGAAACCATGCGGTAGCTTTTTTACAAATATTGAAATTCCAGAGCGGCTGCATTTAAGCGTTGAATCCAACCCTAAAAAAAAGAAAGAAAAAGAGAGCGCCGGCCAACTACTAAATAAAAAGAGCACTCCAACAAAAAAAGGTCGCTACCTTTACCTTATTGGAGAAAAAGGGGTTTTGTTTGCTCCATTTGTAGAGATTGAAGTAACTGCACAAGACCACCTTTATGTATCGCACGGATCTTTAATCACCAAATACAAGAAGTTATTCAACGACGACCACTTCCTGGCTGCTGGAGAGTTTTATTTAGGCAGCCTCGACGGTAAAACCTACGTCCAAGAAGTAAACAACTGTTCGGGCAGACTGAGAGGCAACGCAGCACACTTGGATTTTGCCACAAAAGTTCTGCAGAAAAACGGTTTAAATGTATCGCCTGAAACAGCCCTACAAAACTACGCTATAAAGAAGCCGTGGAAAGCTGACAAACACTTCGAGCAGGGTTTCCTTGCTACCTCCGAAGTCAAGCTTAGCGGCTCTAGACTACACCAGTCTATAGATAAGCTAATCAGTATAACCAAAGAAAAATTCCCACACCCCACTATCCCCCACACGATTGATAACGTGAAAATTGCAGACTTTTTTGCTGCTAAACACATGTGGGAGCGAAAAGAAGGTTCAAAAACAAATATCTTCTGGATTGGAGCTGTGTTTTTTGGAAACTATCAGTCGAACACTAAGTTTGGACTAATAGATCGTTTCTGTAAAGGCGCAGACAGCCTCAACATAAAGCCAGAAAAACTAGTCGAAATCTATATAGACTTTATCAATAACTCCTAGATTTGTTGCTTTGTAGAAGCATAGTAAAAAAAGCAGGCCTTCCTAAAAAAGTCCTGCTCTATCGTTCTAAGGTCACTATTAACTATTACAAGCTACGGCCTAGCAATTACGCCTTGAAACAAGATACTTCCAGACAGTGTATCAGAAACAACAACCATAAACGGGCGGTTTGCACGAAACTGCTTTAGGAGATTTCTTTTTCCGCATTGATCTTAGCCTGGCGTAATAGGACACGTTCACAGACTTCCCAAAGATCTTCGTTTTTCTCAACTTGGTTGAGAATGGAGCCAAGGCGGTGAGAGAAAACTGCCACTAGATCTTTGATGTCTACGTTTTCTTCAAGAATATAATGTTTTACGACTGCATCAAGATCATCAGAAAGATGACAAAGTTTTATGACGTCTTTGTCGGTTTTTTTCGGGAATCTAAGCTTAATAACATTGCTCTTCTCTTCTTTTTTTGAGCTCATAAATATCCCTCCTAAATTTAGCTGGCTCTAGTGCTTTTTAATGATAACACTATGCCCTTAAAACCTGCTGGCTCTTTTCTGTAAACAGCTGCCATATAACGTCTTATCGAGAGCTGTGGGCATAAATCTGAGCTCATAACTTAACTGTCTGAAATCTTTAAAGAAAAAACCTAAGTCTCCATTGCACAGAAAAGAACCAACAAGAATTCAACCTTTCTAACTATCTGGCTAGAAACACAGGACAAAACCATGTTAAAACTTGTTCTTTACGAACGGTATCTTGGGAGACTTGAGCTTATGGCAATCAACGGCGGCAGCGGGCCACTATATGACCAGTATGACTTAGTGGTGATTGGATCTGGACCAGGCGGTGAAGTTGGTGCCATCAGGGCAGCACAGCTTGGGTTAAAAGTAGCTATTGTTGAAAAGCGCGAACACCTCGGTGGGACTTGCCTAAACGTCGGTTGTATACCAACCAAGGCTCTACTCGAGTCGGCTAAAACATTTGATAAACTTTCGGGCTTAGAAAAATTAGGCTTTGATATAGGAAAGTCCCCCAAGTTCAAATGGGACGTCATCCAAGAACGTAAAGATGCGATTGTCGGCCAGCAACGCAAAGGCCTTTTGTTCCTGATGAAAAAGAACAAGATTGACCACTACCACGGCTACGGGACTATCCGCAGTAAAAATGCAGTAGAAATAAAGCTAAACGGCGGAGAAACTAAAACCTTAAAAACAAAAAATACCTTGATAGCTACTGGAAGCATCGTACGCGAGCTTCCGTTTGCACCTTCAGATGGCAAGCATATCCATACATCTGACACCATCTTGGGGATAGACCGTGTACCAGAATCAATGGTGATCGTAGGTGGCGGCATCGTCGGGATGGAGTTTGCGTCTTGTTTCGGTAGGTTTGGCTGCAAAGTAACGGTCGTTGAGATGGCTCCGCAAGTCATCCCATACGAAGATGCAGAAGCGGTTAAAGAGTTTATCAAACACGTCAAAAAACAAAACGTCACGATGCTCACTGGAGCTAAGCTTGAAAAAATTGAGAAAACTGGCAAGGACAAAGGTGTCAAAGTTCACATCGAAGGAAAAGACCCTATCGAAGCTGAGCTTGTCCTTATGTCCGTCGGTAGAGCTCCTGTAACCTCGGGCATAGGACTTGAAAATATAAGTGTTCGGGCAAACGAACGCGGTTTTATCGAAGTAGACGAGCACTACCGCACGGCTTGCGATACCGTTTATGCCATCGGCGATGTGATCCCTACGGCAGCTCTAGCTCACACTGCTAGCGCCGAAGCCATGCATGCAGTAGAGGTTATTGCAGGCCATAACCCACCGGTAATCAACTACGATGCAAACCCAAGTGCGGTTTATACGTATCCAGAAATTGCAAGCATTGGAAAGACAGAAGAAAAGCTAAAAGAGCTTGGCATTGAATATGAAAGCGCTAAGTTTCCTTTTGCTCCTATGGCAAAAGCAAAAATAGAAGGTGCCACACAAGGGTTTATTAAAATCTTGTTTGAGCCTACTCACCGTGAGATTCTAGGCGTGCACATCATCAACGCTAGAGCTACAGAGCTCATAGCTGAGTTTGCTCTTGGGAAAGTTTTAGAGACCACCGTAGATGAGATCGGGCACACTATTCACCCGCATCCTACGCTTTCAGAAACTGTGATGGAAGCTGCACATGCCGCAGTCGGTGGCGCAATTCATATGTAAACGCTTTAGATAGTTCGAACAGGGAAATTCGTAAATGACTGAATCAACTAAAACAGCTCCGTTTCGTATGCCGCTCATGGGAGAGGGCATCGACGAGGCGACACTTGTAAAATGGCTCAAAAAAGAAGGTGACACGGTCAAGGTCGACGAGCCTTTGGTCGAGGTTTCTACCGATAAAGTAGACACGGAAATACCTAGCCCTTATGAAGGAACGGTTAAAAAGTTTTTGGCCCAGCCAAACGAAACCATCCACGTACATTCCTCGATCGCAGAGATCACTGTAAGCGTTGATACGCCAGTAGATGACATTGCAGAACCCATAAAAAAAGCTGCACCTAAAAGCGAAGCAAAGCAATCGAAACCACGCAAAAGTTCAAAGAGGCCGAGCCTATCTGGCCAAGCCTCTGGTGCAAGTGCATTTGGAGGCAACGCAAAGTCGACGCCAGTAGTGCGCAAACTTGCAGTCGAATACGGGATTCCCCTTGAACTTGTACCAGGCACTGGCATCGGGCAAAAAGTCACCAAAGAAGACCTGTATCACTACATGTCAGAAACCGGTGGTGTGCATGCGGCCGGTGGCGGCCAGGCAAGCGGCTCGCCGCAGCCAACAGATCAGCTTTTTCACCTAGAGACCAAAACAGAAGCCAACGAAACCGGGTCAAAAGGCGAACAAGAAACCCTTGAAGGAGTCGTGGTTAGGCGAGAGAAGATGTCCAAAATGCGCGGCCTGATTGCAGAACATATGATCCGTTCGATTCGCGTGTCGCCGCACGTCACTACGACCTTCGAGTTCGACTTCACCCCAATTTGGGATCACAGAGTTGCGGCAAAAGCAGATTTCACAAAAAAACATGGGTTCAAACCAACATTTACTCACTACCTAACCTATGCTGCCATTCAAGCTATAAAGGATCATCCAATCGTAAATGTCTCTGTCGATGGCGGCGATATTCTTTTCAAAGATTCGATTAATATCGGGATGGCCGTAGCCTTAGACAATGGGCTGATTGTCCCTGTTCTAAAAGAGTGCCAAACTAAAAACTTTTTGGATGTTTGTTCTGGAATCCAGGATTTGGTCACCAGGGCACGCGGAAAAAAACTTGACCCAAGTGATGTCAAAGGTGGAACCTTTTCCATCACAAACCCAGGTCTATATGGAAGCTTGACGTCCAACCCAATCATTAACCAACCGCAAGTAGCCATCATGGGCGTAGGCGCAATCGTCGATCGCTTAGAAATGGTTGCAGAAGTCCCAACAAACAGAAAAAAAATGATGGTTTCTCTTACCTTTGATCATAGGGTTGTGGACGGAGAGGGTGGCGCCAAGTACCTGCGAAGCCTCAAAGAATACATTGAAAACCCTAGCTGGGCCTCATACTAAGTAGACACTTAGACTGCAGAATTTACCTACACTTTCAAAGCCCCAATTATCTTGGGGCTTTAGCCTTTGTTTAGAGTATGTATTCTTGCTAAGCCAAGCCATAGTTTCTGCCGAAAAGATAGTGATCACAGGTGTTTGCACAAAGGCATACACGTGTTCAGTTTGGGGCTTATTCAATTGGATGCAAAAGTAATTTTAGGCGGCCGTTATGAGTTGCAATCTCGTCTGGGTGAAGGCGGGATGGCTACGGTGTATATGGCGCTTGACCGAAAACTAGATCGCAAGGTTGCGGTAAAGGTTTTGCATTCACACATGGAAAAAAATGATGAGATTAGGCACCGCTTTCATCAAGAAGCAAAAACCATTTCTTCGCTAAACCATCCAAACATTTTAAAGATTTATGACTTTTCTGGCGTAGCCTCAAAAAAACTTTGGATCGTCACAGAAATCATTCACGGCAATAGCCTGAGCGAATACATTCAAAAGTTTACTAGCGGCTCTTTGCATTCGATTATTGCCGCAGCTATTGTGCGGGAAACAGCAAAAGCGCTGTCTGCAGCTCACGAACGCGGTGTGATCCATCGCGACATCAAGCCAGAAAACATTATGCTCACAGAAAAGGGCAAGGTGAAGCTCATGGACTTTGGCATTTCCAAAGACATGCGAGACCACTCCGTGACGCAAACCGGAACCTTTATGGGTTCACCCAGCTACATGTCACCAGAACAAGTGGTCTCAGGCAACCTAGATATCCGCACCGATACTTACAGTCTTGGCATTGTGTTCTATGAGATCCTAACCGGAAGACTTCCGTTTAGCGCAAACACCACAAGTGAGCTAACAAAAAAGATCCGGCACGGTGATTTTGTTGAGCCTAAATACTTGCGCCCAAACATGCATGAAGAGCTCAACGACCTCATCTGTGACTGCATGGCTACGAGCAAAGAAGACCGGCCCGAAGAGGTGAGCTTTGTTGCGCAGCAAATAGAACACTTTCTTGCACGCTTAGGGTTTGTTGAGTCTCACGTAGAGCTTGAAAGATACTTCAAGGACAGGGTCAGCTTTGAGGCAAGGCTTAGAGCGGTCGAATCCGAGCTAGCAATGAAGTCGCAAGCAGCTAGAGCTCGGCCGCAAACCAACCATTTAAAAACAGAGTACATACGGTCAAAAGCACAAATGGTCCGGCAAAAAGAGGTTTCTCAGGCCAACGGTTCTAGCCATAACCCTAGCCGTACTTCGAACCGATCTCCTAGCCGCAAACATGCGATAAGTAACCCTGGTGAGCCCTCAACTCGCTACCACAAGGCCGTGCAGTCGGGCTCCATCCACCACCCTCCACGCGGCAACACTGTGCATCAAAGCAATGCTGTGCAAAGAGAATCTGCGCAGCGAGAAGCTATGCAGCGCAAAGCCTACCAAATAGAAATGCAAAAACGCGCAATCCTCGCACGCAAGCAGAGGATGAAAGCCTATAAGAGAGCCATGGAGGCACAGGCATACCGCAGAACTGAAAATATCGCCGATGCTAGTGCTTTATGGAACGGAGCGATCGCTATCGTCGTATTTATCTGCCTTGGGTTTGGTTTTTACGAACTACTGAAAATGGATAGCAGGATTAAAAAAGAAAATGCCGAGCAGCGCTACCAAAACAGTCAAACAGTTTTTAACAAGCCACCGGCGATATTGAATCCCAAACCTCCAGCTAAGGCTCCAGCAAATCAACCAAATACCACGCTGCAACAGCAGGCAACCCAACAAAGTGTGCCAAAGCAGACCTTTCCGCAAACTCCGCAGCCGGCAATTACCCGGCCATCTACGCCGAGGCAACCAGGGTCTGTCGTGGGTGTGAAGCCGTCAGTGTGGAAAAAATCAAACCAAGTCCAGGCACCTAAAAAACCAGCCACGCAAACAACCACCCCACGGCGTGCCGAAGTAGTTGCTCAAGAGACAAAAGGGTTGACTACAGAAAAATCTCCAAAAACAGCGCAAAACGGCAAACTAAAAGTACGCTCAAGCCCAGCGGCAAGAGTTTACATAGACGGCAAGCAGTATGGAACCACCGTGGACCTAACCTCCTCGTCCAAGTGGGTTTCGCTCACTGCAGGCAAACATGAAATCCGTTTAACTAGAGAGGGTTACAAGGACCACACGCAAAGCGTCAACCTAACTGGCGGAAAAGAACTTTTTCTTCCTTTAATACGTCTAACAGAGCAGGCACCAAAACTAACGGGTAAAAACGATAAAGATGTCAGCTTTCAAGCTCTTTATTCACTTATTATTGAGACCAACCAGCTTCCTCTGAAGGTTTACGTAAAGCCGCTAAACGCCAAAGGCAAAAGCAAGACTTTGACCATGAAACAAGGAAAGAAATCATTGGAACTTCCATCAGGCAAGTACCGCATAGAAACAAACTGGAACGGCAAACGAAAAACCAGGGAAGTATCTCTTCCTGGCCCAGGGGGCGCAAAAAACATCACTTACTTTGTGAGTCATTAATAAATGCATAGACTTTTTTACATTTCAACCTTTCTAGCTTTTAGCGCTTTGCTTCAAAGCCAAGCATCTGCTGCTAGCTGGTCGGCGACCAAAAAAGCACACGATAGCGGGCAGTTTAAAAAATGCTTGTTAAACGGTTCTGTCGCAGTAAAAAAAGCTAAGACAGCCGTAACAAAATCAGAAATATACAAGCTCACCGGCGTTTGTGCTTACATTCTTGGCCGAGCTGAAACAGCAAAAAAACTTTTTGCACAAGGCTCCAGGTTAAACCCCAGACTAAAAATAACAAACAAAGAGGTGTTAGACCCTAGCGTGATTCCTTTTTTTAATAGAGTAAAATCATTTGCAGTATCAAAAAGAGCCAAAAGAAAAGTAAAAAGACCGGTGAACCCAAAGTCTTTGGCAAAAACGACAACAATCCTTATTATTTCAAACGTGCCGGCACAGGTTTTTATCGAAGGTATCTTTGCTGGAACAACTGGAAAAGCCATTGATATTGATCCTGGAGAGTCCGAAATCGAGCTGTTTGCCAAAGGCTATAAAACCAAGAAATACCGCATAAAGGCTCAAGGTAAAAAGCAAAATGATCTAAAGGTGAGTTTAAATAAGGTTCCTAAAAAAATACTGCGCCGAAAAAAACCAAAAGCACAGGTGGCATCTAGATCTCGAAGCAAACGCAGGGCTAGCACCAAACAGAACACATCCAGGAGCCGCCCTAGCAAAGCAGACGCAGAACTTGCTGGCCGGGACCTTGCCTTAGAGTTTGAGATAGATAAAGAGGCGAGCAATACACCGCGCCCATACAGCCCAGCCATACGACAGGCTCCCGTTCAAGCAAACCGTGCCCCTGGCAGTTTCAACCCAAGAACTCAAGCAGGAGTCCACCAAAGGGGACAAGCAAGCGGTGAGGTGAGAGGTGGCGTATACGTCCCACCTACTACACAACCACCGCAAACCATCTACCAATCTCCGCAAGTATATCAGGCGCCGCAGGTCTACCAGCCGCCGCAGATTTATCAACAACCACAAATATACCAGCAGCCAGTGATTATCGGCCAAGACTACGGCAAAGATGACATCGAAGACGAGGTGCCAACGAAGAAAAGCGTAAAGAAAGCTCCAAACCCCATTGCCTCGATCCTTCCACTAGGCATACCGCAGTTTTCGCGCAATAAAAGCATGCTCGGCATGGTGTTTGCCGGTGCCCAAGTAGGTGGAGGAGCACTATGGTTTATCCAGTTTCAAAAACGATCCAAATGGATCAACGAAGAAAGCGTCACCGAGCGCCAGGCACTGCAAACTTCTGGGGCTTCTGCTGAAGCACTTGCGGAGTTTGACCAACAAAGTATGGACTTTGAAAGTGGGCTCCGGCAGCAAGAAATCATTGGACTTGCCACCTTAGGGGTTGGCTGGGCTCTAAGTGTCGTAGAGGCTGTAGCCTTTGCTGGCAACAGCTCCGCTGAGCTCCCGGCACATACAGATGACCTTCAATGGGTTCGTGCTAGTAAAATAAAGCCACAAAACCGCATAGGCGTCACACCGATGCTAAACGGTACAGCTCTCTCTTCTGCCATCGAGTTTACCCGAACACACTAAACCCAAGATTTTTACTCTTTTACTTTTTTTCTGTTCTGCATAGACTGTCTAAGCTGCGGGTTGCAGCTACAAAAAGCAGAGGGTTATAAACGTGCCAGAGAAAAAAAACTGGAAAAACGGAATTGGAATCACAGGAGGCACAGGCTCGGGAAAGTCCACTGTATCTGCCATACTCCGCAGTAGAGGTTTTTTTGTCGGTGATGCAGACGCCTATGCCCGCAAGGCCATAGAACCTGGCTCCGATGGCCTTGCAGAGGTTCGACGTGTTTTTGGTGACAATTTTTTTACCGGAGATTTAAACGATGAAAAACTCGACCGCAAAAAACTCGGCAACCACATTTACAAGAACCCGGATGAGCGCAAAAAACTAGAAAGCATCATCCACCCGCGTATACATAACCTTCTGATTGAAAAAACACAGGGTTTCTCCCGAGAGCAAAGGTGGTTTTACGATGCAGCTTTGCTGTTTGAGGCGGACACAGCAAAGGCCTTTGGAGAGGTCTGGGTAGTTGCTCGAGACGATGCGCTCAGAATCGGATCGATTGTAGAACGTGATCAAATTTCTATCGAAACCGCCTCTAGGAGGCTTACAGCCCAGATGAAGCAGTCGGAAAAGCTAAAGCTAGCTGACAGGGTCCTGTGGAATAACGGGACCATAGAAGAGCTGGAACTTAAAGTAAGCGCCCTACTAGAAAGCTCGTGTATTCGACCTGTATAATTGCTATCCTAGGTCGAGCAAAGTATTTAAAATCACTCGATTTATGAGAGAATATGCAAAAAAAACGAAGCAAAAGCAGGCGCAAGCCAAAGTCTAAAAACAAAGGCAGCGGAGCAAAACACCCTTCACACTCATCAGAGACCTCGTCGTCCAGCTCTTCTTCGTCAGGAAGTTCTTCGACCAAAAGTGGAGACAGCCGAAAACGCGGCCCAAAGCCAAACTCTAAATACTTTGGCAAAGGTGCCCCTAAAAAGGTTCACCGTATCAAGGTCGAACGAACGGACGAACACAAGCAAGCGACAGACACTATCCTACAAAGTTGGAAGAGAAAGTCCGAAGAGCTTCGCAACCTTCCGCTAGCTCCAGACGATAAACTAGACGACTGGCAACGAGATGTTTTAGATAGCCTAGAGGCAGGGCTCAGCATTGTAGTAGATGCGCCTACTTCTGCAGGGAAAACAAGGGCTGTTGAGCTTTTCTTCAAACGTCACCTTAAAAACCCAAAGTTTCGCGTAGCCTACACGACCCCCGTTAAATCTTTGTCTAATGACAAATACCGGGAGCTTTCGGCAAAGTTTGGTAGCGAAAATGTCGGGATTGCTACTGGAGACGTAAAAGAAAACCTAAACGCTCCGATCGTGGTTGCAACCCTTGAGTGCTACCGCAACTCTCTGCTTGGCGTGGACCCAGATTTAGGCCGCACCATGGTAGTATTTGATGAATACCACTATATTCAAGACCCTGGCAGAGGCACCTCCTGGGAAGAAGCCATCATTTTAACCCCAAAAAACTGTCAGCTACTGTTGCTGTCGGCTTCGGTAAAAAACGCAGAGCAGTTCAAAGGGTGGATCTGTAAAATCCGCGAGTCCGAACATGCCTGTAAACTTGTTGCAACATACGAGCGCCCTGTACCTTTAGAAAACTTGATTTGGCACCACGACAACTGGTATGACGCCTCTACTTTTTCCGAACGAGTCACCGCAAAGAATAAACGCGCTAAATGGACGCCAAAACCAGATGCAGACTATAAGCTTTTTGCGCAAAGAATGGCGGGCGCAGCCGAGTTAGGGTTAACCCCTACTTTGGCCTACTGCGGAAAACGCGCTGACTGTGAAAACATGTATAAGCTTTTATCGCGTCAACTAGGGCCAATGAAGTCAGAGCGGCAAAAGCAAATCAAAGAAACCCTGGCCGAGCTAGAACAGCAGCGTCCTTTTGAAAGCCTTGCTCCAAAGCAGCTACTGCAAAACATTCGGCTATTTGGGGTGGCTTATCACCACTCTGGCCTGCCGCCTACAGTGCGCTATGCTATTGAGCTTCTATTAAAAAAAGGCCTCCTGCGTTTTTGCAGCGCAACCATGGGTCTTAGCCTTGGGATTAACTTTGCAGTTAGGTCTGCGATGATTTGTGACGGCCAGAGGCCGGGGCAAAATGGAATGGAAGTTTACCCAGAGAGCGAAGTTTTGCAAATGCTCGGACGTGCTGGACGCCGGGGATCAGATGCGGTGGGTTTTTGCTTGTGGCCTGATTTGGAAGCTTTTCAAAAGTTTGGACACTCCAAACGCGAAGATTGCTTTACTAATGTCCGTAACGACCCGACTACCTTTTTGGGTCTTTTGAGCAGAGGCTTCGATCTGCAGGAGATGGAGTTTTTCTATGAAAACAGCTTCTCTACCTATCTGCGGCGGGACTCAAACGGCGGGCGCGTAGAGCTGATCCACCCAACACGAGTGAAGAAATACCTTAGGACTGATTCGCTTCCTTGCAGTTCGCCGGCGCAAGCTTTTGCCGAACATAGCTTAGAAGAGAAAAGCCCCTGCTATAGCTGCAAGAACATGGTGAAGTGCCACAAGCTGCAAAAGCAGGTTCAAAAACAAGACGCCGGGCTTCTTCAACATCATTTGTATAGAATCAGGGCCGTTGGCGAAGACGACAAGCTCACAAAATATGGCGAGCTTGCACGGTTCTTTCCACAAAACGGCGGGCTTGTTTTGGCAAGAATCCTTTGTGATGGTCAAATCCAAGCTGATAATCTCGACAATGTGTTGCAGCTGATTGCTTGCTTAGCTACGGCTCGGTTTAAAGCCGTACAGGCTCCGCAAAGATACCAGTTCCCGTTTGATCTGGAGACGCTCGAAGATTCGCTTGAGTCTTACTACCCACTTGAGCTGTTCCCTGAACTTTACGATCCACCGTGGGGAAGAAGGCGACACTTTCAGCTCAAAGAATTCAACCCCCTTGCTGGCTTTGCCCTTGATAGCTGGCACCGCAGAGATTGGACCTGGGAAAAACTCGTATCTCTCGTATGTTCAGAAAAGTTTGGGCAAGGAGACCTTATGGGGATGTTCACTAGATCGTCTACCTATTTGCAGTCTTTAGCCTCTGCTGTAGAAGATCCGGCCTGGAAGTCGACTCTTAAGGATACGCGCTCGAGGATT
>JALZUO010000136.1 GCA_023301565.1 Oligoflexales bacterium
CCATCCCGATCCCGATTCCGGTGAAGCCTACATCGGGACGGCACCGAGTCGTCCGCTATTATGTGATGCCAACGCGCAAGAGAAAAGGCATGCCTTTTCTCTACAGCCTCGCACATCCCATACCGCTACCACCTCTTGTCCTTTACGGGCTCCACCTTTCGGTTCCGCGAATGGCAGACCTTGTTTCTATTACGAAGCCTGTAAGCTGATTGCAGCAGATTGGCGTTCCGTATGCTTATTTCTTTGCCACTCCAATTCGATAGTAATATGGTAAGGTGCATGATCTCCTTTTTCTATTGTTGCACAAAACTTATCATCAAGAAGACTATAAATGTTTTCCCTAGAAAAACTTTTGCTATATAGAATTCGAGGGTTATCAGTATTGTCTAAATGGACTTCTACGGACACAAAAGAGTAGTCATCAGGGAGGAGGTTGAGTAGGTATTTTATAGTTTTAAGGTCAACACATAATTTCGGTTTGCTGTTGCTGGTGTTGTCAACAGATACATCTATTTTGTCAGGGAATGCATCCTCTGGGTTTATATATCCTCTAATTACATTGTTCCAGCCACCACATAAAGATGGTATTTTTAGTCGATAATATCCAGTTTCAATAGGAACTATGCTGGCAAGACCTTCGATTTTTGTGCCATCTGGCAAGGTCCAAGTATTGACATCTCTCAATAGATTTGTGCCAATTTGATTCTGATTATTAAGAGAAAGGAGGTTCGTGCCAAATAAGACTTGCCCAGAGGAATTTAGATTCCACTCTGCAATTTGTTCGCCGGACTTATTAGAAGAGCCATAACAATCATTTATTTGAAAGGGAATTTTTCGTGAGCAGCCTGTGGCGTCTGTAACTTCTACTTCATATTTTCCTGGATATAAATGATTTAGATGTAATTTGGTGTCGCTTTTTTCTACAATTTTATTTGCGAATATATGTTTCCAATAAACAGGCGCAGGTGTGCTATCATCCAAGATTATGAGTACTTCACCATTACCAATTCGTTTAGGATAACCAATGTATTTAGTGTTAGCTCTAGTGTTTAAGGTGGCAACCTCTATTTCTCTTATGTTTATCTCTCTACAATAATCAACGATGCATCCATTTTGATCGATGATGGATATGCAATACGTGCCACTTTCTTCTACACAAAGGGTCGCTGCGTGTTTGTCTGTTTGTGTAAGATGCACGCCACTAGGATTGTCAGGATGATTTCGTATTTCAATGGTTTGATTGCTGACTGCCGTGCTTTTAAAGTCTATCTCAAAATCAAAACAATTGCATCCTTGACCATCTGACCAGTTGTTATTGCCAAGATGTGCAATAGGAGAAAAAGTAGAGGCAGGGGCTAAGCCAGTTGTTATTCCACTGCTTGGATTAAATGCCAAACTTCCCTCCAATACAGGTTGAATTTCTGCGAAAAAAGAAGTGTTTACTTGGCCTAGTGGAATGTTAAAACTTCCGAAGGGCACTTTTAAGACACCAAGTGACGTGGAGATGATTTTGCAACTATCTTGACCGCCACAAAATCCAACTAAAGAATGTGACTGCCATGTGCAGTTTGGGTCATTTTCTTTTGCTATCCTTATGTTTGTTTTTTGAAATTCATACAACTGTTCAAAATCTGGAATACAAATAATTCTTGAAGCCCCTACATGCCTCTCTCTTAATTTTTTTTTGGTTACAAAGGGAGTTATTTTAAAGACTCCATTGCTAAACGATCTACCTATCCTTATTTCCATACTGTTTTCAAGTTTGCGCAATGGTAGGAAACTTGAATGAAATCTGTCAAACTCATTAGAGATGTTGTATTCTAGAGCATAATCATACAAGCTTCCATCTTGAAAAGTTAGCGTAGATGGCAATGAACAATCTATGCGCAACTTTGCTTCACCTGTTTTGTAATTAATTTCGCTTATTTCAATATTATTAATGATCGGCATGATTGGGCCTAAGTCTTTTTTCTTTGCGGCAATAGCAGAACATCCTTTGGCATCTGTTACAGTTAGGCGATAGCTTCCACGATTTGATAACCATCCATTAACAGGCGTTTTAGCACCTGTATTCCATTTATAGGTGTAATCCTTCTTTCCGTAGAATTCGGTATAAGGTTCAACAATGCTTGATTTTTTACTAGGATGTAGAAGTTTTGTAAGGTCAAGACTACAATCTGCGTCAATGTCAAAATCAATTGTTTTCACTAAGCAATAGTTGTTATTTTCTTCAAGGTATACGCCAATTCTATACGAACCAGGGCTCAAGTCATGTCTTTCTAAAATAGGGACAGGGCCTACGCCAGTACCCCAATCGACAAAAACAAATTCTTCTAGACCTTGGTTGATATGAATTGTAGCAACTCCATTGCAATTTTCGAAACTTTCGAGTAGGGAGAGTTCAATTGATAAATTATCCTTTAAGCTGCAATTTTCATTTTTGATTTCAATGTGTTTACAAATTTCGATAGGTGGGCAAGTTTTATTGTCTGCGCGCGTTTCCGTAATTGTAAAGCACCAGTTACCAAACCCAAATTCAGTTTGAAAAAAGCAATTTTGTCCCTTACATTCAACAATCGGTATAAGTGTGGGAGAGTAGTCTTCTATTTCTGAATTGACGATTTGTATATCAAAACTGTCCGTACGAATATTCTCAAGAGTGAAAGATACATTGTAGCTATCGTCTATTTTTTCACTAGCAATATTAGTTATGTCCATGGGTTGACCTCGGTCACATTCAGAAAAAGGAGAGATTAAATCCAAACCAATATTACATCCAAAGTTTGCAATTCGCTCACCACAATTGTTTGTTCTGTGGAACTGTACTGTACTTTCCCTTAAATCATTGATGGGCATTTCTATTCTAATATCTCTATCAATCTCATATCTTTGATTATTCCAGTCAATTTCAAAAGTGCTTTCTCCCCATATCAATGGCTCATAATTTCTTACGCTGAGCGCTGTCGTGCCATTTTGCTTACTAAGTGAAATACTTGGGCAATCAAATGAGATGCATTGTTGTTTTATGCAATTTTTATTTTTTGCGTACACAGATGGAGGCCGAAGCTCAAAACAAGCTTCATCTCCTAGTTCTGTGGAAACTTGTTCAAGTAATTGATTGATTTTCGATGCCGAAATAAATACAGGTTGGTTTCTGAATACGGGATATTCAAAGCTGCTTTCCCTTATATGGATATAAGCAGTCCAGGGAAAATTGGGGTAAGAATTAGGATTTTGGATGTCAGGTTTTGAGTTTGACAATTGCGGAATGGTACCAAAGTTGAGATTGAATTGAACTCCTTTGTCAGTTATATTAATGTTTGAAGGGCATTCTATACAATCTGATTCTTGTTCTATTTTTTTTGATTTAAAGGAATTTGAACTAGACACTCCTGTAATATAGCTTATACATATTTCTCTTTCATTACACTGGTTTTTATCAGTAATGCAAAGCTCTTTTACACAGTTTTCTAAACATTCCTGTAAGATTTCCTGACTAGCATTCCTGAATATATTATTAGAGATGGATTTGATTTTTTCTTTTGTTGGGTTTTCTTCCAACTGCGGTAGGTAAGGAGGTAATCTCAACAGTGCAGAAGCTAGACTCAGAGGATGTACTTTTGATTCATAAATACAGTCGATAAAAGAACTAAAGTTATCACAACAAGTAGCAAATTTATTTGGTGGAAGTACACTTTTGAATAAGTAAATACTTGGAAATATTTGATGCCCTTCATAGTAAAATTTGGATTCTTGAGTAGGAGTTGCTTTATCAATTTTCTTTTTCGCATTTAATGCTACTAAAGGAGTATTTATAAGTTCTTCGATTTTCTTATTATCAATGTTTAGCCTTTCTAAATCTTTAAGTTTGTCGCCTTGAAACAATTTACTTGCGCGACTAAGAAGATATTCTATATATTGCGATGGGTAATATTTTTCGATTGCTGAGAGAAAAAGTATTTCTTGAAAATCATCTATCTCTTGATTGAAAAAGTGTATAGCTATCGTTGGGTTGTTTTCTAGTTTTTGAAAAGGCCCTAGTGTAGCAATTAATTTAAGGCAAAAGTCATAATTATGCATATCGCCATTTATTTCAAATACTGGCTCTTTTAAGTATTCAGAGTAGTGAAATTTTTTCCCTTTATAATACGGATACAATACATAGGATTCATCGCTTGCATATGTTTTCAACTCTTCTAATGTGAAAGCAGTATTATGAGAATGCGTATCTCCCTGACCACAGAGTTGATTTGTACATGTGATGAAGAAAATTAGAAAGACGGTTAGCGCTTTAATAATGTTCAAGAAATGAAAGTTTAGGTGTGGTTGAATACTAGCCTCTTAGAATT
>JALZUO010000137.1 GCA_023301565.1 Oligoflexales bacterium
AATTGCAATGATGAGTCCGCCTAAAGTACTACAAAGCTAACTTAAACCGCTTAGCCTAAACAGGGGTCCATTGCGCTTTCAAAAAAAATACAATATCTATGAAGAAGCTGATTAATCTAGCACTGAGCCAATATGTGCCCTTACAAAAACAGCTCTCAAATGACGGATTTTTTTTCCGTAGGCAACACGTTGATCTACAGACTTAGCTTCCTTAAACTTGACTTGAAGTTCATTTAGCTTATCGTTCAGAGCCTTCCATTTTTTGGGAAATTCTTCTGCAAGACGGTCTGTATTTTCTTCACTATTTAAATAAGTATTGATATTTGAAATCAAGACAATGTAGTCCATTTGGATTTGAGGGCCATCTTCTCTTGTATTCCATGCTTCGTCCAAATCTTCTATGTCGTATTTAAGGTCATCAACTTTCAGTGGGTCTCGCTCGACTATGATTTTATCTAAGAGGCCCTGCTTGCGCTCTAAAAATTTAAAATAGAACTTAAATACACCTTTGGGGTCGGATGCAGGGTTTTTCGGGTCCTCAAATATATCCACTAAGGCTGCTTTGATCTTCTTGCTTAACTCTTCGTCATCGGTAGAGGGCTTGCTGTCCTGCTGGCCGTTTGATTTCGAGATTTCTTTTGTGTCTTGAGATAGAGCACTTGTCGATAAAACCAAAAAGCCCATGATAAGAAATGCATATTTCATTCATTAATCCTCATCTATTTCTGAGCTTGATTGCTCAGAGCAAAAATATAACTTCAAGACCGGTTCCTACTATATGTATATGAAAAAAATAATCATATATTCCAAATACTTAAGTCAAGGCGCTGTAACTTCTATAGTCATCTGTACAAAATACATGAGCATAAAAGCAGATTCCCACAGCCCTTCGGGCTGGGAATGACATTTTTGGTACGCCAACTAATCTATCTTTCCCAAAAAGGAGGAGTCTAGAAATATTTTCCCGCGTCAGCCCATACAAACCCCACACAAGCCGGCTCAGGATTGTCTAAAACTGTAGTGTTCTAGTGCTTTAGAAGTGGCGGGAGCGACGGGACTCGAACCCGCGGCCTCTAGCGTGACAGGCTAGCGTTATAACCAACTTAACTACGCCCCCGCAAAAAGACGAAGTGTTGTTATATGGAATGGTTGGCAGACTGTCAATATAGGAAGCTAAAGAAATCAACTGTTTAGCAATAGAGCAGTTGAGGCGACCCCCTGAAAACCACTGTGAGGATGTCTTTCAGAGCTTTTTAACACTTAAAAAGAGTATGCAGGCCGCACGAGCTGACCCTCGGTTATAAAGCCTTGGTTGGAATAACCTGGCTGATTAAAGACATCATTGTCCGCAAACCAATGTTTTTCGCATTGATAGCTTGCCCATTGGTAGCCGTTAGGACAATAAGCCGCAGATCGAGTCTCAGGTAAAGGTGTGGTCCAAAGGTCCTGAATAATCGTGCCGAGCAAAACTGCCAACCACGCCTGGGTGAGAAGCAGGAAAATTGTTGTAGTACAAAAAATTCCGAGGACTCAAAATAAAGTCTCCGTACAAACGCATCTCAGGGCTATTTTGATACAAATCACGAAACATGGTTCGTGCCGTTCCGGTTGTCACCGTGTTGATGGTTTCAACCCATCAGAAAAAGAATCAATACCAACCTCCGTTATTTCACCGGACTGAGTCGCTTCGGCCAGAGCACTCTTTGAAACAGAGTTCTGTTTACAAAACCCTACAGCTAAACAAAGAAAAACCACCAGACATGTTGTAGTGCTTGGCGCTCTCTGCCTGTAGCTTGCAGTCAGTTCATGAATCACATAAGATAAGTCAAATTAATAATGGTTGCTAAAAATGATACGACAACTTTTTGACCGCGTCTCTTGCACATACACCTATATAGTTTTAGACCTAAAAACCAGAGAGTGCGTTGTCATCGACCCTGTAATGGAACAGTTCGATCGCGATGAGACCTTGATGAAGCAATGGGGGTACACGCCTAAGTATACCCTTGAAACCCATACACATGCAGACCACATTAGCGCAGCTAAGCTTTTTAGAGAGAAGTACAAATCCAAAATAGCTGTGTCGTCATACGGCCTAGCTAAAGGGGCTGACATTTACCTGAAAGAGAATGATTCAATCTCAACCGAACAGATATCAATAAAGGTTCTACACACGCCAGGACATACGGAAGAAAGCTTATGTTTTTTATATAAAGAAACCATTTTCACCGGAGACACTCTTTTGATTAGAGGGTGTGGTCGGACTGATTTTCAAGGCGGTTCAGCAGATGATCTATACGAATCTGTACACTCAAAAATATTTACTCTGCCCAGTGAAACCAAAATTTTTCCGGGGCATGACTATCAAGGCAGATTATGGTCAAGCGTAGGTGAAGAAAAAAAACACAACCCACGCCTTACGCAGACCAAAGAACAATTTAAAGAATTGATGCAAAACCTTGGTCTAAGCTATCCAGAAAAAATGAATGTAGCAGTCCCGGCTAACAGCCTGTTTCCTGATACCTAATACTTACAAACAACCGCCTGCGCATTATGGGCATGCAAACTCTCATAATGTGTGACTTCGACCTTGTAATCTTTGATGAGGTCATGCTGATCTAAGGATTTAGCGAGTACCCGAGCAGCGTCTTCTACAAACATCAGATTGCTCGCATTTAAATGCGCAAAATTCTGCTCATCTTCTCTTTTGACCGCTGCTTGGACCGGAGTTCCAAGCGCTGACTCCACCTGATCAATTAAACTAAGAATACTTAGGTTCGATGATACATCTATTTTAAGCTCAAGCCGTGCCTTGCTACGCTGACCATGCGGAGTTGCATTGATACTTGTAGACTTGCCTAGCCATTCATGGACATCTTCGACCGAAACATTCCCTTCGGCAAAACTTGATTTAAAGTTAGCTTGAATCAGCTCTCTACTTAAAGCGGCCGAGCAAGGACAAGTGCTAGAATACAAAATATCAAGTTTTAAAGTACACTCAAGGTTTTCATGAGTTTTTTTCAACTCAAAACAAACCGGATAATGCCGCCAACCGCGGTACTCACTTTTTAACGCATTGCGCATAAGCGGAAGCTCTGTGCGAACACATATGTAAGCTGTATCAGCCTGATCGCTATGAGAGCTAATCATTTGATCTGCAGCCTTTTCAAGGGTTTTAAAATTCAATGGATTGCTACCCAAAACCTCTTGGGTCATTAAATAGAGCCTAGACATATGAATGCCCTTGGCATTTTCTTTGTTAACATTCACGTGAAGGTCTACAAGAGCGGGCAAAGGAGCCTCGCCAAAGCCATCAGCTTTTTCAAACCGGACCATCTGCTCGACATCGTTCATTCCAGCTTTTTGCAGCCGTTTGGCATAAGGAACGCTTCCGTTTGCAACAATGTCTGGGCTAATATTTTTCATAAACGACTCACTGCTTAGATAACCAACAAATTTTCTCTCACCTGGCCATACAAGAAACTCACAGAGTATTGTATGACTACTTAGTTTATTAGCACTATTTGAGGGTAGCGAACAATGAATTACAAAAAAGCACGAAAAAGCCTCTATTGTATTAAAAACGCTAGTGTTTTCAACTTTGACAACGAAAACGTTCATCTGGAAATATGGGTTGAAAACGGAGTGTGGGTAGAAAAACCAACGGAAAACCCAGCAGAGTTTGAAACCATTGATGCCTCAAATTTAGACCTTATCCCAGTGGGGGTAGACCCGCAGGTCCATCTTCGAGTGCCTGGGCAACCAGAAAAAGAACTCCCAGAAACAGGCTTGCAGGCCGCCATCCGAGGTGGAATTGGCGCGCTTTTAAATATGCCCAATACAAACCCAATCATCGATAGTGCGGAAGCCCTGCTTCGCGGCCAAAAAGAAATTCAAAGTGTTCAGGAAGAAGCCCCTGTAGAAGTCCTATGGTCAGGAACCATCACAAACCAAATGGCAGGAAAAACATCTGCTCCATTTGATGAACTTGTCCTTGCAGGCGTGTCTGCACTCACTGACGACGGCTTGGGAGTAGAAAGTGACGAACTGATGGCAGCAGCATTTGCAGCTAGCCAAAAACTACATGTGCCTGTTTTACAACACGCCGAAGTCGCCGGGCATGGCTGCGCCCTTGCAAGTGGGCCAGTTCAATTAAAACTAGGCCTGCCGCCCTACCCGCGGTCGGCAGAGGTAGACATGGTCGAACGTGATTTAAGAGTGCTCAGAGGTTTTCCAAAAGCCAAATACCATGTCCTGCATGTATCTTGCAAAGAAACAGTCGAACTTGTGGCGTCAGCAAAAAAAGAAGGCCTCAACGTAACCTGTGAAGTCAGTCCACACCACCTAGCTCTTTGCAGTGAAGATATTGAAGAAGATAAAACGCACTTCAAAATGAACCCGCCTTTGCGAAACCGTGCAGACTCCCTATATTTTCAAGACGCACTGCAGGCTGGAAAAATTGACTTTGTTGCAACCGATCATGCGCCACATGAAGAAACATCCAAAAACAAACCCTTCAAAGCAGCTGCCTTCGGCACTACCGGCCTAGAAACATCGATCCGAGTCCTCACAGACCTGCTACAAAAAGACAAATTAAAATCCAAACAAGATGTTGTGCGGGTGTTTAGCTATGCGCCTGCAAAGTTTCTTGGAATAAGTGATCGATACGGATACCTAAAACCGGGAAAGCCATTCAACGCCTGCTTGCTTGACTTCAAAGCTCCAACTAAAAAAGTCCTGCAAGAAGATCTCTGGAGCAAATCGAAAAACAACTGTTTTTTAGGCCAAAAACTTCCAGACCCAGTGAAAAAAGTATTTCTTGGCTCTTGGTACTGCGAACTCTAAGGAGAATTTATCCGAGTATGAAAATTCAAGAAAAAATAGACAGTCTTGTTAATGAGATGAAACCGCTTAGTTCGACAGAAGACAGGTACCGTTGGATCATCCAAGAAGGAAAAAAACTTCCTGCATTGAAAGATGGTCAATGTGTCGATAGGTTTTTGATTGAAGGCTGTATTTCGCGTGCCTGGCTAGCTCCTGAAAAAAACGGTGGAAAAATAACTTATTATGCAGACTCCGAGTCTCTTATTGTCAAAGGTATCATTTCATTACTGCTAAGAGTCTACAACGGAGAGACAGCCAAAACAATCCTAGCTACAGAAGCAAGTTTTCTGAAAGATATCGGCGTAGAAGAACATTTATCTTTAAATAGACGTAACGGCCTAGCAAGCGTTCTTAAACAGCTTAAGCTATTCGCCTTGGTTATGGGGCAAACACCTTAAGGCACCATCGAGTGCACTTGCGGGTATTTCATGGCCACCTTGAAACCCTTCAAACTCAAAGGTCAAACCTGATGTGTCGCGGGCTTTCTCTAGGCTATCCTTCAAACGCTGGGCCCCAGCAAAAGGTAGCACGGGATCTTCTAGCCCATGCGATTGGAAAACAGTTTGCTTATCAAGCTGGGTGATTTTCTCAGCCCAGACCCTAGGCCTAGCCATCGCAGTAGAGAAAAGCATCGCTGTACGGACCAAAAATTCAGTGGAGTCGAGCAAAGAAAGAAAAAGATCAAAGGCAACAAAAGAACCTTGGCTAAACCCAGCGAAGACAACCTCATCAAACGGAGCGGAAGCCACAGCAACCTTTGGAATCAAATCCGCAGAGCTTTTAGCTAGAGCTGGGGATATTTCTCTTTCCAAAAAGCTCTTATCGCCTTTTGCAATAGACTCTTGGATCGTTGGAACATCTAGGTCAAACCACGACCTTCCAACCATATAAGGGCCAAAACCGACCTCATATGGCCCTTGCGGAAGAATCCATGTATAAACTCCATCAGGGTCCATATAATCAGCTACACCCGCCAAATCCTGCTCATTGGCACCATAGCCATGAAAAAGCCAGACTGCCTTCTTGGATGTTTTTGACCTTCTAATGTTTAGCCTTAAGCCTGCTTCTGTTTCAATCTGCCAAGACACAATCACTACCCTCTAATTAAATACGAATTTAGTCTTGCAACGGGTCCACGTGATAGGCGCGCTCCCAGTGCAGTATAGATATTGCCAACCCTAATGCCGAAAGCAAGTGCCAAATTGCATGCCCAAACAACCACTGCGAAGCGGGGTTGCACCAATAGCGCTGGAGATCCATGCTTGATAAAACATTGCCGGCACCGACCAAAGCCATAGCAGACAAAAACAGTAGGTACCTACCCGGCGCACCCTTTTGCCAATAGTAGGTTTCTAACCCAAGAATACCTACAGCGATAAGACCTACGTTGTAGCGAAAATTCACCCCCAGATAATAAAAAGCAATCGTCAAAGCGGAAAAACAAAGAAACGAGCCTCCATAGAACTTCCAAAATTTTGCTTTCGATATAATCTTATTTTCGACCAGCCCTAAGGTCACAACAAACAGAATACTTAGGTACATCCCCACAAAGTCTAAGAACTGCAACGGCCAGATGTTTGCTGCATGATAGAGCGTGCTGCACAAACCGATGCCCGCAAGCGACCATCCGAAAAACCTTAGGTGCCATTTTTTTTCGACGGCAGGCCTCGCCAGGACAAAACCGGCAGCCAAGAAATAAAAAAGGTTTGAATAAGTGTTGGCAGGCTCTGAAACGACTGCACACACAGTAGGTTCGCAGTAATGAAAAGCACTAGCACCAAAGGATTCAGCCCACTCAAACCAAGGGCACCCTGCTCCATGGGGGTTTGGATATAACTTACTCATAATTTAGTAGCACTTTCATTTGAGGTCTTATTCTAGGCAAATTGCTATACCAAAAAAAGAGTCAAACTGAACCTTCAATCTTTCTCTTGATACAGGTACGGGCAGTCTTGTAACATGCATAGATATGATACCCTCTCTAAAACCACTAAGCCAACGCCACTTGCCACTCCGTTGCTTTTTTCTTTTACTAATCTTACTACAAAGTTCAGCTCAAGCTGAAATCGAGCACCTTCCTATAGAAGGTTTCTCCGTTCTTTTTCATTGGGCAGAGGGAAATGGGCTGAAAAAGTGGCAACGACACATAGACTGGTTGGGACCCCCGAAAATTTTGCTACAGAAAATTAAAGATCACCATTTTGCTTACTCTACCGTGGCTTAAACTCTCCCCAAGGAGGGCAGGGGTTGCCTGGCAATGGCTTTGCAGTTTCAGTATAGCTAACGCTATTTTGCTACAATCTAGCTAGTAGAAAATGTATCAATAAGAGGTTTTGATGAATTATTTTTCCGTGCTCCTACTTTCACTCAGTTTAATTTCTGGGTCATTATTTGCTCAAGAGACCGTAGTGCTCCCAAACCTCGAAAGATTAGCATCATTGGCTTCAGAGCATGGTCGGATTTCCCAAACTATAGGCCTTAGGCCATACCTGGATTCAGTAGATATAGGGATGAGCCGAATACGTTTTGATACGAATACAGAGCTAGATGTTTTTAACGCATATGGCATGGGAGGTTCAGGCCTCACCCTTATGACCGGTGTTGCTAAATAATTTATTGATAGTTTAAAGAAATCTAACTTTGACCCTTCACAAAGAATTACCATTGTAGGAGCTGGGGCAATAGGTGTGGGTTTATTGAAGTTATCGCAGATAAGTTTCCAGTTGGTTCAAACCAGTTCGCCCCTCATTTGCCAGAAGTTGACTACGCAGCTGATTTTCCAAGCCGTGTTGCTGGGGGCTTTATAATGCCGGTATCGGTAGGCCCGCACTCAGATGATAAAACATGGAAGCGACTAGTGGTGCAGTCTCAAAGAGGGTGGGAGGAAGTTGGTAAGCTAGAACGTTTTAAAAAAGGTGTGTATCAAGTTCCTTCCCTAGTTTTTTCTACTGGGAGCCCTGAAGATCTCAAGGAAGATAAATCAGGAATTGTTGGAGTGAACGCTCTTTTCAAAGAGGGTGAGGAACTCTACCCCGAATCACAAAAGAAGTTCAAAGTTGTTGGTGTAGATAGCGCCGGTAAAGAGTTTGAGCGTAATGCTGCAAAAATCCAGTACTTTGAAAAAGTATATCAAGTTGAGACTCTTTCGGTCCTGCGTACAATGATTGAAGATCTTTCAAAAGTGAAATCTGTTAAATTTACGCCCGCTAAAATAACTTCAAAACGTCAGTTACTTGAAAGGGTTGGCTCAGCAAAGGTCGTATGTAATGCCTCGGGTAATGGTATGCCTAAAATTTTTGGCGTAAAACCTATTGTGCCAATTCGAGGTGACTTGATGGTGCTACGCATTCCTATAGATAAACTCTCTCAACGTGACCTTGATTCATTTAAACAAACTCTGTGGATGAGACGATACTATTTATTTCCTCGGATCGACGCGAAGGGAAAGTATGCCGAAGTGGTTCTAGGTGGTACTTTTTTAAAGGGAAACTCTGATTTGAGCCCAAGCAATGAGACTTCAAAAGAAATCATTTCAATCTGGCATGAGTTTTTGCACTCTTCGAGGCAGCTTCCAGATTTGTTTGCCCCTGGTCACACATGTACTGGGCTGAGCTCAAGACAGTACAAGCAAAGCAGATCATCGTTTGTTTCAAAGACAATGGGGTCAATAAAAAACAAATTGTAGCTTTTTCACCAATAAGGGGCTTGTGATCGGAGGCCATAAGTTGCCCGCGATTTAACTTTGTTTGAGTTCATGTCATATAACTCTATGCGTTACCCTCCAAATATCCAGCAAGACCCAGGCCAGATCGTTTTTGATCAGTAGCTTCCTGCGATAGATGACTATAAGAAAGCCTTATTGCCATACTTATTAGTTTATAAGTATGGCTGATCAAAGAGCATCGGAATAAGTTATTTTACCAATGGCACGAACCGACCTAGATTCATTAACAAGATGGCTTTCAACATAAACATTCACGGAGGATTTTAAAAATGAAAAAGCTAATTCTAACAGGTCTATTTGTTCTTGCTACCAGTGCATTCGCTAACCCAGTTGCAAAAATAACTTTCAGCAACTTTTTCGTCGGCCAATCAGTTTTTGTAGAACTTTTTTCTACTGGCGAAGTTGTGGCGACCCACAATGCCTACAGTGGACCAACATCCAACAAAGTAAAGCAGACCATCGCGACGATCAGTTTGGCCAACATGGAAGTCTTAAACGAAAGAATCGCTGAACTGTCTTTTGTAGAAGAAGCAAAGCTTAGTGAAAAGGCCCCTATATGCATGGATGCACCATCGACTCGCACCGAAGTTTTGGTGGATGGCGAATACAAAATTGCTCACATCGCAGCAAACTGCCAAGCAGCAACAGAGCCGAGCTACACCAGCGGATTCATCATTCAAACTATGGCTGGCCTATTGAACTTGGCAAAAGCCACTGTTTCAAGAAGCCTCTATTAGACTCTTAATTTAAAAAAAAGGGGTAATCCAAAGATTGCCCCTTTTTCATCTGAAAAACAAAGCCGAGCTTACATTCCATTAGCAAAGTCTGCGTCCAGCAGCTCACCCGATTGACGAAGAGGCTTCAAGGCTTTCGCATACTTTGCAAGAACACCTAAGGCAAATACACTACGGTTTTCCATATACGTTTTCTCTTCGGATTCTTCAGGCTCAAAGTTTTTTTGTACGTCCCTGAATATAAGCTGCTCAGGAATCCACATTATTTTATTGTTTTTATAGCCGCTCATGCGAATCTCAGAAATAGGATAAGCCCCACCACGCGCAGCTGACACAGATACCGCTAGAGCAGGTTTATGTGCAACCTCAGCCTCTCCACACAACAGCAAAAAATTCTTGATAGCAGGAGTGGCCATCCCACCCCATTCGGGTGTAGCTACGATCAAAGCGTCAGCTGATTGCAAGAGATCTTTTGTTTGATTCCAGCCTTGCCAGGTTGACTGGTCATCTGGCTCTTTAGAAAACATTGATGGGTGCCAAAGCGGAAGGCCGTCAACCCCTAAATCTAATAAGCTTAACTTATCAAACCCAGCTGCTTCAGATCTTTCGGCTAGATAGCTACCAACTGCAGCTGTCATGGAATCAGCTCTGTGCGAGCCACATATAATCATTAAATGCATCTGTTACGCCCTCTTAGTCTTGGTGAATTTAATCAACCGTTACAACCTGAATTTTGGGGTTCACCTCGCGCCGCAGAATCTGCACGATCGCCTCTAAGGTTCCCGATTCTGAGCTAGGGCAACCGCCACAAGCGCCTTCGTATTTTATCGTCAGTACGTCTTTTTCATATTCGAGAACTTGAACGTCCCCACCATCAGCCTGCAGGTAATGCCTAATTTCCCTATCTAACACTCCGTCTATAATCTGAAGCTCCGGACCCAAAGTCCTTTTATGCAACTCTTTTGGGTCAAGAAAAGCTGGGTCATGCACGGGTATATGGCGATTTAATACGTCCTCGATTTTGTTGGCAGCTACATCCCAAAGATTAGCTTGCTCTTCTAAGGTTGGTTCTGGGCTCAACTTTGTGGTTATGGTCAGTATGTTTCTGAAAAAATGCAACTGACGAACCATACCTGTATCAAACAAAGATGCAGCAAGTGGGACATGGTCACACTCCTGGCGCGACTTAAAACTAAGGCGGCTGCCAAGTTTTACCTCAAAATCAAAAATATATTTACGTGCGAACGGGTTGGGCGTGTCCTGCATTTCAAACTGTGGCTGCAACGGGTTCAAACCTACTTTGCCTCCGAGATCGGGTCTACCGGTGGGCAGAGTTTCTCTTCCGGTGATGGTTTCCATTCTTTACTCCTAGTATAACTACTATCTTTAATGCTGGCGCTATCACTATCGCTACTGCGCTCTTCACTTTTTTTGCTCCAGGCGTCTTCAAAAGATTTAGAGAACAGCATGATGCAAGGGTGACGAGTCGAAAATTCCAACAAACCTGCTGCAGCTGCAAAACCTGTAGCATTTAGAGCTTCTGGAAGCTCTGCTGCCTTGCCTGCCGCCAAATAATCTGCAAGCTGTTTTGTTTTTTCTTTGATCGCTGACTCTTCAAGCCCACGAAACTCGCTACACGCAATTGAAGCAAACGCTTGCGATAAGATGCACCCTTCACCTGCATGATGCAGGTCCAAATGCTTCCCACCACTAAAACCTAGCTCAACTATATCTCCACACATTGAATTATGCGCTTTACCAACAGTCCCTTGAACCTTTTCTTTGCGGTGCGTACTCTCCCGAGCCGCCGACAAAATCAGCTGGTCAAAAAACTTTTTTGAAGATGTGTCTGTCTGTGCGTTGATCGGTCTATCCTAAGTAGGTTCTTTTTTCATGAATAACATTATGCCAACATACGGCGGGCATATGCTAAGCCGTCTTTTAAGCGTTCTATATCGTCTAAATCGTTGTAAATGGAGCATGAGGCACGCGTGGTTGCTCGGACCCCAAAGCGTGCATGCAAAGGCTGCGTACAATGATGCCCTGCGCGCACTGCAATTGCTTTCTGATCGAGAAGCTGCGCTAGGTCATGTGGATGCATTCCCTCGACTACAAAACTACACAAACTAACCCTGTTTTCTTCAGGGCCTAAAATCCGAACCCCAGGCTGTTGCATAAGCATATTGTAGAGTTCACTGCCAAGCTTGGCCTCGTGCGAAGCGCAAGCTTCCTGATCTAAACCCATTAGAAACTTTAGGGCTCCGCCCCAAGCAAGCACGGCAGAAATCGACGGTGTTCCGGCCTCAAACCTTTGAGGCCCATCTGCAAACTTAATATCGTTCCAGGCCACTGCCCGAATCATATCTCCACCACCTGTGATGGGCTCCATCAATCTCTGGCTAGCAGCAGGCGCATAGAGCACACCCAAACCTGTGGGGCCAAAAATCTTATGAGTTGAAAAAGTCAAAAAATCACAGTCAACTTTACTAGGGTCAAATCGGCCATGCGGCAACCACTGCGCAGCATCCACAAAACTTAAAACCCCGTTCTGTTTTGCCAAAGAACAAATCGCAGCAGCATCTTGCACAGCACCGAGCGTATTTGAAGCCCAAGGAAAACTAATAGCAAGAGGACGTTCTTTTAGGCTTTCTTTGAATAGGCTCAAATCGAGCAACCCATCATCTCTTACAGCAACACAGCGCAAATCAAGCCCGTACTCATCAGCAAGCATATGCCAAGTCACATAGCTTGCATGGTGATCTAGCTCTGTAATCCAGACAATTCTGCCCTTAATCTGTTCGCCACGCTTTTGCATACCTCTAAGAACAGCTCGGGCAGCAAGGTTGATACCTGCTGTCGTTCCACTTGTGAAAATTACATCTTGCTCGGCGGCTGCCAGCCATTTTGCAGTGCTGGCCCTAACGCTTTCATACTGCGAAGTAGCCTCTTCTGAAGCCCTGTAAATACCGCGATGCACGTTGCACGACTGCTGAGTGTAATAATGGTTCATCCCATCAATGGCAAACTGATGGGTCAAAGCACTTGCCGCAGAGTCCAGATAGCAAATCTTTCCACTGGCATATTCACGTTTAAATACGGGAAAGGCAGCGCGCAAGGGCACCCCTGGTTTTTGACTCAACGATTCACACGCAAGCTTATTCATGTATTTTTCTCAGCGGCTGTTTGCGCCCATTCTGGCACGACAGCCGCACCAAAAGCTTTGACCAAGTGTGCGTGCGCTACCTCTGGGCTAAGTCCACGCGAACATAAATAAAACTGCTGGCCTTCATCTAGGTCTGCAACAGTAGCCCCATGACTACAGGTCACCTCATCTTCTTCTATTTGGAGCTCTGGGCGAGTAAACACCTCGGCCGTATCAGACAAAAGAAGGTTGTTGTTAAGCTGCTGCGCGGATGCCTGTTTGGCACCTTGGTCGATTTTAACGCCGCCATGAAAGCTAGCACGCGCTTTTTCATCCACAACAAAACGAAATTTTTGCTTGCTAGATGTAGAAGGCGCATGGTGAAAAATCTGCAAGTAGTGCGACTTTCCGCACTCGCCACCAAGCTGCTCCAAGCTAGAAAGCTCAGCGCTCGCGCCCTCTTCGTTTAGGTGAATATACCACTCTACCCGCCCTAAACTAGGCTGTTTGCTACTAGAGCCTGTAACGTGGACCTTTAAAGAAGCATCTTTTGCAACGTCTGCATGAACCCTTAAAAAATCATGCACACCCGCATAACATTTTGGCTCTATCAGAATATTTAAATGCGCGTTTTTCTCGACAACAAGGCTTAGATTTGTAAACCCTGAGCGTAACGCGTCTGGCCGTAGGTAAACAGTAGCCTGGGTGTTCTCGGCCGCGACGATTTGAAGCGACTGCGAAACTGAGACCTCTCTAGTCAGACAAAAAAGCAGAGCTTCTGTGGAGCTCTGTTTGATTCGAACAGATTTATAGGTAGACCCTAACTTTCCAAGCGCCATTAAAGACTGCCAATAGTCTTGTTTGCCAGCTTCTGAAAGAGGAAGCGTTCCACCATCTTGAAGCAAGTCTTGCGGTAAACCTTCAAGCAAACCTTTATTGGGCCCAGAAAGGGTCAACCGGTTGTCCACCAAAAGCAAGCTGACGCTTTCTTGCTTAGAGTCACTTGTAGTTTTTGGACGCGTGGGAGCCAGCAGTGCACTTTCAATAAAGTGATGCGGCTGGAAATACCGCCAGGGCTCATCTTGTTTTTGCGGCAAGGCAAACTGTTCGAGAGATTCCATCTCGCTCTGACCTATTCCAGCCTGTGCATACCAGCCACCTGCTTTTTGCCGGGTTTTCTCTATGTATTCTTTGCTAAGTGCCACGCGCTTTTGCTACCTATAATGTGTTTAAGAACAGCTTGTTTAAAACCATATTTTAAAAAGCCTCAATTTTGGCCAAACTAATGAATAAATGGCTCGAACCCACGCTTTTCAATTTCAACCGCAAGGCTTTGATCACCTTCACGCACGATCTTCCCTTGGGAAAGCAAATAGATTTTATCTACCGGCACCTGCTCTAACAGGCGATGGTAATGGGTAATTAGTACAAAACTTCTCTTTGGGCTTCTAAGGGACTGGATACCATCAGATACAACTTTAAGCGCATCTACATCCAGACCAGAATCTGTCTCGTCGAGCAGACAAACTCGAGGTGACAACAGAGACATCTGTAGTATTTCATTGCGCTTCTTCTCACCGCCAGAAAAATCTTGGTTAAGCCCGCGCTCTAAAAATTTGGGGTTGTAAGAAAGCGACTGCATCTTTTGCTCAAGCAAGGCATTAAAATCTCCTTCTTCTAGAGGGTCCGTGCCATGGTGCTTGCAGATAGCATTAAAGCTAGCGCGCAAAAACTCTTTATTGTTCACGCCCGGGACTTCGACTGGATATTGAAAGGCCAAAAACAAGCCTTCACACGCTCTAACGTGCGAGTCCATTTCCAGTAAATCCTCACTTCCAGAAGCCGTCTGTAAACTCACCGAGCCTGCAGTTACTTCATACTCTGGGTGGCCAGCGAGGACCTTAGCCAAAGTACTTTTACCGGAGCCGTTCGGCCCCATGATAGCCACGACTTCTCCTGGCTTCACAGTCAGATCGATACCTTTCAGTACTTCTGACTCCCCAACACTTGCATGTAAACCTTTGATTTCGAGCATCAACCTACCGCTCCCTCTAATTTCATTTCTAATAATTTAACCGCCTCTACAGAAAACTCTAGAGGCAACTGATTGAAAACTTCTTTGCAAAACCCATTTACGAGTAGACTCACAGATTCTTCTTCTGAAAGGCCACGTGACTGTAGGTAAAACAGCTGATCAGCACTTACCCGCGAAGTACTTGCTTCGTGCTCGATTTTACTTTTTTTGTTATGCGCTTCTATATATGGATACGTATTGGCCGTACACTCACCGCCAATAAGCATCGAGTCGCACTGCGAAAAATTCTGTGCACCATGAGCTTCTTTGCCAATTTTAACCAGCCCACGATAGCTTTGCAGCGACTTGTCTGCAGAGATTCCTTTGGACACGATACGGCTTTTAGTTCCCGCACCTAGATGAATCATTTTAGTACCTGTATCGGCTTCCATTTTTTGATTCGTCAAGGCAACCGAATAAAACTCACCTGTACTACGTTTGCCTTTTAGGATGCAGCTTGGATACTTCCAAGTGATAGCACTTCCGGCCTCTACCTGCGTCCAAGAAATCTTGGAGTCATCACCGGCGCAAACACCGCGTTTAGTTACAAAGTTGTAGATCCCACCTTTACCCTCAGCATCGCCGGCATACCAGTTTTGCACGGTGGAATATTTAATTTCTGCATTTTTATGTGCATAGAGTTCGACCACCGCAGCATGGAGCTGGTTTTCATCGCGCTGCGGAGCCGTGCAACCTTCGAGGTAACTAACATAGCTTCCTTCATCTGCAATTAGCAACGTGCGCTCAAACTGCCCGGTACCTGCTGCATTGATGCGGAAATAAGTAGATAGATCCAACGGGCAGCGGACACCTTTGGGGATGTAACAAAAAGAGCCGTCAGTAAACACGGCTGCATTTAAAGCAGCAAAGTAATTATCTTTATAAGGAACCACCTTACCCAAGTATTCTTTTACAAGCTCTGGGTGCTCTTGCACTGCTTCTGAAAAAGAACAAAAAATCACACCAACTTCTGCGAGCTCTTTTCTAAAGGTGGTACCAATCGAAACCGAATCAAAAACCGCATCTACAGCCACCCCTGTCAGGCGTTTTTGTTCTGAAAGTGGGATACCAAGCTTTTCGAAGGTCTTCAAAAGCTCAGGGTCGACATCGTCTAAGCTCTCGGGCTTATCTTCTGTGGATTTAGGCGCGCTGTAATACTGAATAGCCTGATAGTCGATTTCAGGGTGATTTATATGCGCCCACTTTGGAGGATCTAGGGTTAGCCAATAACGGTAAGCCTTTAATCTCGACTCTAAGAGCCAAGCTGGCTCAGCTTTGATCGCAGAAATCTTTTCGACAACCTCTTCGTTTAGACCGACCGGAAAGTCTACAGTATCGACGTCGGTTGAAAAACCAAACTTATACTCGCTTTCGGCAATCTTTTTTATACCCGCCTGGCTCATAAGCTTTGGGTCCTCTCATGGTTTTTTCTTAAATTTGGTTTTTCTAGCTTTTGTAAATCTTCTAGCGTAATCGCTTCTAGGCTAGATTTCATTTTCTGGTGGATCTGCCCCCAAGCCGACGCAGCGTTGCAGTGAGCCTCCTCAGTACATTGAGATGAATCATCCAAACAAACAACTGGAGTCCAGTTATCTTCGACCGAAGCAAAAAGTTGCCAAACGTCTACCTCGCCAGCTAACTTCGCGAGCTTTAACCCACCGCCGCGGCCACGCGTCGCGTGCACGATCCCTGCATCTCTAAGCTTGCCGATGATCTGGTCGCCATAACTACTGGTAAGTCCTGTTTCATCTGACAGCTCAGACCGCTGCATCTGCCCCACTCCGTCTTTCGATAGAGCAAGGGCGATCTTGAGTGCATAACGGCTTTTGCTTGTAATCTTCATAGGTCCCAGTCGGCATTAAGCCGTATGTTTTTGAACAGGTCGTCCACAAAGGCCTTCCACAAGGGCCTTCTTAGCATAAGAAGGCCAGGGCGTTCATTACAAAGTTGAGTGTTTTGCTAAACATTAGGCAAACAGTTTCCATTTTTTTACCTTTTGCCTCTACATCAACCCCACAATGCAGCAGTATAAGTATCTAAAATAAGGGTGTTAACTTAAATAGCCTACAAAACCTACCATGCTGCCGATAGGGTAAGATATAGCAGGGCGCAGAGAAGAGAAGAGAAGAGAAGAG
>JALZUO010000138.1 GCA_023301565.1 Oligoflexales bacterium
AAGAAGAGATTTGCTTGGGTATGGTTTAGTGCTTCAAGTTTCTTAATCGCCATTTTACTTGCGGGATATTTCTATGCAAATGATGGAACAACAAATTCTACTTTATCTTCAGTACAAATGAAGAATAAAAAAGAATTAACGTTAAGTAAAGAATCCATTGACAAAAATATAATAGCCAATACTCAAACAGATAAAATAAAGTCTACTGCTAAAATTCAAGAAAACATTTCACCAAATCCACCTAATGAGAAAGTAACAATTCTTGATAAAAAGAAAACAGAATCTAAAATAAAGCAAGCCCGTTCACAGCAATTCAACGCAAATACACCAACAGCAGAAGTAATGCAGCAGTCCAAGACCAATGTTGCGACTACTGACTTGAATAAGAAAACCATCAAAGATTCAAATTCACAAAACCACCCAAGTAAAATTCTCTTTGCAGAAAAGATAAAAAGTAAATCTGCGATAGATTCAAACACCGCTACCATAGTAAAAAGTATAGAGAATAGTAAGTCAATAGAAGAAGCTAAAATCTTAATTAAAAATGAAGATGCAAAAGAGCTTAAAAAAGAAATTGCAACGCTAAGCGAAATAAACAGTGCTGCCAATAAAGAAGAAGATAACAGCGATGATGAAATAAAAGAAGAAGCGAAAGATATCGCGGAATCAAGCGAAGAAAATTTCGTTTTAAATGATAACCCAGAAAAAGAAGAAGAAGATAACAGCGATGATGAAATAAAATTAAAAAAGAACTTCAGAGTGGGAATAGGTTTCAGAGCAGGTATTGGCAGCTCTATTACAAATTTGAGTGCAAATGAAAACGGGAGCGATGAATTTCTCCGAAACTTGAGAAACGAATCTGAAACGAATCTAGAAACCATTGACCTAGGCATTGACATCCTACTGAAGCATAAATCGGGTGTTTACATTAGCACGGGCCTAGACTATGTCAGAGCCACCAGAAAGCTCAACTATAACTTTGAAGAAAGTAAGGTAGATACCATACTCGGAATTGCTAGCATATCTGTAAATCCTATAACGATGGATAGTACTTTCAACGAGGGATTAGTCGCAAGGACAACAATAAACTTTAGAAATAAAGAAACCTATAACAATTTGCACATGATAAATATCCCAATCCAATTGGGTGCTAGCATAAATTATGAACGTTGGAGTTTCGGTATCCAAGGGGGTGCTCTTTTCAACATTGTATTAAATCATAAGGGAGAAATATTTGAAACCGAGGATACATTCTACCACCTTAAAACAGATAGCAACAATTGGTTCAAAGATAATCTTGGAATGAGTTTCCAAGGTGCCGTATTAATTGGTTATAACTTTACAGACAAGTTCCAAATTCTAGGGGGGCCAAGTTTCAGAAGTAAACTCAAAATCAACTCAAAATCCAATCCTGTGCAGCAAACACAAAATGGAATTGGAGTACAGCTAGCCGCTAGATATTGGTGGTAAAAATAATTATAAATTATAAGTGATAAATTATAAACTGTACTTGCTTGAATGGGATTTAGGCTTACCTCTTCGCGAGAAGGATATGTAGGATAGGCGCCAGAGTACCCAAACCCGCAGGCTTGCCTGACGGATTTTTTTCAGGCGGAAAAATGAAGGGACCTGCCTACCGGGCTACAATATTTCCAATCAGCTTGGCAACCCATATTTTCATTTCCATAAGTGAGCAAAATTTGTACAAATCAAATATTAACTTTATTCCATGCAGCGTATTTACATCTTGTAGAATTTAGTAAGTGAAGATTCAATCAAATTTTAAAAAACTACTAAACTTTAAATTAATATGAAAAAACTATGCTTATTCGGAATACTGGTTTTTGCACTCTTTGCATGCAACAACGAAATAGATGAAATGAATAATGGCAATACTGCTATTGATCCATCAATGGAAATCATTAATGAATACAATCCTGAGTCTGACCTTTTACAAGGTTCTATCTTTGGGAGAGTATACAACGAACAAGAAGACCCAATAGCCAACGCGCAAGTTAAGTATAACGGAAAGAACTACACCACCGATCAAGAAGGGAGATTCTTCATTATTGATGAGGTTTTAGATAAAAAAGGGACATTTTTCACTGTTGAAGCCGAAGGATACTTCAAAGGCTCAAGGCGAATCAATCCTCAAGAAGGTTCTGTGAACTATGCCTATGTTCAGTTATTGGAATTAAACTCGATTGGGATTTTAGATGCAACAACAGGTGGAGAGGTTAACATCCAAACATCAGGGTCAAACAATGGTCATACAGTCATCTCCTTTCCAGCCAATAGTTTTGCATTAGAAAATGGTGATTTATATTCTGGAGAGGTTACTATTGCTGCAAAATATTTAGACCCTACCGCACTTAATATCAGTGAGATTATGCCAGGAAATCTATTAGGCCTGAACAACCTAGCAGAAGAAGTTAGTCTAGTTTCTTATGGGATGATGGCCGTGGAACTCTTTGGTGAAAATGGAGAAAAATTAAACATAGCTGCAGGCCAAACCGCGACGCTTTCTTTTCCTATACCTGTCAATCTTTTGGATTCTGCTCCAGAAGAAATACCGTTATGGTCATTTGAAGAAGAAGAATACGGAATTTGGGTAGAAGAAGAAGTCGCCACTTTACAAAATGGAATGTACATAGGAGAAGTAAGTCATTTTACGTTTTGGAGTATTTATGTCCCTTTTGGAACAGTTTTTATTGAAGGGCAATTACTTACACCTAATGGAAGTCCTCTAATTAATACAAGGGTCAACCTATTTATAAATAATAACGTAGGAGTTGCTTCTGGCTCAACGGATGACAGTGGTTTTTTTGCAGGGAATGTACCTAAGGGAACAGATCTAACGCTAAGTCTTGTCCGGCTTTGGCAAAATGACTGTGAATTTAGTTCAATAAATCTAGGTTCATTCGACATGGAAGAAAATATTGGCCCAGTAATGCTACAGGAATCTGGAGAAATATTTACAATCAGTGGGACACTTCTAAACTGTGAAAACAACTTAGTTGAAAACGGTTTAATACATGTTGAAGTAGGAAACTCAAGTACTGAATTTTATCTTGGCGAAGAAACCGAGTTTGAATTGAATCTTTTAAATTGCGCTAATGAGGATGAAGTAAGCATTACTGCTGTGGATATAGACAATATTGCGGCGGGGTTGAGTACTTCTAAGTCAATTGAATCAATAGTAGAATTTGGAGAAATTTCAACTTGTGGAGATGAACTTCCAGAATTTTTTACGCTTACAGTAGGCGAAAATTCAGCAACAATGATTGAGGATATAAAAGCGTCTATGAATTACACACAAACTTTCGTAGGTATTCAGGTTGGCGATGTATGGGATTCAATTCCTGGTAAATTTGTTATAACATTACTTTTAGATAACGGAGCTGTTGGCACTTATGGTGACAGGGATTTTGATTTCATAGATTTAATTACTTATCCAGCTGACTTTAATGAGTACAGCCGGCTAGCGTGTACAAATCCTTGCACTGCATACCTAAGTTCTTTCACACTTATAATTGAGGAAAATAGTGGCCCAGGAGGGCATATAGCGGGTGAATTTAATGGCAAGGGTACCTTCAAAGACATAAATGACTCAAGTATACCTGATGAATATCCATTTAGTGGATCATTTAGGCTTCCAATAAACTAATATGAAGTAAAGCTACTTATACACAAATCATCAAGTGTTGAAAAGAACTAGACATAGGCCAAGGCTTTTATATAAGTCTTGGTCTCTTTTTGTTTGTTAAATAATAGTAGTTGACCAAAGGAGTCGATTATGTCCGATCAACCAGAAAGCTAGAAATTAATACAGTAAGAACACAAGCAGATACCGTGAATGGCATTTCGAGTATTACAGTACATCCGACAACTATGGACACTACATCTCAAGAAGGGTTTGTAAAAGAGACATCCATTAGCATTCGGAATAAAGAAACGTATAATCATTTGCACATGATAAATATACCTCTCCAACTAGGAGTTAGTGTACAAAATAAAAGCTGGAGTTTTGGTATTCAAGCAGGAGCAATATTCAATGTT
>JALZUO010000139.1 GCA_023301565.1 Oligoflexales bacterium
GCTCCAGATCCCGCCTTATCAGTGTCCACTGGACGTCGACTGCTTTGCACCAGTTAATCATCTCGCCTACACCCAAAATAATCTTCACCAAATTTCCCCAAACCAATTTACTATGAGTATAACTTGTTTCTCAACCCAAAACGTGCCTCAATTAATATAGGGAAGAAACTAAATTTTTATTTTATAATAACTTTTGTTACCCCTGACTGACCATTTGGTAGGGATAATTTCAATAGATACATACCAGTAGATAGATTATCAGGTAAGGTGAGCGATTTTTTTTGAGGAGCTATACCTAATTCTCCTAAATTTTTAATAAGAACTCGTTTACCATCAATAGAAATGAGCTCCAATTTTACAGGTGCTGGACTATCCAATTGAAATGAAACTAATCCTTGATTTATTATAGGGTTAGGGCTTAGACTTAATTGTATCGGAATCTGTATTTGTTCATTTGTACTAGTAGGAATATCAAAGAATGGTACAGGGACTAACAAATCTGGTCCATCAAAAACAGGCTGCCCCTCCATGTACTCTACAAAATTGTAAGATAAAATTTCTTGCAAATTCTCGTTCTGGTAAAAACGGTAGTCTACAAAACGAAAATCGTCTACAAATCTTTCCCCTGTATTCAAATCAGTAGAAACTACTTTCGTTACCTTAAGTTGCCTATACAACTTTACGTTTTCAACATCTCCATAATACATTTTAACTGTGCCAAAACCAATCAGGGCTATTGAATCATAACAAAAAGCGCTATCTAACGAGTTGTATAAATACTGTCCTATCCCAACAAATGTATCCATTCGCACAATAGACTCCTCTAATTGATTGGGGAAATTATAGTTTAAGTCTCTTCGATGAATTCCGTATTCTTCCGCATCAAAGATGTCATCACTTGCACTTACCTCTCCAAAAGTAATTATCTCATCATTTTCTTGACCATAGGCAAAGCCATTTTGATTAGGAACAAATTGATTTGAAAGTAACATGCAACCAATGGCATTTGGAAAGCTATCTTGAATGGTACCTCCACCTAAGGTTGCCAATTCAGATGAACTCGTAAATTTATATGTAGAACAAAAATCGAAAATACTAGTTGCTTCAGAAAACAAAACTTGATTTCCATTATCTACATTTCCTAAAAAAGAAAAATCCCATACCTGATTAGCACCAGATGCTGGAATAGGTACATTATCAAAGCTCTCTCCAAAAATTCTCCCAAGGCCCCATTGGCTATCTACAGCTTTCTCAAGGTCCACTCTATAAGGTATTTGTGTATTTGCAGGAACTCCACAAAACATAAAAATAATTAGCAAAATTTGTTTCATCAGTTGATAATTTTGTTGTGAATAACACATTTTCCAAAAAGGAGGTTTTCAATATTTTAACCATTTATTTTTATAAATAAAAAACAATTACATTGCAAGGCTTGCAAACAACAGCAAATTTTATTTTGCAAAAATGAAAATTCTGCAATCCTTTAAATTTTGATCCAATCAAAATGGCGAGAAAGTTAGCATTCTCTAATCACAAAAAATGAAGAGGACTCAAATTGAGCCTCTTCCATTTAATAATACTATCTATATCGCAACCCTAAAAACTAGGGCAATCTACTTTAGTCTTTTTATTCCTTTCTAGTCTTCCCAATACTTTAAAACGATACCCAACTTTTATACCGAAAGATTTCCCAGAGTCTATTCTAACGCTATTAGCTAAGTTATTTTCGTTAGTTAGATTCTGATTAGATATACCTGTAATCGCTCGAGTGTAATAACCTATTATAGACACATTTTTCATTCTATATTTAAGCTCTATTCGATGTGCATATTCTAGAAGATCAGATGGTTGTTTTTTCCGCTTTAAAATAGTAGGCGCCCCTGGCAGAAATTTAAATTTAATTGTTGGAGTTCGTACAAGTCGATTAATGTACGATATACTAAGATTGTTAACGATAGTATATTCTAGTCCTAACCCTAAACTATATCTATTATGAATATATTCAGTTGGTATTGGAACCGATGGGCTAATAGATTCTCTTTGAGAACCTCTTAATAGTCTCCAGGTACTCTTAACTCCCAATTTTTCAAAATCCAAATTCATCAAAAGACTAAGTCGTTTGGCCACTTTTTGTTCAATCAAAATCCCAAACCCAAACGATTTTTCGTCTTTATTCGCAAACTCAGGATATTGCAAACTTTTATTTTCGTAATTCGATACTTCATAATATGTTACTCCCAAATAGGGAGTAACATATGTCTGACTATAAAGATCGTATCCAAAATTAAAGAATAGAAAAGATATCAATATAAGCTTATAAATATTCATGATAACTTAATTATTATTTCCATTGAAATATTTGATTATTGAAAGCAATTTGTTTTCCTGATCATATTCTTTGATTATAAAAATCTGAGATGGGTAATTATTCAATTGATTCAGTTGATAATTCGCCAAACCCTCACTAATTAAAATTCCATCAATGCTATAAATCTTCACAAAGTTGTTTACTTTTAAAATATCTTTTATAGAGCGAGATTCAATTTCTGCCTCTACCAAATTACCTTCCTCTTCCTGAATTGTCTCTCCACAATTAGGATCATTATTTTCACAATCTTCTAAAGTAATATTTACACAACCTTCAAGTCCATCTAGACTAGGAGCATCCACACATATTTCAAATGTTCTAGGATAACTATCGTATTTTGGAAATTCGATTCTTAGTTGCCTAGCATTTGTAGGTAGATTGCCTGACATATTATTAATAGTCCATTCAGGTCTTAACCCGCTCCAAAAATACTTAGCATCTGGGTCATAATCATCTGGGCTAATACGAATAGTAACTATTGCATTGCCTTCATTTTCACATGTAATTACAGAATTAATACTTGTCCCACTTGTTCCAGAAGAAGTAATATCAAAATTAATTTCACAATCTCTCACTGAATTATCTACGAAACAAAGATCTTTCAATAAGCCTATAATTAAATCACTTTCTTCAGAACACTCGCCAAACAAATTTTCAAGCTCTTCAAAGTAAAGTACTCCAAGATCAATCATTGTTCCATCGCTTGGAAAGCTACTCAATATATCAACCGTTAAATCAAAAAATTCTTGTAACGTAAGCAAGCCTTCTTCTTCAACCAAAGAATAAGCCAAGTAGCTCAAAGGCGTTGCATGTGAATGAGGAAAATTTTCTAGTTCATTTTCAGTATCAAAATATTTGCAAGGGTCTTCCAAATCAATATCACGAAAATCTCTTATCGTATTGCCATTTACAAAATTAAGTTCCCAATCGTTTTCATTACCACATCCATTTGATGTTAAATGCATAGCAAACAAGTCAGCAAAATATTCATGAATTATGTCATGGTCTGTACTTGTGGTTGACAAAAAGATGTTATTTAAAAAATGATGGCCATATTCATGCAATATAATATCTAAAGAATAGTGATTATCGAATCCACTCTCATCACGTTCTTCATAAGGAAAGTTAAATAAAACACCCAGTGTTTGATCTAGAAATGGAAATGCACTTGCGCTAGAAACTGGGCAACTTGCAATTACATATGTTGGTGGAAATACTATATCAACTTCACCAAGGCAAACATTAGCATCCATAAATGCTTCATATAACATTTGGTGATTTTCATTTTCATACTCCAAATCTCCTTCTGAATTTTCTTCAGGGCAAAGTAAGTTTACTTCACTTGCTGCAATGGTCATTGGGGAATCAATAATTATTGTATTATCCCTACATTCATCTTCACCAATCAATATAAAACCAGGATTCACAGTTGGGTCTAAGAAAGAAACAGAGACAACTTCTTCACTCGCGGAAGTAGTTATTTTTCGGTTTATAGTATTTGAAACCTCAACACTATTATCGTCACAAGATGCTTTTCTTAATACTTCTCCATTAGAAGCATTTATCCAGGCCCAGCCACATTCATTTTCATTAATAAATTTAACTCGCCACAATTGAATAAATTCACATTCATTTTCAGGGTTATGGTCAAGAACTAAATCCGATTTTGTAACTATTCCATCAACTATATCTTCAATATCCTCTTTAATAATATTTGGTGTCTCTAAATCATCCATCCCACTGTAAATAAATGCAGAAATACTAGGTTGGCAACCTTGCCCTGGTCCAGGACCAAATACAATTCCACCTGGCAAAACTTCTCTATTTTGAAAAAATTCTTTATAGCGAATTTTTTCCTTATCCTTATATGTAAAGGAAGATTGCATCACAAAACGATAATCATCTCCCAAATTCAGATATTCAATAAAGCCTTCTGGTGAATTTAAAGACGTCTCATCATAGTCTAGTAAGAAATAAGGAGAATTCCCATTAAATTGAAAATGTTCAGAATGATTTTTAAATTCTGCAAATGCATTTTTCTTAATGCACTCCTCCGTTCTAAAACTGTTAGGATTTTCTAATTGAGCCTGAATAGTAAACATTGGAAATAATAAAAATACAATTGCAAAAAGCTTATAAATCAGGCTGACTTGGTAACTCTGTTTGGTAACTCTGTTTGGTAACTCTGTTTGGTAACT
>JALZUO010000140.1 GCA_023301565.1 Oligoflexales bacterium
TTGTTATTGTAACGGTTGCCACCGCCTTGCTGCCTGTTTCTGTTTTGAGAGTTATGACGTCCACCACGCTGGTTGTTGCTGCGTTGATTGTTGCTGCGCTGGTTTTGTTGCGGCCGGTAGTTACTACCACCACCTTGGACACGGTTGCCACCAAATCCGCTGCTGTTACCGGACTCACCGCGCATAGCACCTTTTTGCTGCATAATTTCCCAAGCTCTTAAGACAATACTTTCTGCAAGCAGCTCTTCCACTAAGTCGTCTACAGCTACCCCTTCAGAGTCTGCCGTCTGTTTTAAGCGCGACTTCAATTGCTTGCTCAGTTTTATCAGGACATGGTTTGGACAGTTTTTTGCTTCTTTAGCTGCTTCCTTTGCCCAGGCGCCTTCTACCGATACCGACTCTACCACTGAATCAACGACCGCTGGCATATCTCTTGCCGGCACAGACGGAGTCACAACTTCTACGGCACTCTCAACTGTTTCCTCGTCGGATTCTTCTACAGTCGCCGCTGCTTTTACAGTCTTCTTCTTAGAAGTCTTGCGTTTTTTTGAAGTCGTTTTTTTGGAAGTTACTTTTTTTGTTGTTTTCTTTTTGCTTACCATAAAACCTAGATACGTCCTTAAAATCTTTGAAATACAGCTTGTAGAAGCTATATATGCCAATAAGGCTAAAAATGTCCGTTAGAACAGGGCTTTCCAAGAAGTTTGCGCTGTCCGAAGATCAGGAATAACTTGTTTTGCATCATTTCCTAGTGATAAATCAAGGCCAAAATCATAGCTGCCACTTTGAATCTGAGAAAAATCCTGGAACACCCCGAAATCACCGGGTATTTTTTCGATCCAAGGCCAGTTCTTTATATACCTTCGAGACCCAAAGTCCTCGCCGACAAGTAGAAAAGGTGACGGGTTTCCCGTCAGCCGATCTGGGTCGATCCTTAGCCCGGCTTGGATGGTCCAACCGTTTTTTAGGTTTACAGCCCGAGCAGAGTAGCTAGCCGGCAGCGTGGTTGAGCGGCCTTCTTTTACAATCTGCTTAGCAGATAATGCACGGACCCTCGGGATGTTGGCTGACCACTTCCAGCTTTTAGGCTCCACCAATCGAATCGAGTAGGCAATGCCACTTCCTGGCCTAAGGTATTTTTTAAAATTCAGAGGAAAGATTACTGTTTGAGGTATTTGAAAATGTGACTCATAAAAGATCCACTCCGAAAACATGTGCAGCTTTACAAGGGAGAAAAGCTTTTCATACTTGACGCCAACAGCAACAATCGAGCGCAAAGGACCTTGCTTCCAAGACTCTATCTCAGAGCGAAAACTTTTGGCCGACAAAGTTGTATTCGGTAAATACCAGGCTGACTTGATGGGTATGCGCATCTGAGAAGACTCAATGATTGGCTTATAGGAGTTTTTTGTTCGCATGCTGACCTTGCCAAGTAGCAGAGGGTGTTCTTTTTGAAACTCATATTTATAGGTCTTGGTTTTAACCACAGCAGACTTGGCGTCAAATTGAACCGCCTTTGTTGGTTTCTTTGGCAAACTCGCCTGTTTAACTCCTGTACTTAAAAAAAGAAGGCCGTCAACCCCCTGCCCTGGAACACACACGCCAATTTGCCAAAGCTTTCCGGCCAGGTTTTTCTTCTTCCATGCATTTAGAAACTGCTTTTCTTCTGTAGGCAGCAATAAATCCGAGCTTGCAATAACAAGCTCATCTTGAATATCTACCCGGCCATTGCCATCATGGCGCGTAAAGGGCTTGCCGTGTGGCAAAACGAACTCATCTCTGTCGTTTTTTTCGTCTACTTGAAATAAGGCTGGCTCAATCCGCTCGCCTTCAAGGCGCCAGACAGAGAGGCTATGCAGCGACACGCCGCGAATCTCTTTGAGCCCACTGAGCACGACCGGCCTAGAAATAGCTCCGGCGGCAGAACCCGCACATTTGCTCTTAGCGTAAGATTGGGCAGAGCCTGTAAGCGCCCAAAACAAGCAGGCCAAGCATGCAATAATGTTATTTAAAAGGTGTATATTCATTTTCAACAAAAGTACCATGTTTTGTGCACCCTTGGTAGAATACACCTGACAAACCTCATCTAGGAGAAAAAATGTCGTTTAAACAAACCTATTGGGCCGTATGCGTTGGCTTGTTTTTTCTAGCCTCTGCTGGTTGCACTAAAACTAAACAAAATAAAAATCTCGTACGCATACTTTTTGATACGGAAGTCCGTAGCTTTGACTCTCGCTACGGCACCGATGCCAACAGTCAGTATGTTGCTGACCTTATAGGTTGTGCGCTTGTTCGGTTTGATGAAAACGGAACCACGGTCGGAAACGTAGCCAAAAGTTGGAAGTGGACAAAACCTACAGAACTAAGAGTCCAGCTAAAAAAGGGCATTCAATATTCAGACGGCACAACCTTAACCAGTAAAGACGTAGAGGCCACCTACATCTTTTTTGGCTTAAAAAAGAAAAGCCTAAAGCCGTCGCCAAGAGCCGGTGCATTTAAAACCATACGTTCTGTACAGGCTATATCAGATCATGAGGTTGTCTTTACCTTAGAAAAGCCGGATGCGAGCTTTCTCACAAACCTTGTTATTTCTATTTACCCACAATCTCGTGCGTTTGACGACGCTTACACAGCAAAAAACTTGCCACCTACCTGCGGGCCATTTTATCTCGACAAAGCGACTAGCAACAAAATCACCTTAAAAACCAACGAGAAATACACCTTAGGTCCCAAGCCAAAAATAGAAGGCGTGGAGTTTTTAATTGTTCGAGATGAAACCACAAGGTTTGCAAAACTAAGAAAAGGCGAAGCAGATGTTTTACAAAACTCTATGGACCGCGCAAAGCTAGAAGGCCTTGAAAAAAAATATCCGCAGCTTAGCATCCAGCAAAAACCTGCTCTAAACACCAACTATCTTGGCTTTAACTTCAAAGATAAAAACATCCAAAATGAGTACGTACGTAAAGCTGTAAGCTTGGCTATAGACCGGCAAAAGGTTATCGAGTTTGTTTTGGCCGGATATGCAAGGCCAGCCTATTCCATGCTACCTCCGGGGTCGGCAAATCACTACGAGCTACCTAACGAAAAACGAGACTTAGTCGGAGCAAAAAAGCTGCTAGAAGATGCAGGTTTTGCTACAAGCAAAAATTCTAAAAAGAAAAAACTAAGTCTAACTATCACTACGACAACCTCTGACACTAGGGTTCGAGCTGCTAAAGTTCTGGCAAGCCAGCTTCAAGAGGCAGGGATAGACGCCAACGTTCGAACACTCGAGTGGGGAAAGTTTAAAGCAGACGTCGAAAAGGGACTTGTACAAATGTGGCTGTTAGGCTGGACGGGTTTTAAAGACCCTGACCTCTTACGCTATGCTTTTCACTCTGAAAATGCTCCACCTAACGGCGGCAACAGAGGCTGGTTCTCGGACGCCAAGCTTGACAATAAGCTCAGCCTTGCCGTGCAAGAGACCAACACAAAAAAAAGAGCTGCCCTTTATCAACAGATCCAAAAAGACGTGCACCAAAAAAGCCCTTATGTCTTTTTGTGGCATAACACTCAGTTTGCAGTGACAAACAAAAGACTTAGCGGGTTTAAGGTCTATGCAGATGGACGCTACTCCTCGCTTGAAAGCACTAGCTTAAATGTTGATTAGTTACTGCATTAGAAGGTTGTTTTACTTGGTTCCAGTGTGCCTATGCGTGGTTACGTTGGTTTCGATACTTATCTACTTTGTTCCGGGCGATCCGGCCGATCAAATCCTAGGAGAGCTTGCCACGTTTGAGCAAAAAGAAGAGCTCCGAGATAGCCTAGGTTTAAACAAAGGCATATTCGTACAAATCACTCACTACTTTTCTGGTCTGATAAAAGGTGACCTAGGGACGTCGCTGCTAACCCAGCAGCCCGTACTCGAAATGATTTCTTCTCGGGCCCCCGCAACTATTAAGCTAGCACTCGCTTCTTTGATCGTTGCAATTTTACTGGCGATACCCTTAGGTGTTTTAAGCGCTTACCGAAACGGTACCTGGGTCGACTGGTCCAGCATGATCTTTGCAATGGCTGGCGTGGCTATTCCTAACTTTTGGCTTGGTCCTATGCTTATCTTGCTTTTTTCACTATATCTCGGCTGGCTTCCGGTAAGTGGGAACGACTCTTTGCAGCACTATATCCTGCCAGCCATCACCATGGGCACTGCTCTTTCAGCTGCTTTAAGCCGCATGACTCGAACAGCTGTTTTGGATAATTTAGGAGAGCAATACGTCCGAACCGCCATCTCCAAGGGGCTCAGCGGGTACCGGGTAATGGTGTCTCACGTTTTAAAGAACAGCACTATTCCGGTTGTTACTATTATTGGCCTTCAGTTTGGCGCGCTTCTAACAGGAGCTATCATCACCGAAAAAGTATTTGATTGGCCTGGCTTGGGGCTACTCATGCTTGATGCAATTGAAAAAAGAGACTACCCGGTCGTTCAAGGACTTGTTCTGATATTCTCGGCTTCGTACCTGATTGTAAACCTGCTAACAGATGTCAGCTACGCCATCCTAGACCCAAGAGTTAGGTTAGATAAATGAGCATACAGCTATTAAAAGACAAACGCTTTTTATTGGGTTTCTCCGTTCTTTTTTGCATTTTAATTGCAGCTATATTTGCCCCTATTCTTGCGCTAGAAGCTCCCGGGGCAATGCAAATTGAAATGAGCAAGCAAGGACCAAGTCTAGCTGCACCCTTTGGCTATGACGTGCACGGCGGCGATATATTTACGTCCATGCTTTATGGCGCGCGGGTTTCTTTGTGGATTGGGTTTCTTGCTGTTTTCATATCTATGCTCATCGGTACAACGGTCGGGGTTTTTGCCGGATACTTTAGTGGCAGAACAGAGTTTTTATCGATGCGCCTTGTAGATATTCTTATGGCCTTCCCAGGCATACTGCTTGCACTCACCCTGGTTTCTCTGCTTGGCCCTAGCCTTTGGTCGATCATCATAGCCATATCAATCACAGGCTGGACTGCTTCTGCCAGAATTGCTAGAGGCCAGGTGCTTATGTTTAAAGACAGAGAGTTTGTCCTAGCAAGCCACACGATGGGGTCTGGACACTCTACCGTTATTTTCAACCATATTTTACCGATGGCCTGGTCACAGCTACTGATCCACGGAACCTTTGCGGTTAGCAGTGTCATCATTGTCGAGGCAAGTCTTTCGTTTTTAGGCTTAGGCGCAACGGATGGATCACCTACGTGGGGCGCTCTTTTAAACCAGGGCAGAGCACACCTAGAAGATGCTCCGCATATTTGCTTTTTCCCAGGAGCTGCAATCTTCTTGCTAGTGATGAGCCTTAACTTTGTAGGCGACGCGCTTAGAGACTATTTTGACCCCAAAGCAAAATAGGTAGCTAAAAGCAAAGTAGGCACTGCCACTACAGCAATGCCTACCAAAAACGGGGGGTCTATATGTTATTGAAAGTATGCGACTGCTCTTGATTCTTGTTTCATCGTTTTAGCGAATTCGCGTAGTAGGTGTTTTTTTGCAAACCTATATGCTTCTGGGTACCATCTTTTAAGATCCGCCCTACTAGCATTTGAGTCGATATACAGCTCACAAACAATGCTAAAGAACTCTTCGATGTGACTCATCATATATCGGCCGTTAGAATCGAACTTGTTTGGCTTATTACGTAGTTTTTGAAAAAGCTTTTTAATTGCTTTGTTCTTCTTGGTAAACCCTACGGCTTTATCCCAGCCGTGAGCTAACTCGTGAATTGCAAAGTTCCTTGCTCCATTTTTAAGTTTAATGTGATCGCCTAAAATAACGTGAGTTTCACCGTTTACCGTTGTTGCTGCACCGGCTACATCACTCCAGGTATACCCGGCAGGCCAGCTTCTAGGCCTTACGCCTTTGAGGTATTTAAACTTTGGAACTGCTGGAACAGAGCTTGCCGACAAGTGAACCTTTACACCATATTCCGAAAGGACATATTTAAATATTGCTGGTATGCGTCTTAGGTTTTGCAAATGCTGAGACTTAAGCTTTTTGGAAATTTTATAGTCTTTTACGTCAACCTTACCGTTGCCCAACTCTACACATTTTGACTTCCAGCCGCATTTGCTTGCGATCTTTGCCATATCCTTGGCAGTTCGTTTTGCAGCATATGCTTCTGTGCTAGCTCCTAGTATAAAGACCAGAGCAAGAACCTTACTTGTTATGTTTAAAACCTGGCTCATCTATTCTCCCCTTTGATGAAAGCCTGTTATAAAAAACAGTTTGAATGTAAATTCATATATAGGGTTGCAACACCTGTGCCAGGCCTATAGTCAATGATTTCAGGTAGTTGTAATGCTTTCAGCCGTCACAAAAGCTGCAGTGTTGATATGTTTTACAGAAAACAAAGTGAGCCAAAGCTCACGTTTTTATAGAGTTTTTTAGTAGGTATTGGTTTTGCCCATTACTTGAAGGCAATCATCACGGACTGCCCGCCTAAAGCTTTAAGCATCTCGCCTATAAGCTCCGCTTCAAACAGCTCTTTGGACTCTGGGTACCATTCGTCGCGTTTTTCTAAGGAGCTCTCTGAGTGGTATGCCAGGGTTACCTGCTCTGCAAAAAACTCTTCCGGGTCTGACATGGCATAGTCGTAGTTTGGATCTTGTTTTACAGGGTTTTTCTTGTATAAAGAAAATAGCGAATTTAGTTTTGTGCTTTTGTCCGATAGCTTCATAACTTTATCCACGCAATGACTAAGCTCATGCATCAGTAGCGAGCTAGAGCCTGTAGGCAGGGTCCCAAGCACTACATTGCAGGCGCCGTCTTTAATCAAAGAAACCCCAGGGACTTCGCTATAAGTTCTTCCGCCCCAACCACGTGCTTCTTCATCTTTTAGGTAAGTAAACCCTTTGGCGTTGGCCACCCCGCCGTCGGTTGTCGTTATCTTAGTTGTCTCACTCAATATATAAAGCATGATAGATGGTAACCTATCAAGATCACTTAGATTTTCAGCAACCTCTGCAGCACTCATTCCAGAGTTCTCATGCTCAACCTTCAACTTGCTGGCAGGAATAGCTTTGCAGTCAACAGACATGCCACAAGCGTCGGCGTACTTTTTAAATTCATCGATATCAATAGAGAACAGTTCTGCGTCTTTCTTTGAACAGGACACAGCAAAAAGAACCGCAAGCAGCACAGCAATTTGTTTGAAACTTTGCTTCATCCGATCTCCCCTTCGAAAAAAAACATTTACGTATACTCATAAGGAAGCAAGAAAAGGTCCAAAATCTAATCCCATATTTTTTCAGTTATTTTAGATGCATGTAGTGTCCAGCGCCTGTCAAAAAAGGTTACACAGCAAAATTATAGACAAAATTTACTTTGACCCGGTGCTATCGTGGACAGCAGAACACGGATCATCAGTTATCATCGAAAAACTTATTGAAGCCATAAAGCGCAGTGAGCAAGGAGGGGGAAATGTATCTTGTGTTGTACTATTGGCAAAAGTAGCTCTTGTTCTATGGTCACAAACGCTGGGCGACCATTATAAAAAAATTTAGCCCTGATAAACCCTCTTTGTTTTTAGATAGCCCTTTGGTTAAGTCTTTTACGTTCTTCACGAGGTGAAGACCCAAAATTTGCAAACAGTGGATTGGTTGTCCCTAAGAGCCTTGCCACAGGGCTTTACAAGACGCCCGCTCAGCGAGCTTCGAACCATCAAAAACCCAGCAAAAAGTTGTGTAGTGCTGCCAATCTTTTACTGCCTTATAAATGCAAGCCTCTTCAGATGTATTAGAGATAGTTGAAAAGTATAAAAGGCAATGTAACAACCTAGAGTTGGAATTCGACAGTTACCGTGTTGGAAGTAGGTATGGGTCAATTCTGCATCCTCAAGGTGCAAAAACATCTCGTGTTCTTCGTTCTGTAGATCAATTTATCCCAAAGTTGAATGACTATTTAAAAAACCTGGACACGGCGCTGAAAAAGCCCAGAATTACAGAGGCAGGACGTAAAAGCTTTGTAGATCAAAGGGAACAGCTAGTAGAAGACTTGAAAAACGTAAAAATAAAACTTGGATAAAGTTTGGAATGCAAAGAAGGATAGATCTAATTAAAAGAGAAATCCAAGCTCTTGGGACAGAAGTTAAAAACCTTGGGCTAACACCTGCAGAAGTAAAAGCGGTATCACAATTACATAGTGAACTTTCTTTAAAAGTTCAGCACTATGAGTTTGAACGAAAAATTCTGGCCGTCAGCAGTGAGCCACAAGAGTTTGAGTTTGTAAATTGGCACACCAAGCATAAGGACTTCCACTATAAAAAAGAAGACTTTAAAAACGCACCTAAAGATGGGTTGAATCGACTTGCAATCGTTTTGCAAGCAATGGAAGCTGGCTTAGCCGCGAGTGTAAGGATTTATGCAGGGAAGAAATTGGTTTTTTCTACCTATTTTACCAATCGTTCTATACGTACGTGGTATAGCGATGCAACAGGTGTATTTAGGGTAAAATATTTAGATGAGTCCGGCCAGTATGTAGAAAAAGACGTAACGTTTGATCAAATGCGACAAATGTTTACAGGTGATACCCCTGAAGAACTGATACGTAGTCATCAAAGGAAGTGGGGAATTCCGTTCATACTCCCTTCTCAAAAGCTTCGCGTTGTAACTAAGCCACTATGAAAGTAAGGCCGATACTGTAAAGAGCCTGTAATTTATTTTGTGTAACTGCAGTTTAGCAAGAAAATCTTTCGCCATACTCAATAGCAAAACGTTTCACCGCTGGTCTCCAGTTGCGAAGCGGCACCGTCCACTGCTCCGATGCCTTCTTAACCGCTAGCTAGATCGCTTTCAATGATTTAGCTAG
>JALZUO010000141.1 GCA_023301565.1 Oligoflexales bacterium
ACCTTAAAAACAACTTTAGAGTTAGGCTGAGAAGATACTGGGGTGACGTTATTAAGGAGGGTCATTCGGGTGGACTTAGTGTTTTGCCGAAGCCGCTCTGCGGTAATCCCAAAGGATGTAAACAACTGCAAGCACAAAGGGTAGCCCGGCTAAGGTAGGTGCAAGTTTTGTTTGAAGAACAAAAGCCCTAACAACACTAAGACTTACCCAGTAAACACCTGCTACTAAAAAAACACTCACAACAGCCCCCATATGCGAAGGGGACCTTTCGCTAGAGTAAGCAAACCTAAGAGCACAAAAAGGCAAAAGTATTGTGAAAAGAATAAGAACTATTTTTGAGTTCATTTCAAAACTAGGTATCGTTACTTCGGCTCCTGCCAGCTTTCTTTCATCTACCATGTGAGCAAGCTCAAAGATTGAGTATTCACTTTCTCGCTTCCGGTCTATAACCAGTTGGGACTCTTTAAAAGGAAGCTCAATCTCAAGATTTTCCATCGTCTTTTTAGTCTGATCGTTTCCTGAAATTGTAGTCAGGCTCACCTCCGAAAGCCTCCAGAGGTTCCCGGAAATCGGACTCGCTGTTTCTGCTAAAACGACCTCGAAGGGTTTAAACGACGAATCGAGTCTTTCGAGCTGCACCCCAAACACTTTTTTAGACGTAGCACTGTAACGCTCTATTTGCGCAATGCTTTTGGCCCCTCGAAACCACCGCTGCAAGGTTGATCTTTTTGCTGTTGCTCTCTTTTCGAGTTTCACCCTCTTAATTTCATGACTTCTTTTAGCAGCGACAGGCGCTGCAGTCTCAGAAATCAAGGCCAAAGCAATAGCCCAAATAATGCCTCCGCATAAAAATGAAAGAGAAGCTCGTCGCATCGACAACCCGCTGGCGCGAAAACTTGTCCACTCATTACTGGAGGCAAAAGAAAGCCCAGTTAAAACAGCACCAGCTAAAACACCAAAAGGCATAACAAAGCCCAAAACTTTAGGAGACTGGTAAAAATAGAATAAAAAAACAAACCATAAGGAATCGGCATTTGCAAACATGCCGGTCATTATCCTCTGCATTCCATCAATAAGAAAAAACAAAAAAAGACACAGAACTGTGCTTAGGAAACTTAGATACAAAAACCTAAAGAGCAGATATCTAAATAAAATCTTCAAATTTTACGCAGACCCTTGGCTCGCAGCGAAGGAAGACCTCTGTGCTCCCTATCTACGGTCCCGATAATCTCTACCGATCCTCGTATGTCGCGGCGGTGCTTGGCTTCCGCAATTTTTAGTTGGGTAATATCCACAACAAGCTTTGTAGTCGGGTCTTTCACTACAAGATAAGTCCCGAGCTCATCTACAAAATCCACCTCCCCCCGAACCAGGGTTAGGTTCTTCTTCCTGCCGATCACACCTAAATGAATCTGTTTGAGACTAAGAAGCTGGGACCCCCTTAAAACTGTTTTACCAGTCCACTGAAAGAAAACGCGATCTATAGAAGAAAGCCCCGAGCCACTACAAGAGGTGACTAGGGAACTTAAAATCAGAATTAGATAAAATCTTTGCACAAAAACCTCAGGAGCTTTATTGAGGCTCCATAGATTTCTACTTGGAGACCCTTCGAGAGTAATACTCTATCACATCACCCAGGTTAACAGGGAAAGGGATTGAATCTGGTGGAGGAACAGACTGCATTTTTGCTACACTCTTACCTTCATCAAACTCCATCCAACCTGGACGAACCAATGCAGGAGTCTCAAGACTTTGAACCACTAGTGGGAGCTGTTGGCTTTTTGGCTTAACTTGAATCTCATGGCCAACGCCTACCCTAAAAGAAGGGATCGTTACTCTTTTACCGTCGACTAAAATATGACCATGATTCACTAACTGCCGAGCAGCTGGAATCGTAGGAGCAAACCCTGCTCTAAATACTACGTTGTCTAAACGACGCTCTAAAAGTTCTACAAGCTTTTCGCTGTAAACACCACGGCTTCTGAAAGCTTCAGAGATGATGCGTCGCAGAGGCTTCTCAGCCAGTCCATAATTGAACCTGATCTTTTGCTTTTCTGCTAGCTGCTGTCCAAAGTTGGAGATTTTTCTACGGCGAGATGCTCCGTGCTGCCCTGGCGGATAAGGTCTTCGTTCAACCGACTTCCTGGACAAACCTGGGAGAACAACACCTAGTGCTCTCATAACTTTCAACCGTGGTCCTCTGAATCTTGACATATTCGTTTCCTTCGCGTTCTTTGCGCTTCAATATTCTTTTTATTTACTTAACAAACTCAATCTGAGCCATCTGAGCACCGTCCGAAGCACGCGTGCCTAGTTTCAAAATCCTAGTATAGCCTCCAGCCCTATCTGCATACCGTGGTGCAAGGTCCGAAAAAAGTTTCTTTGTTGCATCTTTACGAAACAAATAACTTCCTGCTTGGCGAATTCTTTCCAAACCACCTTTTTTCCCGAGCGTTACCAAGCGCTCTACAACCGGCCGAAGAGCTTTAGCTCTTGCAAGAGTTGTTGTCAGGGCTTCATGCTCAACCATATCCGTAGAAAGGTTCCGAAGCATCGCACGCCGTTGAGGTGTGTTTCTACCAATTTTTTTATAGCCTTTTTTGTGACGCATAACTTCCTCTAAAATTCAGGTGTTGTTGGTGGCATCATTGGAGGATTGCGCTCTTCTTCAGATCGGAGTGTTGACGGATCAAAACCATCAATACGCATTCCCAACGATAAACCCATTTCGCTTAATATATCTTTGATCTCATTTAGAGATTTTCTACCAAAATTCTTGGTTTTGAGCATGTCGCCTTCAGACCTACAAACAAGCTCACCAATGTATTTGATGTTTGCATTCTCAAGACAGTTTTGAGCTCTCACACTAAGCTCGAGAGAGTCCACTGTTTTGAAAAGATTGTCGTTAACCTTAGTATCTACTTCAACAACCGGCTCTTCGACCTTTCGGCTTTCAACCTGCAAAACGCTATCATCAAAGTTGATGAATACCATTAGTTGCTCTTTTAAAATTTTCGCAGAGTATGCAATTGCATCCTCCGGCGTAACCCCACCGTTAGTCCAAACCTCTAATGTAAGCTTATCGTAATCTGTCATCTGACCGACACGAGCATTGGAAACATCGTAGGAAACCCTTCGGACTGGCGCAAACATCGAGTCCATTGCAATCATTCCCAGTGGAAGATCTTCCCCACGGTTTACTTCTGCATTGCAATAACCACGCCCGTGCCGAACAATCATTTCCATGTTTAGCTTTGTCCCTGCACTCAAGGTAGCTATAGGCTGCTCAGGATTTAGAATTTGTATAGAACTATTAGGCTCAATATCTTTTGCATAAACAACGCCTTCAGTCGATGAGGTCAGTCGAAGTGTCGCATCTTCTTCACCTAAATACCGTAAACTCACCTGCTTAAGGTTTAGGATTATATCTGCAACATCTTCTTTGACACCAGTAATAGTGGAAAACTCGTGCTCCACATCATCGATACGCACCGCAACAATAGCAGCACCGTGGATACTGGATAGTAACGTCCTTCGCAAAGAGTTACCTAGCGTTGTGCCATATCCACGCTCGAGAGGAGCAACGATAAACTTGCCATAAGTTTCCGTTTTAGTACTAGCCTCGATACCTTCTGGCTGAATCAAACTTTGCCAATTTCTGTGCATTTATTTTTTCCTATTCCAAAAACTTTTAACTAAAATTAAAAACCTACGCGCGCCGTCTTTTAGGAGGACGACACCCATTGTGAGGAATTGGAGTCACATCTTTAATCAGACTTACTCTCATTCCGGCTGCTGCGATCGCACGAACTGCGCTCTCTCTTCCGGCACCAGGGCCTTTAACCAAAACAGCACAGACCTTCATACCGTGGTCCATTGCTTTTTTAGCAGCTTCTTCCGCAGCTACTTGGGCTGCGAATGGCGTACTTTTCCTTGAGCCTTTGAAACCTTTTTGTCCGGAAGATGCCCAGCAAAGAACATCCCCATTTACGTCCGTGAACGTAATCAAGGTGTTGTTAAATGTTGCCTGTACGTGCGCAACCCCTGAAGGTACATTGCGCTTTTTTGTTTTCTTTTTTCGTACGTTTAACTTAGCCATTTATTTTTTTTCCTAAATCAGATTTTAAGTTTCAAAGTTTCAAAGTTT
>JALZUO010000142.1 GCA_023301565.1 Oligoflexales bacterium
CGGGGAGAATGAGGCCACGGTGCCACTGTACGCTACGCATTCTGAGGCAGATGCAGATATGGCGCTATCCCCGGGTGATCATTACCAGCTGGCGAATGACCGGGTGGTGTACATGCAGAAGTGAATTTTAACAAAATAAAGCGAATGAGAAATATGAATAAAGTAGTGATGGCGCTGGCGATGCTGGTGATGGCGTGGGGTGATTCAGTTTATCAGAGTTCGATCTTTACCTATCCAGATCTGGCGACTGCTACGGCTGAGGTGGGCGACCTGCCTAGTGGCGCAGTGGTCCAGGTGGTAAATGGTGGGTTATACCACGTGGCGGGCGGAGCACTAGTGGCTACGGCTAGTGGTGAGATGCCTGAGGTGTATGATGATACTACACTTACTGGACGGGTGGAGACGCTGGAGAATGCGCCAGATAATGATACTGTTTACGATGATACTGCGGTTATTGGTCGGCTGGATGTGATCGAGACTGCTCCTGATAATGATACTGTTTATGATGATACCGCGATTACTAGTCGGGTGGAGACGTTGGAGAATGCGCCTGATAATGATACGATTTATGATGATTCTGCGATCACTGGTCGGGTGGCGACGTTGGAGAATACTCCAGATAATGATACGATTTATGATGATTCTGCGGTTTTAGGGAGGTTGGATGTGGTTGAGGCGGATGCTTCTGGTTTTTTACGAGTGAATAACTCTAGAGGTGAGGCCACTATAAATGACGCTGCTGTAATTTTTGGCAGAGAGGTTGAATTTGGAAACGATGTCAATTTTTTAAATCCTGGGGGTTTAACGAATTTCTTTACAGGGGTAAGTTTTCAAGAAGGGGTGGTCTTTCGCGCGGATACTGCTGTTAATTTGCCTTTTGATACTCGAAAACCAACTAATTCGCAGAATGTGATCAATTTAAACCCGAGGTTAATCCTTAATGCCGAGGAAAGTGATGCGCGGTATGCGCGGATTGGTGCTGGGGGAGGTTCTCTAAATATACTATATATTGCACAGTCTAACGGGCGAGGTAGGTACGGTGGCGGGGGTGATCTAGCTACTAATGAGTTAGTGAAGGTGCAAAACTACGCTACTAATACAGTGGAGTTATGGACGCCTGAAAGTGACGCGCCTGCGCAGATTAGAGGGGGTAACGGGAATAATAATCTGTTGTTCCACTTTGCGAAAACATTGGCAGAGAAGTTCGGTACAGAGACTATATCTGCTTGCTCGCTAGAGGAGGCGCAACCGATCCAAGAGTGGTTAAGTGGTGGTAGCCAACGCGCGGGGTTAGAGGATCTAATCACTAATCATCCTGTGTCTAGTCGTAATGATGCGGTAAAATTTGACTTAGTGTTCTTTTGTCAAGGGGAGTCTGATGCGTTCAATATCGATGCGGGGACGGAGACTGTGGCGGGGTATGAGGCTAATTTCCTACAGTTGCGGGATGATCTAGTGAGTTTAGGGGCGATCAGTGTGGAGACGCAGTGGATTATAACGGAGCAGACGAGGGCTGTGCCACAAGGAAACCTGAATGACACGTTCTGGAACACGTTAGAGTGGCCGTTTACTGTTATTCCGTCTCGTAATCTACCTACGCCGAGTAATGATCTGATCCACTATGAGGGAATATCACAGGTGATCATGGGGAGACAAATGGCACTGGACGCGTACATGGGGGATCGGTTCATAGCGATCCCTGTGGATGGGTCTGTGATTAATAATGTATCAGGGTTTAATCATGATATTGATACGATTAGGAACCTTTCAGCGAAGGGGTCTAATATTGATTCTCGAGTGTCGGTATCTGATGGGGTGGTGAATATCGAGGTGGATAGTATTAATCACGGGGATTTTGCCTTCGATATTACTGGTGGTGAGGTTTATGTGGATGCGTTGGAGGTGCTTACTGCTGAGGTTTCAGCTAACCAAGCGGACGGGGTGTTGTTGTCTGGTGGTGGCTTGCTGGATATTAGTTCGCGGGAGATGACGTTCTTTAATAGCGGGTCTAATGATATCCATGGGTTAAATCTAGATGAAGGTCGGATGTTTATCCGTGCCAATAGTGTGACGCAGTTAGGGAGCCCAGATTTTATTGATTTTGATGGGGCGGGAGGGGAGGTTCATTTCTTCCCGTATCAGGAGGGGCGTAAAATCCGCCTAACTGGGAATCGGAGATTTATCGAGGCTACGGGGGATCTAGATGCTGCGGAGTTTGTAGTTAAATTAGCATTCTATGCAGACACGGAGTGGCGGGGTGATCCTACACTGAGTGCGAGTATGTTTCAGACAACCTCTAGTGTGTTGCCAGAGATTGAGTTATTCATTAAAGCGGGTTGCGTGCTGACTAGTAATCAGGAGTTGCCTGCGTCCGTGGCGATTACAGGTGGAGGCACGTTTGTGTTCGATCCTGCGCTGTGATTTTTTGACGTCAGAAGGAAATTCATAAGCCCGCTACAGGGAAAAACGTTATGAATATACTTAATACATTACTTACGGCCCAGAAGGGGAAGGTTACGATTGCATCAGTTCTAGTTTACCTGTTCTCAGATAAGGCTGAGGCGATCGTTAATGGGCTAGAGGTGGCTCCTACTGCGTTCGCTGAGGGGATGACGAATGGGGTGCCTGTGGTGCAGGTGATTAGTGCGATCTTTGCTGTACTAGGTTTTATCCGTAAGGGTTCTGCTACATACAAAAGCACTAAGTAATGTCTACGGTAGAGATTACAACTGCGGATATCTGGAAGGCTATATGGCTGG
>JALZUO010000143.1 GCA_023301565.1 Oligoflexales bacterium
CATAGAAAGATTACGTACAAAGCTAAAGTTAAGATTTAAACTCGTATCAAGCGTGTTTGTATCCTGCAAAATATGCCCAACTGTTTCAAAACCACCGCGCTGTCTATGCATCCGAATCTCGAAGGCTTCGCCCGGCTTTACAACCCACGCCAGATCTTTAAATTCAGCCCGGTACTCTTTGTACTTTGGGTGTAGCCTGTAATCTTGCATCTTCCGTATATCGAAAACGGAGGCGCTTTCACTGCGAGAGAATACACCCTCACATGCATGCACATCTCCAGGTAAAAAAATCAGCGAAATAGAAAGGAAGCAGTAAGCTCTCAGGTATATCGGCAGGTAAATCAGTAAATATTTCACAGGTTTCCACCCCATTTTTTTTCAAATAAAATTTCAGTATTAAAGAATGTATACAAACAGATAACCAATCTGACCAACGCAACTGGTCACCGATACACCGGCACTAAGAAAAAGCCGTCTAAGTCCCTGATTATATATATATTTATGACATTTATGCGACTCTAAAACCACTACAGCCGAGAAGCCTTTGTTCACTTTTTCCATGTATCTAACCGCTCAGTAGGAGCTTAAATCACCGTGAAAATGAGTTTGATAAAAAAGGGTATAAAGATTTCAATCCTTACCTGGTATTGCTTGCTGTTTATGCAACCACTTAGTTGCTCAAAGCAAAGCACTACCACAGAACCTTTTGGAACCGTTAAAGAGCCGAATCAAATCACAGGTGCAAGCCTAACGGATATGACCTGTTCGCTTAACAGTAGTGGCGACATTGGCTGTACTGTCTTTGACACGGACGACCTATCAAAAATCAAGCTAGATGAACTTCTTTCTAAAATCCGTATTCGCAACAATGACGGAGAATGGGTGGACGTTCCATCCGACAAAATCAAACTCGGTAAAGAGTTCGACGAACACAGCTTCACCATTGAAGAGTTTTATGAAAAAATGCGCGATCTAGCTGAATTTATCACCTATGAAGAAGAAGGGAAAATACAGGTTGGAGCATTTGTTGTAAAAGGTATTTTACTGAAGTCCCTCGAAGACAGAGAATTTTATATCAGCGCAACTAACGGCAACTCTTTAAGCACAATATGCTCGAAGGAATTCCCATGTGACAGCGTCAATGACATTTTTTTTCCTGAACAAATTGACCACACCTACAAAGTATTCTTGATAAACGATGGAATACACAAAGGTGAGATAAATATGTCAAATATTGATGTTAATACAGAAGGCTCACTTACATTCATGGGCGTTGGTACAAACCTAGAAACCCCAGCTATTGTCACAATACAACCGAACACCGCCGGAACAGGAAACGGAATTAATATAAACGGCGGGTCAACCAATAAAGCAATTAAATTCGAATACCTAAGGCTACAAAACTACGACACCGGCATACTGTCAAACAGTACTGATATTCTACTAAACAACGTTTTAATTGAAGGTGCTCGCCGGGGCATCACCATCGAAAACACAACATTAAACCTCAACAACATCATAGGCATCATAGGTAGTGAAACAGCCCCTGCACAACTAGGTATATTCGGAACAAAGAATTCTTCGCTTAATCTTGGGCAGAATGCAAACGTAAATATAACTAATTTTGACACTGGAATTCAGCTTGCAACTTTTTCTCGAATACTAGAAACAGGACCTACATCTCATGCAGTCGGGCGCCAGGTCAACATTTTAGATTCTAAAGAAAACGGACTTTTGGTAGTAGATTCGTCTAGAGTAAACCTTTCTAACTCTTCGCTTTTAATTGCAAACTGCGATGCAAACTGCATAACCCTCGATGAAGACTCCAGCTTCTTTTTCAAAGTAAGTAAAATAACAGACAACGAAGGTCAGCCACAATACAACCGACTTCAATTACTTGTCGACCAACCTACCGACCCAGTACGGGAAGGTTTTATACGAGCAATTACAGCACTTGGAAACACAGACATGACTGTTGTATTCGAATCTGCTTTCCCAAAAGACACGTGGCCTAAAATATGTAGAAAGACGCCTCCGGGGGTTCTTAGCTCTGCAATAGAGGTGGTTTCTACTTCGGACGTCGTCTTCTCAGATATATCTTTTTTTGGCAGCAAAACCATAAACACCACAGACATTTTTTGTCAGAGTGAAACGTACGCGCGTGTCATTGGATCTTCTGAATTATTTATGGGTGTAAAGCAGTGCGGGGTTGGTTTTCTCGAGGTTGATAATTGTTTTTAACCTATATTAGGTTTACTTTTTCACTGAAGAGTGTAAATTCAAAAAATCATCCCAAGAAGAATCATCCCCATCATGGCTTATTTCGACCCCATGCAGAAATTTGTCCTTGTACCTTTTTACCCACTTTACTACGCAGTTCAGGTTGAAGTTTGCCTCTTTATTATTTGGAGAACCAATACCGACACTCAGGCAAAGCTCTTGGTCAAGAAAAAACTCGTCCCCGATAAGCAGGCAAAGACCCTTTTCTGAAAAATTCACAACAACACCCATTTCTGGCGCACCTTTAGCACGGACACTTGTCACCCAATCCGCATCGACTAAAAACCTTTTTTGCTTGCGCTCGTTTGCCATGACCCTTCGAAATTTATGAACTGCTGCTACAAGTTTGCTTTCTTCTTTTACATTTTCCTCATACTCGAAGGGGTCTAATTCGTATGCATTGTACTCACCTATATAGTGTTTTATATAGATCTTCTTTTGCACCAAGGCCTCTTTAAGCGTCGACGATCTGAGCTGCTTTGCAGACCTTGGGCCAATCATCACTTTGAACGCCTCGCAGGCACCTTCATAGCGCTGGGCTATATTTACATCATGCCCGATGATAGACAGCTCAATTTTATTTGCATCGCACACGTTACCCACGATAGCACTTCCTGTATTAATGCCTATGCGAATTGGTAGGTAACTCGTGTTCTGTTCTGGCGAGTGCCATCCTTTGCCAATCATTACCTGCATTTCTATCGCCGCATTGAGAGCCTTTTCTGCATGATCAGGATGTTTTTGTCTGCGAATAGGGTCGTAACCAAAGTAGCAAAGTAGGCCGTCTCCGAGCGACTTATCCACGACACCCCCATGTTTGTGAACAACCCTACTCAGCAGATTCAACCCAAGCTGGAGGTTAGAAAAAAGATCCTCCGGGTCAGACTGCTCTGCGAAAGTAGAAAAACTAATAAAGTCCACAAACATTATGGTAATCTCTTGCTCGCTTGGACTTAGATCTATGTTTCCAGCATTCTTTTTTACATAGTCAAGATCATCGTTTGAAACAATACCGCGTAGTGCCTGATGGTACTTCATGTTAGCAACTTCATTTCTTTGATACTTTTTTACAATTAGAGCAGCAACGACGATATTAAATGCCATCACGGGCTGCGTAAATAGAATCAAATAATCAAACCCAATAAAAGCCACACCTATACACAGCAAGATAAATAGATTTGCCAACGCCAAAAAGATCACTGCGTTGAGAGCCGAACAAAGAAAAAGAACTAAACTAAACGCTAGGCCAATAGAAATCAAAATCCAGATAGACAGTATTTTCTCTGAATAGACACGAACCCACCTACCCTTAAAAACACTATCGGCAACCGTGGCAAGGGCATAGCCACCGTAGTTTTTCCCGAAAGGAGTCTGGTGTATATCGACCGAACCCGTGTACAGGTTAGGGAGGATAAAAACTATATCGCCCTCGTTGACAATGTGTATGTCCCCGCCGTCAGATGCATACTCCATGGTTTTTAGTAAGTTGTATGTTTTTTTAAGATAGCTTTTTTTAGGGTACCAGTTAACGAATAGCTCTTCACTTGCGTCAAATGCATACCTGCCGTCTAGGAAAACACTTTCTTTTTTAAGCTCCACGTTTTTACTTGCATAAACTCCTGCATGCCGAAAAACAAGACCGTCCACAGAGCTGCCGCCAAAAAAGTAACCTGGATTACGGTAATCGACTACGCCTAGACCACTCAACTGTTTAAGGACACTAAACGTAGGCCTTACCATGTTGAACTCAAGACCAGGCTTCCGGAAATCAGGGTTTAACGAAAGCTTCCCCAAGACCCTCATCTCTTCTAGGCTGACCTTATCATCCCCTACATCTTTGCTAGCCACAGGAACAATCATACAATCTGGCTTCGACAGCCCGATTGCATCCACAAGTGAGGTGTTTGTTTTGCTCGAAGCAAACACCTTATCGATTACGATCGCTACCGGTTTTTGCGCACATAGACTTGCAAACAATGCTTTTATTTTTGAAAGGTCCGAAGAAAAAAACTCACCGTGTTCCTTAAATGCGTCGTCATCCCAGGCAAACATCTTGATTTTGTCCGATATCGCCCTTTTCGGCTCAGCGAGTTGACGCGCGTAAAAAAGGCTGGGTATAGAAGTAGACTCTTCGATTGTTTTATACAGGTCGGAACGTGCATAATAGCCGCTAACAGCAAACAAAGCCGTATAAGCAAATAGTTGAAGCAGTATCTTTCCCATATATTAAAGTCGGATACTTAAAGGGCTAGGCTAATGATTATTAGTTGGGTAATACAATACGGATCGCTGAAAATCTTGGTTTTCCAGCTAGTTACCCTCCTTTCCCTCCTTTCCCT
>JALZUO010000144.1 GCA_023301565.1 Oligoflexales bacterium
GGTTATGAACCGCTATTTGTCTCTTCGACAAAAAAATTCCTAGTCTATCGCGGTAGCGATCTTCCATTCGAGAAAAATAATGCTGTTATAAATACCCTATTTCTAACAATGGAAACGATTTTCTCGCGACCGGCCCCTTGCACGAAATCAGCCTAAATTCATCCACCTAATATCCAAATGGCAACACCCATAACAGACAAGCCTAAGAAAAAAGTCCTCCTCATCGGCTGGGACTCCGCCGACTGGAAAATCATTAATGAGCTCTTAGCGGAAGGTGGCATGAACGGTATCCGGTCCCTTATGGACGGCGGCATCCATGGGAATCTCGCAACCCTTGAGCCTCAGCTATCCCCGATGCTATGGACGTCCATAGCCACCGGGAAAATGGCATACCACCACGGAGTTAAAGGTTTCACGGAAGTTGATCCTATCTCAGGGCAAATCGTCCCAGTATCTGCCGCCACCCGACAATGTAAGACCCTCTGGGAAATGCTCGGTGAAAAAGAACTCCGGAGTCACATTGTCTCTTGGTTCGCTACCCAAGGAGAGCAGAATCTCGATGGGAAAATGGTATCTAACATGTTCGGCCACCTCAAAGGAGCAAAGCTAAATCAAGCTCCTGCTGACTGGCCTGAACCCATGCCCGGCACTTACTGGCCAGAGGATCTGGCGAAAACCATGAATGAGCTGCGTGTCTCCCCGCACGAAATAGACGAAGGTATCATTCAGTCATTCCTCCCTGCAGGTCATAAAATTGACCAATCCAGAGACCGGCGAATCACCAATCTCCGCCAGCATCTGGGGGAAGCATATTCAGTCCACTCCGCTGCCACCCACCTCATGGAGACAGACCCGGAATGGGACTTTATGGCCATTTACTACCGAGCCATTGATGAGATCAGCCACCACTTCATGCACTTCCACCCACCGCAGATGGAGGGCATCACGGATGAGGACTTTGAGGTCTACCAACACGTTGTCAAAAGCACCTACCGCGCGCACGACATGATGCTTCAGCGCCTCCTCCACCTCGCTGGCCCAGCCACCACTGTCATTCTAGTCTCAGATCACGGCTTCCACTCAGACCACCTGCGCCCCACCTTCACTCCACGCGTCCCCGCCGGTATTACGGTCTGGCACCGAGATCAGGGTGTCCTGCTGGCCAAAGGTCCCGGTATCAAAGCCACGAAAGAACCCATCTACGGGGCACGCTTATTAGACATCGCTCCCTCCATCCTCCACGCCTTTGATCAGCCCATTGGAGACGATATGGAAGGCCGCGTCCTCAAGGAGATATTTACCGAAGACAGTCCCGTAGCCACCATCCCCACATGGGAGAGTCCAGACGGGCAGAAGCAGTCACGCGGCTCCCTCACCGCGGAGGAAAGCGAGGCACTGCTAGAGCAGTTCGTTGCCCTCGGCTACATCGATGAAGTCTCTGATGATCCCACCCAAGCTGCCGATGAAACGAACCGCGAGAACAAATGGAACCTCGCCCGTGCTTACCTCTACACAGGCAAGCACGCAGAAGCGCTACCGCTCCTAGAAGACTGCTTCACAGCTTACCCAGAGCGCACGGACTACTCCCAGCTCCTTGCTCGCACTCAGCTTAACCTCGGACTCGCTAAAGAAGCGGAGGAGACTCTTGCAATCTGCCTGGAATCTTTAGGAAACACCCTCTCAGCCCATCTGCTACAATGCCGGATCAAGCTCCAGCAACAAGACAACGAAGCCGCGATGGCGCAGCTGAAAAAAGCCCGCGAGCAGGCACCCGATCACCCACAGACTCTAGAGTTAATCTGCCGGTGTAGCGTAGCAACTTCACAGTGGGATGATGCTCGCCAGAGCGCGCAGGTCCTTTTGCGTCTGGATCCAGATAGCTACCAAGCGCGCCTCACCCTCGCCCGCACCGCCCTACGCCGCGATAAGGACCCGCAAGCAGCCGCCACCCTGGCCTTAGAAGCCATCGAGCTCCAATACGGAGACCCACGTGGACACACCGTGCTAGGCCAGGCCCTATTCCAGCTGAACCAGCTACCAGAAGCCGAGCATGCCCTGCGTAATAGTCTCCGCCTCAATCAAGATAACCCAATCGCCACCGAAACGCTGGTCAATATTTACCGCCAACTCAAAGACGAAGACAAAGCCCGTGCCTGCGAAAATAATGCCATCCGCCTCAAAATAGAACGTGACTCAAAGGCCGACAAACAGCTCCAGTCACTCCGCTACGGCATCGCCGCCCGCGCAAAAGAACGCCACGCACAACGCCAGCTAAAACGCCAAAAAGCGGCGGAAGAAGCAGCCAGAAAGGCAGAAAAAGACGCCTCCATCAAACCCAGCGAATACCTCATCGTGTCTGGACTTCCTCGCTCCGGGACTTCACTCATGATGCAAATGCTCACCGCGGCTGGGATCGATCCCATGACCGATGGTAAACGCACCGCAGACGATGATAACCTGAGAGGATACTACGAGTGGGAAGACATCAAGAAACTGCGTAAAAACCCCCGCCTCATCGAGCAGGCTGAAGGAAAATCGATCAAAGTCATCTCTGCACTCCTCCCCGCACTCCCGCCCCAGCACCGCTACCGTATTATTTTCATGAGCCGTCCCGTGGATCAGATCGTAGATTCTCAGTGGACCATGCTCTCCCGCCAGGGCCAAAAGCCCCGCAGTGAGAAAGAGCACCTGATTCAGACTCAGCAGACTCATTATGAGCAGACCATCGCTCAGCTCCGCCAACGGGGGAATATTGACCTCATCGAGATAGACTACCCAGCGCTCGTCGCAAACCCAGACATTCAGATACAAGCCCTAAAGGAATTTTTAGGCGAGACCGCCCCCAATCCGGAGCGACTCCCGGAGGCGATCAACCCAGCCCTCCATCGAAACAAGTCCGCCTCTGCCTCAAACTCTTAAACCCTACGGTTATCAACACTACGCCAATCATCAGAACCGCCTACCCAGATGAGCTTGCCCGTGCACGCACGCTAGGGCAGGGCGCTGCCATCCCAGACTCAGCACAGTTTCTAGTCGCAGTGCTAGAGCATCCGGTAGAGCGCATTATCGCGGCCCTCCCTTACTGGCGTGGGTCAGATCCACCAGAATCAGAGAGTGTCGGTGATCTACCGCAAGAGCAGACCTTTGAGTTTGTCCTCTTCTTTGCCGGAAACGCCGACCAGCAAGCAGCCCTCCTAGGGCCAGCTCTTACCGCCTTAGAGGCTGCTGTGTCAGAGGCCGGAGCCACCCAGCTCCGCTACCAAGCAGCTCTCCCCAGTAACCACCCAATCTGCACTCAGTTCACCGAGAAGGGCTACGCCATCGTCCAGACAGACCGCCACTTTACGATCCCTGGTGAAAGCATGAAGGCATGCACACACCGTATCTATGACCGCATTCAGCCCCGTATCCCAGACACTTGGCGGCTAGAGTCTATCCGTGGCTATAGTGCCGAGGAGATCTATACCTTCATCGCCCCTCATGCACTCATGCCGCCTCAGCAGTTCAAACAATACTGGGACAGCTCTAACCGAGAACACTTTGAGGAGAATTACTCCTGCATCCTGCTTAATGATCAGGGAATCATTGGGGTCTTTCTCGTCACTCAGCGGGGCAAGGATGAGCTCCACATACAAATAGAAGCCTCCCACCCAGAGTCGAAAGGCAAGTCCCACCTCATCGCGGCGAGCCTCCGTAACCACTCCTTCAGTCATTGTGCTCCCGGCTTCCCAGACAAATTCACCTTCAAAACAGACTCAGAAAGCCCCCTGAAAATCAGAAATACAGCCATTCGCAATAAAGGCTCAGAAGACCCACCGCGCCACTTCCTCGCTAAACATCTCTGATCACAGAGCGTAACTTTATTATCAACATGTTGCGCGAGTAACTCGCGTAATTAAACCTTGATTCCATAACCCCACTTAGTAACCTAGCAAGAATATTTTCGCTAAGCTGTTATAGCTCAATAAATAAACGAACACATGAAAACAAATCTACCCCAAAATAAATTAACGACCTACCTAGCCGTGACGGCTGGGATAGGGTGCGCATCATCAGCTGCTAATGCAGCTGTCATATTCTACGGAGTTAACGCTGCTAATGATACGAATGCTGATCCAGCAGGGATCGATATTTCGAACACTACTTATG
>JALZUO010000145.1 GCA_023301565.1 Oligoflexales bacterium
GGCTGTACAAAAGAAAATAGACGAAAAGAGAAATACCAAAATCTGTCAAGATTTATATAAAGACACCTACGAAGGCGTGATCGTAAAAGCCAAAAAAAATCACTTGAGAATACGGAGATTGAATGGTAAAAAATACCAAGAATTCAATTACTTTTTTTCAAATACCTACAAAGTAAATGATCATTTCCATGCAGGTCAGAACCTAAATAAAAAATCCAATTCAGAAGTATTTTCGGCGGATATGCGAGACGGAACGAGGAAGGAATTTAGGATTCCTTGCTGGGAGTAGTGGGTACAGGTTCTTAAAAACAAAGACGACTCACACGAAAAAATAGTTTACCCTTCTGTTCTTTTTTGCAATCGTTTCAAAAGTCTACTAAAATAATCCTCGAATGATTCGCCTTGTTCTTTTGGAAATATTTCTAAGGAAGACTGAAAGCTATCCATTAGATTTGTATACCGTACAAATGTATCTTTTAATATTTGTTCATTCCCAGTTTCCCAATACTGGCCTTCATCTGATAGTTTAAAATTTGCAAAGTATTTCTTACTCAAATATTTAAATAGATGGATTACTAGCTTATGTATTTCAATCCCTGCATATTGAGTTTTTACAGAAAGCATATACAAGTATTTTTGTTCTTTTGGGTTGCTTCCAAATAGCTTAAGATTTATTGCACTAGACATTTTCCCATTAGATAAGAACGCGAGAGAGACAGTTTCGCAACCAGGTGGTGTAAAGTGAATCCCATAAATCTCATCACTATAATCTTCTTTTCCAAGCGCATCTTCTACGAAGACCTCATCAAAAATAAAATAATCCCAATTGTAAACTTCTGCGACGTTCTTTACTTCTTCAATCATTGACGAAAGCGACTCTCCTCTGTTGAATTCACCACTGTAATGTATGCTCAGACCCATAACTATTATATTGACTTAGTTTTTAATAATGTACTGTAAACATGAACTAAATTTTTCTATTATTCAAACTATTTATTATTCTTCAATTGCTTTTTGAGAGCTTGATGCTCTTCGTAATTATCGATTTGGATAAATTTTTTGGCTACATTATACCCAATCCCATTTTTAAAAACAGCCTTTTTTAATAAATCTCTGAGTGCAGCTAAATGGGTTTCACTTTCTACCTTATAGTACCCCAAGTACTCATCACCATTGTCGATTACAATTCTAATCTTATTTATTCCATCAGAGACATTATTTTTAGGCCCCGAATTCCATCTGTGGCTATTATCGACTTCATTAAATTGAATTTCAACATCCACAATGTCTCGCCATTCAATGAAAGTACGATTCCAATCAATTCTTTCTTCGGTTATATTCAATATTCCAATTTGGGATTTTTCGCTTTCGTATTTAGAAAAAAAACTATAGACTTCAACTATTAAACTCAATATCCATAATCCAAGCAATAATAAAACCAAGTAATGACGAAATTCTTCTTCAAAATATTCATCAAATAAAAAAACAAATATAGCAAACAAACCCGCAAGCATTCCGACTTTCACATTCAGATTCAAGTACGGAGATTTGTAATTTTTATACAATTCAAAATCCATATAATAAAAAAGGCATAAATTTAATTGGAGCACTTACAGCCATGCTCCTTCTCACCAAAATTTCCACCAAGATTTTTCGGCATCCGCATCTTGGCTAAAATCCTCAGGAACGTCTCCTTCAAATTTCATATATTTATCTACTGCAATAGCTGTATAATGGTATACATTATCTTCTTCGCCATTTTGTATTCGCTTCATCACTCTGTGCGCAGGATACATCTCTGTCCCATTGGCCGAAACTAACTTTATGCTTAACTCTCCTTGTGGATCTTTATCATCAGTTACCCATTTTGTCGCTTTCGTATTCTTTATGATCACCTCTCCTATATAAGAACTAATTGAAAACAACTTCCAGCCTAATCCAGTAGCAAACAAACCATCTGACTTAGCCTCTCCATCTACAAAATGTTCAGAGAAAACGGATTCAATATATTCTACGCTTTTCACAGAATAATCCAACTCCTTGTCCAATTCGCCAAATGCTCTTATAATCCACTTCGCGCCTTTCTTGATGTCTTTTTTTAAAGATGCCATGCTTAGGATGTTTTATATTAAAAACTAATATTTGAATTGAATTCTTAGTGGCAAGCACTTCCATAATTTGAATTGCTTGTTCTAGTTTTTCGCTATCAAAGCCTTTGTGAAATTCAGTTAATATCAAATTTGTTTTTTGCTCACTTTCTAAACCATTCAATGATTTGTCATCATCGACAATCAAGTATCTTGAAATTTGATACTCTTTCACAAATTTTTCTATTTCATTTCTTCTAGTCTTGCAATTCAAATAATTAGGAACAAAACCAACTATAGGAGTTATAATATTTCGACGACTAAAAATTTCATTAAATTCTCCTATTTTTTTTACCGTTCTGCGGGTAGAGCTTAGCCAAATTTCAAAATCATATTTAGATAATAATTGATTCAAATTACGCACACAATTTTCATTAAATTTAGAATAGCCATCTGAATCAAGCTCATCAGATTTCCAACTAGGGCTTGTAATTAAAACACCATCTAAATCTAATATCAATACATACTTACTCATTTACTAGTCTCTAGATTAACAAGGCTATTTTTCATGAAAAACATGCACCGCTTCCATAAGAATAGTTTTCATTCTATCATTATATCGAGAAGTGTCTTGACCTTTCATTTCTGCTCCTTTCTTTAATGAATTTATCATCATATCCCCATCTATAAATTTAGGAGATTTATTATTATCCACAAAGCCATAGCAAGTATGAAAGTTTACCACATTGCTATCCATTTTATCTAATCCAAATGCAAAATTTTTACCGCTATTATTTCCTCTAAGATTAATAACGGGACACTTTCGATCGCAATTATGCCCACAAGTACCCAACTCAATTTGCAACTCCGAATCGCCGCCTGCTTTATACTCTTCAAACAAATCACGAAGGATAGCTAAAATTTGATATTTTCCTGGAAAGCTCTCACTAATTTCACTATTTAAATTTTCATCTAGCATGGGTTCGAAATCCACGATATTCATTTCTTCAATCAGGGATATTAATTCTTGTATATCCTCACCTTCTTTTTCAGTAACAGGAGCAACTGCTTCCTTTTGGGTAATCTCTAATAGTAATTCACTCTTCATTTTTAATTTATTTTATGGAATGTTCATGATTATCCTTGAGTATCTATTGCCTTTATGGATTTGCAAGCAATTTGCCTCCCTCCTATTCTTAATGCCTAGTTGTGCATTTACCATCCTTTAACAATTCTGTCGTTTTTCTTCAACGACATCACTGCTATGACCCTAACATCCAACCTTGTTTTTTTTTTAGGTACTACTATTGAAAAGAGGCTAAAATCTAGACGTCTATGCTAATATAACAAATGCCTTTAACATTTCTTCTAGTCAGAGCGAATTATACCTCCTCTGCTTCAAAAACATTATACAATCTGCAGATCGCAGAAATGGTATGTGGATGGGTAATCTGATTATTATCGAAAGCCAGCTTTAGATCTGCTGGACTATAGAA
>JALZUO010000146.1 GCA_023301565.1 Oligoflexales bacterium
AAAAAATTCTTACACCGCTACTTTCCACTTATCAAAAGCGAAAGCTGAAAGTGTTTATAGTGGTATGGGTTTTAAAGTCCTTGAATGGGAAACCATCGAGGCTCCAGAGAACTTTGAGGATGTGGAATGACTGAAAAGAAAACAATCAAGTTAGGTAAATCCAAAGCAGTTGATGATGTCATGAAATGCTATGAGACAATACTTACAGGTACCTTGCTTTGCGTTGATCCTAGTAGTGGATCTGAAAGCAGTATGCCGGGTTATGCTCTGTATGACAATGGAGTTATGACTGAGAAAGGTATCGTTGAGGTATTGAGTAAGGGGAGTAAGGTTCAGAATCGTTTGAAGGAACTTGCTGATTGTTTCAGAGAAGACTTTGATGCTGTTGATGTATTAGTGATAGAAGACATTCCACCCATTCACGGTGGAGCTAGGAGAGGATTTGGTGGACGTATGAAGTCACATGCTTCTCTCCTGAAAAGCGTAGGTGCAATTATTGGAGCTGTTAAAGCTACACATATAGTATCAATCAATCCAAGAGTATGGCAGAAGTGGAAAGATGAAAACTATGTTAAGTCTGATGATGTAGATGCTCAGTACATGGGTATCGCTGCAATTGAGATGAGTAAGATGATACAAACTAAAGAACTTAAAAGAAAAGCTAAGGAGAAGAAATGAAATATAAATATAAGAGAAAAGAGATTATTCTACTTATTGAGAGGGATATGCAATTGCTAGATATTGCTATTATCGGAGATGGCTATGAAGAATCTGATAGAAGAAACTATAAAGAGAGATACCATATGCTTAAAAATATTTTAGATATAGTAAAGGAAGGTAAATAATGAGATTTCAAGAAGATATACTACAGGATATTATTGTACAACTGTTGGAGTTGATTGAGATTACAGGCACAGCTAATCATGTACCAGTAATGCAAGCAGAAGTAGACGGTATTGAAGTTGAAGCTGAGATTACTGGAGAATGTGCTGAACTTATGATCGAATTATCTGATCTAACTAGAGAGTTACTGTCTGCTGAGATTAGAGACAAGGATGCATTACACTTTGAAACATTGGAGGACTGATGGAATACATATTCAACAGAGAAGATGTGATTGACTTTCTAGAAGCAAGTAACCATAGGTTTGAAGCTATGAAAGAGGGTGAAGAAGATGCGGTATATCAAAGTATAGTTGTAGGTATTGCTATCCAAGAACAAATAATAAGAATGCTTAAGGCGGTTAAGAAATGAAGAGATATCTAACAAACCTAAAGAGAGCTATAGCTTATTTCAAACAAGGATGGACATCTTACGATTGGGATTATGCCTACTTTGAATCAGACATAGCTTTTAAATTGAAGCGTATGAGAAACTGTTTTCATGAAAATCAGATTGCAGAGAAAGATCCCCAGACAGTTAGAGAGATTGATGTAGCTTTAGATCTACTTGAGACCTTGAAATTGTGGGAGGAAGTTAGTGCTGAGATGCATCACATATTATCCCAGAAATGCGGTATAGAAATGAAATATGTCCCCGTAGAGATTGCAGGTAGAAAATATACTAAGCTGGACTGGATCAGTAACAATGGTTCAGATGTAGCTGCTTATAGAGAAGCTTCAATGAAACAAGTAAAGTATAGAGAAGAAGAATACTACAAACACAAAGCTAAGACATTCAAGTTCATAGCGGATAACATGGGAAAATGGTGGAATTAATGAAGTATATATTACTAGCAATCATATCTAGCCTGCTTACATTTGTAGCTGTTGCAGCTTCTCCTAAAGCTAAGGATGGATACATACTAAACAAACATAGTAAGAAAACCAAGAACCTAATTTATGACAGAATGCTTATGTTACACAGGATTAGTCAGGAAAAGAAACGTCCTGTATGTTATCACCTAGACATACCTAGAAGGAAAGTAAAAGGTACATTCTGCGTTAAATGGAGAGATGGAGGTGTGAAATGAATCAAGATAATATCAAAACATGGAACGAAATGAATAGCATAGCCTTGGAAATAGCTGAAAACATTACCAAATACGCTAAAGCTGATGCTTATGGTAAGGAGAAATGGAGACAGATTGATATCTACGTATATTGGGGATTGAGTATATCTAAGCATAGAGAAACATTGAAGTTTTTCCCTGTTGTTAAAGTTCAAGAGTGGATAGCCCGAAGAGTATATAGTAAGGCAAGAAGGGATTACCCTAAGTATTACGAAGAAATTAGACGAAGTGAAATGGAGTTATTGGATGTTTTATGAAGCTATACATTAGGAGGCAGTTATGCTTAGATTTCTATTAATAGGTCTGGTTATGTTTGCTTATGTGAGTGGTGTTTTGTGGGTTGAAAATATGCATACGAAAATTAAGAGATGTAAGTATTTATACACTACCTTATCAGATTATGAAAAATGTACAAAAGAACCGTTTCCATGGGAGAAGAAATAGTGGGGATGTTTGATACAGTAACACTAAAATGCCCTAAGTGTAAACACGATAATGACTTTCAATTCAAAGTTGGACCTTGTTGCTTGAATACATATAATAACTATGAAGCACCTCCTAGTATTGTTGAGAGACTCATAGATGAAGTTTGGGAATGTGGGGAATGTAAGAGTAAGTTGGAGATAGAATCCCTATACCCAATCCGTAATATACCTTTTATTATTAATTTGAAGGAGCAATAATGCCAAAATATTTATATGAATGTAAACACTGCAAAGGTCAAGTTGAAATTGATCGTAAGATCACTAACTCAGACTCTCTACCTACAGAAGAAGAGATGAAAGATTTTCCAGAATGTGAAGGTCATGAAGTTCAGAAACTTATGGGTGGGTTTACATTGAATAGAACTCCGAATTATGGTACAAAAGGTAACTGGAGATGATTGTTAATATATTAAATAGATATATAAATAAAGCTCAAAAGAGTATGGCCAAATACGAAGCTATGGAAGACTTAGATAATTGGGAGAAGTATCTTGAACAGAAAGTACTGCTTGAGAGAATACTAAGGGAGTATAGAGATGGACGCAATAAGTAAGACAGATAGAGCATTGAAATTATTCAAAGAAATTACTACAGATTTATGTCAAGCAGAGTTTGAAGCTCTCATGAGTAGGTTAAGATTAGAAGAATTTGCAAGAGATATGGATAGGGAGAAGAGATATGAACAGAGCATTAAAGAAAACAATAAGTTATAGGATAGTGTCCTCAACTATAGGTACAGGTATTACTTATCTATTCGTAGGATCATTGAGAGAAGCTACATTACTTACAGTAGCACATGTTTTCTCAGCAAGTATAATGTTTTATTATCACGAGAAGTTCTGGGAGAAACGAAAATGAGTAAATATATGCATACTAGGGAGAACCTTATAGAGAATATGGAACTGTTGGTATGGAATTATGATGTAGATCTTAATAATAAGACAGCAGGCTCAGAAGATGATTCTGTAATAGTAGGTAAACTACAACTACTTCAAACATTACTTCAAGCTTTAAAGGCGGAAAAATGAGCATATTGGATTACTTTCCATATGATAACTTCAGAGACTTACAGAAGAGTATCCTACTTCAGCTCCAGAAAGAATGGGACAAGTATGATGTGTTTGTAATAGTAGCTCCTACAAGTTCAGGTAAGACTGCACTGTGTACTACCATAGCCAACTGGGCAGGTAGTTCTAGAATCACTACGCCTAACAATATGTTAGTGAAGCAATACTCTAAAGAGTTTCCTAACATCCCAGCAATCATGGGTGCAGATAACTATAGAGGAGGCTATATCCCTCCCCTTACCAAAAAGCAATGGAACAGTAGCGATGTACAGATATGTAATAACCACTATCATGCTTTATATACTAGACAGAATCCTTGGAGAAATGCTCCAAAGGTATTCATTGCAGATGAGGCTCACAACCTACTTAAGTTTCAACAGGACTTCAATGCTTTGAGATTCTGGAAACACAAGCAGAACTTTCCATACGGTCAAGAAGATTCTCTCACACTTAGAAATTGGGTAACTAGAGTTAAAAAGAAGAATGCCTTTCAGAAAGCTCTAAAGCATACTCTTACTTCTGACAATCCTGAGTTCATCATTGAAGATGACTACAACTTATGGAGAGGTGGAGGCTATGATGCTACTGGTAAGAAGTTACAAAGATGTAAACCTGATGAGGAAGGGGATCTGTTACCTCAGATGAAATTAACTCCGATTGATGTATCTCGTATGAGAAATATTCTTTGGCCAAATAAGACTGAGAAGATCGTATTGTTGTCAGCTACGATAGGTAAGAAGGATGTAGAAGCTTTAGGGTTAGGTAGGAAGCGTGTACGTTACATGGAATGTAAGCATCCAATTCAAGCAGACCGTAGACCTATCATTAGTGACTTTGTTACTAAGGTAAGACATCACAACTTTGAGAAAGCTACTATTGAGATCTGTGATTACATTAATAATTCTGGACTGTTAGATTACCATGCAGGTCAAAAGGGATTGATACATGCAACATACTCTCAAGCCTCAATAATGAAGAGACACCTAAAAGATCCTAGGTTTATCTTCCATAACAATGAGAATAAGAAACAGAAGTATGAGGAGTTTATGAACTCCAATCCTGATGATGGTAAAGTATTAGTAGCTTCTGGGATGTATGAAGGTTTGGATTTACCTGATGATCTGGGTAGATGGCAAGTAATTACTAAGATACCATGGCCTTCCTTAGCTGATCCTGCTACCAAGTTTAAGGCCGGTAAAGATCCTGAATGGTATGAGTGGCAAACATTGAAAGATGTAATTCAGGCTTGCGGTAGGATTTGTAGGAACCCTTCTGACTTTGGAGTTAGTTATATATTAGATGGAACCTTTGAAGGGATAAGAGAGAGTAAGTTAGCACCGAGATGGTTTAAACAAGCACTTTACGATTATTAATTTAAATGATAGACTGAACACGAGTAACAAGGAGAACATTATGAGTAAGAAGTACACAAACGCACAGTTACTAGACATTGCGGCATTCAAAGAAGCTGGACTTGAATGGGACACTATAGTAAAGAAATTCAACAAGAAGCACAAAAAAGCTAATGCTACCTTTGATTCCATCAGACATGCCTATAGATTCCATGCTAAGTACTTAGATGTAAGTAACAGTGAAGTTGCAGTAGCTACTTTGAAAGAAGCATCTAGAGCTAGAAGACTATCAGCTAAGAATGGTAAGAAGAACAGACAAATTTTAGATTACCTAAATGCTAGAGAAGATATGTTGGAAGACATTCAAGCTGTAGTATCTAAGTTGAATGTAAAGAAACCTAAGATTGCCAAGAAGAAACAGTCTAAAGGTAAGAAGAAGATGACAATGGAATTGTTACTTTCAGATATACATTATGGTAAAAAGACAGGTACTTTTGATCTGGAAGTATGTAGAGACCGAATGGGATACCTAAGAGATGCTTTCATTGCAGAGTATGAGAGAAAGTCTCAGCAGTACAATGTTGAGAAAGTAATCGTAGCATTGATGGGAGACATCATTGAATCTTCTACTATGCATGGACTTGAGAGTGCTAGGAGCTGTGAGTTTGGCAACAGTAAGCAAGTTCAAGAAGCTATCGTAAGTATTTACGAAGACATTCTGTATCCAATAGCATCACTTGGTGTTAAGGTTCATGTTCCAGCCGTTACAGGTAATCATGACCGTACAGACCACAAGAAGACATACAACAATCCGGGTGAAGAAAATCTAACCTACATTATCTATAAGACACTAGAGATGTTATGTAAGACAGCAGGCTTTAAGAATATCACTTTTGACATTCCTACATCCCCTTACGCTACAGTAAACATCTATGGTAACGTAGCACTATATGAGCATTACGATAATGCTAAAGCGAACACAAGAGTAGCACTTGAATCTCTAATGATGAAGAGACAGAAGCAGACTAAGCAAGTAATCTCTTTCATGAGAGGTGGCCACTTCCATGAGTGTACTATGTACGGTCGAGGAGTAATCATTGTAAATGGATCTGTCCCCGGTCAAGATAGTTACGCTAATGTAATGGGATTTGATTCAGAAGCTACCCAGATTATTAACTTCTATGTTGAGACTACTAACAGACCTACCAGTTTCTTCAGTAGCTTCCCAGTATATTTACCATAAGGACTTGATATGATTGTAATATTAGATAAAATTAAAGAAGAGGCACCAAAACAACCGATGAGTCTATATGGCTCTTTGGAGGAGCTGATGGATAAATTAGAAACTGTATGCGAACCTCTAGGATACTCTAGAATTAAAGCTGTCAGAGATAAAATTAAGGAATTCAAATAATGGAAGCATTAGGATTGAAAATAGAAAATGATGGTAAGGGGGCGTATATGTCCTTTGAAGCTACTATAACTCACCGAGGGTTTGATTTGATTTGGGGTTATGGTCAAGATGAGAAAGAAGCCCTAGAAGAACTCAATGATGAGCTTCAAGAATTAAAAACTCTAGTGGGTCTTATGGAAAGAAATGTCCAAAAAAAAATACAAGAAGCATCAAATGATTGAAGTCATAGGATGGATAGCAAGTATACTACTAATAACATGCGGTATTCCGCAGGCTTACAAATGTATTAAGCAGAAACATGCTAAAGGCATATCCCCTACCTTCATATGGTTATGGACTATTGGAGAAGCTTTCGGATTGATATATGTATCAGTATTAGGGAATCGTCCTTTGATACTGAATTATTTTTGTAACCTACTGATTTGCCTAGTAATACTAGGCTATGTAGTGAAAGGCAACAATGAGTAAGATATTGAAGTTTCCTTCAAAAGGAAAGAAGCAGTTAAGAGTAGACACTGTTGGGAAAAAGATATACACTCCCAATAGAGAATTTGAGGAAGTGACTCAAGAGTCTATAGATAGAATTAGATTATCTTTAGAAGAGATCAACCACCTAATGAGAAAGCTTAAGGAGCAATAATGAATGAACAAATAACAGTAACAGCAGCACAGATGCCTATAACACTATCTGAATACTTTCTAAACATTAATATTGAAGGGGAAGGTACTTACTATGGTATCTATGATCAATGGACTAAGGTAGATGATAAAAATAACTTAAAATATGTAGGGGAGACTCATACGATATCTAAATTGAATAAGATTTGTGTGGAGAAATATATGACTTCATGTAGAAGTAGCCATACTCAAGCAATACAGGCTAGACACGCAGCGAAGGAAAGTAAGTAATGGGTTGGCGTACTATGGATCTTGAATGTCAAGAATGCAATACACTGCTTATGGAACATATGTGTAGCACATCTTCTATGGAAGAAGATATGACATGTCCCGAGTGTGGTGAGCTAATGATACAAGTGTATACTACTCCTACCAATCAAATCCACAAATCTACAGGATATGGGAGCACTAAAAGAGACACTAAAGCTTGGGGTAAATACGTGGAAGAAGCTAACTTGAAAGCTGATATGGTTAAGTTACCTGAAAGCAAAAGAGATGACCACAAAAAAGAATTAAAGAAACTCAAGGGGGAATGATATGGACGCAATATTAATAATTGCATTAGTGATGTACGCTGCTATATTGGTAGCAGTATACTTCTGGGGATATTCTCAAGGTTACGACAGCTTCAAAGAAGCGTTAACACTATACATTAAGAATCAAGAAAAGAAATCAAACGTAATTAAATTTAGGAGAAAGAAATGACAGATCTACAGAAGGCAATTAGATACTTCATTTATGGTATAGTAATTGGTGCAGTTATTGTATTAATTAATATAGAATCAGCTCAAGGTGCTCCAAATAAGAAGAATCATATAACAGCCTTAATAGGGACAAGTAGAACGGATGTAGACGTTAGGCTCACTAAGGGACATGTCTCAGCTCAACAACCAAGTAGAGAACTTGATATAGGAGTTTCATATTTGAGAGAGTTTGATAGTGGATACAATGGTTCAGTTATATTTACAACTAGAGGTGCTGCCTACTTAGGCGTGGGACTAAGTTGGTAAGTTTGGGTAGGCTCCTTCGGGAGTCTATTATTTTGTCTATTGCAGAAACTGTGATATACTTTTGAAAGGATGGATAGTGACTATTACATTTAATAAAGCTTTAGAATTGGAAAAGTTTCTAAATAAAGCTAAGGTACTTAGGGGAGAAGGTTTCTACGAGACCGAAGAAGGTAGAGAAGCAAAGTTTAAAGGTACTGTTAATTTCTTTGAAGATATAGACAATAGAATTAGACCTGAAAACAAACACAAAGATTACGTAGTTTACATTCATAGAAGCTCAGAAATAATAATAGAGAAGGATTAACATGATCAAGCCACTAGGAAATAATGTATTAATTGGAGTTGAAACTAGCTCAGAGAGTGAAACAGCTTCAGGGTTGATATTAAAAACAAACAAAGTTAAGATTAGATTAAAGCTAGTTGAATTGGGATCTGAAGTAGAAAAGCTTTCAGCAGACACTAAAGGTAAATATGTGGAAGTTAGAGCTGCACAGTTCCAAAGAGTGCAGAAGGATGAAGATTCTCCAGCATACCTAATCGGACCTGAAACTTCTGTTATTGGGGTATATGATGCTTAAGTATTGGAAAGAGATTACCATCGCAGTATTGCTTGCAATTCTAGTATTTGCAAATAATCAATATGATGAAGTTCAGAAGCAATTGGACATAGAGATTACCAAGAACTCAAAAGTAAGAGTAGATACTGTAACAGTCGAAAAGATTGTGGAAGTAAGAAAAGACGGCACTAAGGTTATTATTGATAGGACTGTCGATACTAAGAAAGAAGCTACGGAAGAAGTTAAAGAAGTAGAGAAGTTAGTAGAGATTAAGAAAGACACTAAGAATTACTACTCTGTAGGATTGTCTCATCCTGTTACCTCTAAGTTTGACGTCAGACTCTTAGAAGTAGAAGCAGGTATGAGAATATTCAAAACAGATCTATGGGGAACCGTAGGATATCAGCAAGATAACAATATAGTTACATTAGGAGTACGCTATGAATTTTGATTGGAAAACAGTGCCGTCAGGCTCAGTAGTTGCTAAGAATGGTAACGTATATGAAGTTGGAGAGATGGAGAAAGATTTCAGACTCCTTAGAAATAAATTGAATGGCAGTATTACTAGAGCTTACGTGGGACTTACGGAGGATAAGGGATGGGAATTATTGATTCAGAGAAGTGTGTAGTAGATGAGATAGAAGTCTGTATGGACTGTAATAATCAATTAATTGAAGGGGAAAGTTATGGAATTCATTATGTCGCTAATTCGGAAGTTGTTTCAGAACTCATCTGCGAAGGATGTAAAAGTAGAAGATATGACTGGAGAAAACAAGGAAAATAAACCTAAATTGAAGTTGGGTACGTATCAATATTTAGGGGATCGAGGTGATACATCCGAAGCGGTTGCTAAGTTATATGAGATGGAGAATAAGACTAAACGTAAGGAGTTTTTTGAGGACATTAAGTTTAAGCATGCCTCAGAGAGATTAGAAGACGAGTTTTTCTTTAACCTTCCGCATGAAAATAAACACTTATTAGATCTACTGGAAGAGCTAAATAAATATACTAATAGAAACTTCAAGAAACCCATACTCCTGACTATGATCTTCAGAACTAGAGCTGAGCAGGATTATTTATATAGAAATAGTGCTAAGTATGCTAAGAAGAAGTTCTTGTCCCCTCACCAACTATGGCATGGAGCTGATATCAGATCTCACTCCTTCACTAAGTCTGAGATTGATCAGATTGAAGCTTGGATTAATAAGAAATACAATAGTAAGAACTACTACAAATGGACAGCAAAGTACCATACAGTAGGCTCGGGCTTACATTTTCATATTCAATTCGTTAAGAAGTAACCTCTCGTGTATTGACATAGAGAGGTAAATAACCTAAACTATATATAGGACAAAGGAGAAAACGTGGAAGTATATCTAAAGATAAATCGTGGTAATAGGTGGCAGAAGCTGGGGCTAAAAAAGCCTCTGAAATATGATAAAGACTATTCAGCAATATTCGTACCTGCTGAAGGTATTGTAACTAAAGATGAAGTAGTGCTTCAAACAACTGCTAATAAGGGGAAGAACGTAGTTATTGTAGGTAATCAAGTAATTACTCCTAGAGAGAATTACAAGGCTATTATTGATGTTAACCCTGCTTTATATCATTATGGTCAAGTTAACTGTGTTAGAGTTATTGATCCCGGTACAGGTTATCAACCTCAAGTTGTTATTAAGTTGAATCGTAACTTGGATTTAAATGATTTAGATTATTTATATCGTTTGTATTGTGCAGGGATTTAATAATGGATTTAAAGAAATTAGCACTTCAGATAATTGAAGAATGGAAAGTACAACAGAAGGATCAGGAAGCTTACATCCAAGGTAAGTATGATGGTCTTATGGAATTTTTACAAGTAGTAGGCAAAGAGAATGCCAAAGGGACAAGTAACAATGATAATATCGTTTCGGACAAAGAAACAGGATCAGGAGAATCGTGAGGTGTTAGAGAAAGTATCTCAAGCCGATAGAATCCGAAGACTAGAGGATCAAATGAAATTTCTAGCTTCGGTATCTCATGATATCAGTGAAGATCTTGATGAATTGAGAATAATTATTCGCCAACTATTACAAGCCTTAAAGGACTCTAAACAGTAGGGTCCATTTTCTTTTTACGTCTTCTCTTTTTCTTAGGCTTCTCAGGAGCATTTGCAAAGAATGAATCCTCATCTCCAGCAGCATTATCCCCATAATCAGCAGAAGCGTTATCTCCCGGCATACCTTGAGCAGATATAGCTTTCATTAAGCTTGATTTCTTAGTTTCATTTCTCTTAGTCATTTTCTTTTTCATATCAATTATCATCCATATTTAACATTAAATCTCTAGCACTATCTACGTTTCTATTTAACATAGAAGATACTTTACCATCTTGTTGTTTATCTTTGCGTAGTTTCTTCTTCTTACGCTTCTTTCTTCGTTTTACATCTGAAGGGGATACTAGCATTCCTACTAGACCGTTCTTGATTGACTCTAACATACTCATACTTTCCATTCCTCTCTTATCTTATCTAATAATTTATCGTCCCATTCCCAATCAGTTTTCTTAACTACCATATCTAAAGCCAATACTATAGTAGTACCTAGTACCTTCTGACTAACTAAGCCTAACATAAGATTAATCAGAGAAGTGGTTGCCAATTGAATCAGCTTTGTCCATAATATCATCCCAAAATTCCCCTATTTCCCCTGCTATTTCAGGGTTGTTACCGATAAGAGAATATGCCCTAGCTTCAGCAGCTTCTCTTCCTTTTTTATTAAATACACTATCCACATCTCTAGCAAAAGCCTTAGCAATCTTACTACTCTTCTCTCCTATAGATTTAAATAACCCTCTTTCTATAGAAGAACTCAATTTAATGACACCAGGTTTACCTAAAGTTCTAACCGCAGTATATCCTACAGCACCTATACCTGTAATAATAGCATATTGAGGAGTATATATTAGACTTCCAACCGTTGCTGCTAATGCAGGGACATCCTTAACCTTAGCTAACATTTTCTTCATCATAGGATCTGTTTTAGCTTGATTTAACATAGTTTTAGCGGCCATGGATGTACTCTTAACTGAATTTGCAACCTTCCATTTACCTAAAGCTTGAGGGTTAGTGGCTTTTAGTACCTTTTCTATCTCATCATTCAAACCATGATAGATATCACCGAAAATATCTCCCTTTCGCTTAATCTTATCCATATCAGATTTAGCTACAAAGTCCCCTCCAGCATGCATTTTCTCTTCTATGCTTGACATCTTATTACGCATAGATCTAGCATAATCTCCAACTTCTTTTCTAAGTCTAACTAATTGAGAAAAACTACCATTGTCCCCAATACGTGCAACAATATTTCCAACTTCATCTATAGCTTTGTACGCCTCTTTAGATACCTTATAATCTATATCAGTATGTTTCTTTTTTAGGTTGTTGCCAATTTTTGAAACTATATTTCTAATCTTAAGGGGACCAGGTTTTACATTATCAACAGCTTTTACTATAGTATTTATATGTTCATTGGAGTTATCTATTAGACCTTGAAAATGCTTCTGAGTACCTCCATTGGTTACCTTGAAGCTATCTTCTACTACTCTTTTAACTTGATGAGCATATTCTACAGCCTCATCATCATTTCTTAAGAAAGGTCTAGCATTGTTTCCGACAATAGATCCACCGTCATGCTTATTACTTTTTCTAGATTTAGATGAGAATCCTGTATACTTATCAGATAGGTACTTAGATCCATCTTTTATTGCTTTACCGCTCTTTTCTAAAAGTTTACCTCCACCCTTGATTCCACCTTTTAGTAAACCTGCAGTAGTTAGTGCATTCTTAGCTCCTCTACCAAAGTCTTCCAAAGATCTATCTTCAGATCTAGATACTTCATCAACTCCCCCTTGAATCCCTGTAGATCCAATTAGAGTAGCAGCTTTAGCTTTTTTACTTGCATTGGCAATCTTAGCTGCCTTTTGAAGTTTCAAGGCTTTATTTAATTTTTCTATCTTTCTAATCTTTCCAAGCTTACCTGCTACACCCAAAGGTCCAGTAGCACTTACTAAGCTAGATGCCATAGAAGTGTAGGGTCTATCTGCTTCCACGATATCATTGGATCTCTTTCTTCTCTTTCTACGTCTATCATATGCTTCTGAGTAGGATTCATCCGAAGGTCTACCTTCAGAATCTACACCAAATAAAGCTGTAGTTCCTGCTTCTAAAGCATCAGCAGCTTCATCCATAAAGGGGATGTTTTGACTAGCTCCGTGAAGTAATGCTTCAGTTGTAGTGGTTCTACCTTCTACGCCTTTTACTGGAGTATTCTTTTCAGCTTGAGCTTTCATGTGAGCTGCAACCTTTTCACGTTTAGCTTGTAATTTCATATGATCTTCAACTAATTTACGCTTCTCCTCTAAAGACATTCCTGTAGGCTTTTCTGGAGTGGTTTCTTCAGTTGGATTATTCATTTGTTCTTTTAGGTTATTATTCATCTTAAAGGTTATGCTCCTTCATATAGGCATCTAGTTCTTCTTGTTTAGCTGTTGAAGGATCTATTTGACTAGATTTAGTACTTTTACTGAAGTCAATTCCCATTTCCTTCAATTGATCTTGAGCCTCTTTAGATTTATCCCCCTTAGAATTTGCCACTATTTTAAGTTGTTGAATCTCTCTAAAATTAGCTTCTTTTCCAAGCTCATTTAGCTCTAGTATAGTTTCCTTGTAGAGTTCAGTATCATCCCAACCTTCTCCACCATTATTCTTTTGTATGTATTCATATCTAGCTGTATCTAATTTATGTCTAGCTTCTGCTCCTTTTATAAGTAGATTCAATCTAAATAAATTTTCCTCGTCAGATAAGGCTGGATTGTATGTACGTGCAAATAATTGTTCAGCTTCTTTTGCTGCGAATTGAGCACCGATAGTTTGGCGTAATGTCCCCTGTACTACTTTCTCAATCAAATCTTTTACATTTCTAGCGTCTTTATGTATACTCCAATCAGCAAATAAGGCATTTACCTTACCACCTATCTCCCCTGGTCTCTCTAGGATTCTTTTAGCTTTGTTTAATGTTAATTGATTTTCTTGGTATGCAACTCTACCAGCTTTGAATTCTTCTTCGAATTTAGCATCATTCTTACCTGCACTTTTAGATCTCTCTAATTGTCTAGGTGTTAACTTATCTCCAGCTTTTAAGGCTTTAGCTTCTGCTGCTTTTCTAGCATTCTCAGCTTTAAGTCTAGTGGTATCTGCATTTTTATTATTCAGTGTGTGAGTTAAGCCAAATTGACGTTGACCTTCTACAAAAGTTTTATCTTTGTAATCTACATTAGCTTGATTATTCTTAATAGTCTCTGCTAGTGTTTTAGATGCATGTCCTTGTTGTATAGATGTATTATTATCTGTAACAGCATCTCTACCTTTTTGATATGTACGATCCCTATCTTCTTTATCTAAAGTATCTTGTCTAGTTAATTTATCTCTTAATCCTTTTTGTTTTCCTTCAGCTTCCTTATCGAATCTACCTTGTAATATCTTCTGATCAGCAGTAGCACTTGCCTCATCTTTTTCAACCAATCCGATATCTCTATCCAATTCAGTATTTAGAGTTTTGATTCTAGCTTCCCAATCTGGAGTGAAGAACTCCAATTTGCCCAGAGGAACGCCCTGCTTATATGCTACAGCAGATCCTACCAATTTAACTAATGATTGTGCTATAATTGTTTGAAATTGTTTCTTCTCTTCAGATTTCTTAGATTTTTGATACATCTCTCTAAGTTCAGAGATTCTATCTTGAAACTTCTTTCTATCGACTGGAGGAGCATTCTTGGGGACAACGTGAAATGCCTGCTCAAAACTATCATCAGCAGTTACATCATTATTAGCATCATCTAAACCATCCTTAATTAATTGCTTACTTTCTTCAGCTTCAGGAGTGGTAGGTTCAGGCTCAACGGATTGACCGCCTTCCTCAGCTTCAAATTCAGCAGGTACTTCCTCTGGTTTAGGAATGTCTAGCAAGGATTGACTCTGTTCTTGAGTCTCTTCTTCCAATAACGGATTATTTAATTTATCTTGTAGTTTCATTATGTCCCCTTAACTCCTTAGAGCGTTAATTCCTTGACCTGCTGCTGTCCCTATCTTTTCCCCTGCCTCTGCTTGTCCAAAGAAAGCACCAAATATTGAAAATCCCGTACCTAATATTCCTGTTAATAAGCCTGCTTCTGCTTCTTTTCTATCCTGATCTGCTTTGGCTTGCTTCTGTAGCTCTCTTAAGTAATCTTCCAGTTCATTAGCTTTTTCTTTTTCTCCAAATTTATTCGCTTGATCCAACTCCTGACGTATTGTGTCATACGCAGCTTTCATTACCTGTTGTTTAGCTCTTTGAGCTAGTTGTACTTGTTGGGAATAGTTTCTAGCTTCTTCATCTGAAGCAGCATTCAGTAGGGCATAATCTGCTAATTGTCTCTGATCTAGATATCTTCTTTGTTGTTGGTTATTTAATAAATCCATTCTTCTATCAAAGATTTCAACCTTAGCATCATGTGATATTGCAGATAATCTTTCAGCACCTTGAAATTCTTGATCTCTAGCATCTCTTTGCTGAGTTCTTAGTTGGGTTTGATGTTGAAGATTACCCTCAGAGATAGTATGTTGACCTAGTTGTTGATTTAGTTGCGTATTATTCTGAGCTTGTTGAACTTGAGCTGCACCTAGTTGTTGAGCCTGTTGTCCACCAATAACAGCACTAGCCTGATTACCTTGAATATTGGTAGGTGCTCCTGCAATAGTCTGCTGAAACGCAATATCATTAGCAGCTTTGTATTGATTGGCCACTTGTTGATTAGCTACCGGCATTTGATTTTTAAGCTCTCTTAAAGCTCTCATTCTTGGTGTTTCCATTAGCTGAAAAACCCTCCACTATTCTCATCTTTATTATCCTTTTGACTAGCAATAACAGCAGAAGCAGTAGATCCTACAGCCTCAGTAGCTCCTGTAATAGCAGCAGCTCTTGCATTTTGTTTAGCTATCTCAATAGCTTCTTCAATACTAAGATTAGCTAAAGCAGCTGTACGTTCTCTTTCGTTTTGAGATAGAAACTCTCTAAAAGCTATATCATCCTTAAATAGGTCAAGCTGATCTGCAAATACAGATTTCTGTAATTCCAACTCAAAAGAACTACTATCATCCAGTCTTCTTAGTTGTCCTTCTCTTTCAAGAGCATCCACATATGCTTTTTCTTGTAAAGCTAAACTAGCACCTAGAGCTTCTAATTTCTCTTGATTTTCCTGTGTATCTAGTGTATCACGATTCTGCTCTAAGTCAAGTAATATATCTCTCTCTTGAGACTGTAGTCTCTGTTGTATCTGATCAAAGCGTTGCTGTGTATCTGCATTATCTTGAGTTTGTAAATCTTCCTGCCTAGCTTGCTGTATTCCAAGTTCCTGAGAAGCTATCTGATTTTGTTGATTCAATTGATTCAATTGCTGTTGAGTAGCTTGAGTAGCTGCTGTCTCTGAAGTAGAAACTACATTAGCTCCACTACTAGGGACATTAGCCTTACCTGTAGCCTTAACTCTCAAGGCGTTCTTAGCCTTGATAGAAGAATCTCTAGCAGTAGCGTTATTAGGTGTATTTAAATTGTTCTTTAATGCGTCAAGTAATGATGTTGCCACGATTATCTCCCTACTCTTATTCTATTATCTAAGTCTACTAGACTCTTATTTGCTTCTTTGAATTTATTTGCATTAGATCTAAGTATCTCTATCTTAGCCATATATTCATCTACTACTCTCTCATTATTATATTTAGAAGTTTCTAGTAATTGCTCTAGCTTATAAGCAGAATCTAGAAATAAATCATATCTAGCTGCAATATCGTCAGGATTGTAAGCAGTGAAACCATGTCTATGATTATAAGTAGCGGCAATCCCCTTCCTAAATATAGAAGGATCTTCAGATAATAATACCTCATCTAGAAAATTCTGACTATTGAAATAAGCTTCATCTGATTGTCTGAAATCTTCTATATCGCCAGTAGGAAATATAGCTTCAAATGCCTCTCTAGCTTGTACTTCTCCAGCTCCCGGATCTGTTCTTAAGATCTCTCTAGCTTTAGGATCACCTAAACGTGCTAATTGATTTACAGCTGCAATACCGGCTCCACTCTCTTCATTGTAGATATCAGATAAATCTTGAGAAGATAATTCTCCATCAGATAAATAGGACTGAAAAGGTGCGAAGTCCCCTAAATGTTCTGAACCTAATAAGGCATCGCCTGATGTGAAAGATCCTTGATTCTCTTGAAGACTCTCTCTTAGTGTTTCTATATCGTCTATCTGACCATCGAAATCCTTATCAAATAATTCCAAAGCAGCAGGTCTATTTTCTATCTGTCTAGATACTTCCCCTGTTTCTTGATTAACGCTCTGAACTCCGCCACCCAATTGATTGTATATATCTAATTGATTCTGAACATCCTCATAAGATACTGTCCCGTTTTCAAAATAGCTTTCAACTACGAGTCTATCATAATCGGGATCTTCAGGGTCCATATTATCTAGTTGATAATCTGTAGCTATCCATTTAATGTGTTCATTCCACTGTTCAGAGCCTCCATCAAAAGCTCCTAACTCTTTCAATTCCTGTATAGAATAATTAGCTACTTGTCTGGCTAGTTCTGGATCTAGATCATTTAAGGTTGTAAGGGATTCTACAATTCTTTGTTTTTCTTCACGAGAAGTTGCAGGATTGTTCAGTGCTTCAATAACAGGAGGAGCTTCTAATCTATCAAAAGAAAACTCACCATATCCCGGTATAATATCAGAAAGTAATTCAGTATCCAATTTACCATAACCTTCTATGTCCCCCAGTGCTTCATTCTCTTCTTGAATAGTATCAACTGAAGTATTAAGGTTGTCAAGTTGATCACTTGCAGTTTCTAATGTCTCTTGATGTGATTGTATAAAGTTTACAAAGTCAGATCCATACTTCTCTGCCATTTTAGCTTGAGTCTCTTCATCAGCATCTAAATATTCTCTAGTTAGGTTTGAGATATTCTCATCAGATAAGAAATCCTCAACAGTAATAACTTCATTACCGAATGTAAGAGTATCAGAACTATCTACTTTTTCAATTAATTGCTGAACTCCAGCCTCAGATGAAGCTACTCCAGATGCACCTAGATCTAATAATTGTTGTCTAGCTTGTCTTCTCTCCGAAGGGGAAGATTGTGGATCTTGAGATATATTTCTTAGGTCTTCGATTCTTGAAAACTCTTCTTGTTCTACTTGACGTATCTTATCATTTAATTCAGGTACAGTCAATCCTGCTAGATCTACTTCAGGTATTTCTAATAGTTCTGCAAGTTCAGTTGGTGACAATCCAGATTGAGCTTGGAAGTCTGCATTACTGAATAGGTTTCCTACAGTAATCGTGTTAGGGTCTGCAATCAATTCTGAAGCACTTTGTCCCGTTTCTTTGAGATTGATATACTGGAGTGGGTTTGAAGCAGCACCCTCCAAGCCAGCAGCTTGTAGAGCAGGTGCTAGAGCAGCAGCTCCTTCAACGGAAGGATTCAGAGCTAACTCCTCTAGCTGTTGCTTGGTCTGATCATCTAAAGTCGCCAATAAATCTGGTGATAAGGCTACTTCATATGAAGAGTTTTCTGTTAATTGTCCTGTAGCTTGATTTGGAATGTAACTGTTAACTAGATTCTGTATAGAATTACCAATAGTTCCAGCCTGTTCCAGTGTTTCAGACTTTTCGAAACTTATAGCTTCTTGAGCAGTTTGAGTAGTTCTATTTTGTTGTCTACGTTGGACGTCTCTTAAATTGTTTTCTGGACTTGAATTGAAAGCGAATGCCTTCTGAGGTTTAGTACCAGCCATTTTAGCTGAATCATCTGAAGCACCTAAAAGCTGAGCAGCTAATGGTGATGTGGGTGGTTGAGCTAGTCCTCTGTCAGCAGATAGACTCTGCAATTCAGAATCATTGACGTTACGGATCTGTCCGTTAGTACGGATCTTCGTATTCTTACTTTGATTCAATTTTTCTAACAGTGAAGGCACTAAATTCCCCTTACGATGGTAAGTTAAGCTAATCTGAAGTATCCACAGCATATCAAAACAGTAAAGCTAATATGGCGGGGACAAGTAGAATAGTATATATATAAAGCTAATCTGAAGTATCTTCAGTATATCTAGTTAGTTGTGCTCGAATGCAGAACTATAGTAGCGTCAGTAGCTGTATTGTCGCCCTAACGGGCTAATATTAGCTGTAATCCCTATTACCAGTATACCAATGGTGAAGAGATTGTCAAGAGCTAATTAACCGGTAGTATCCTTAGCCTCTGTGATCCCCTTACGAGAGTTCAGAGCTACTCTAAAATCCACTCCAGATATCTCTACAGGCTCATCCTTACCTGTATTTTGATACCTTACTTGGATATATAAGAACTTCCTACGGTCTACTGCTGATCTTATACTAATTATACTTCTATTCTCAGTATCGCTTAAAGCTGTTTGAGCTTCGTTATTATTTATATTAAATAAATCAGTAGGTTCGAAGCTATTACTCATATCTGTAGATATTTCTAGTGTAGTGTTCTCAGAGTTTACTATATTTCTAAAGTGACTGATAATAGATATTAGTGTCTTTCTAGCTCCAGCATTACCGAAATCTAATGCTCTATACTTAACATCCCAATGGATAGGTTGATCATCATCTCTAAAATCACTCTCATTGCCCGTACTACGGATTGCGAATACTCGACCTTTAGTTGAACCAAAGAAAGCGTTAGATTGCTTGTTAGCCCATCCTGTTGCTGGATGATTGTCATACCTAGTCCACCCACCCGGAGTATCTTGAGTCTCACGAGTATGATCATATACATATACTTCACTATTCTGAGAATCATTCTCAACTGGAACACTCAACTTGTATTGTCTATTCCTAGCAAAGTTGTGTCCTTGAGCTAGATCCAATTGATCTTCATTGACTGACTCCAACCACAATCTTTCCATACGACTACCGATATATCTGAACCTATAATTTCTAGTAATGGAATATATGCCTGAGTTATTAGCAAATATAATACCATCTTTAGATGCTGCTACAGAATAAGGAGCTGTACATCCCAATCCTTGAGTTTCAAGTCTCTGAGGTTCAGTAGTATTACTTACATTGAAGACATACACTGAGTTTGTTTTGAAAACAACAACTATACCTTCCTTTACTGAATCTTGAGAAGTAGCATCACCAAAGAATGGAATCATTCCGGTAATATCTTGACCATCAGCAGCGTTTACATCTCTAACATTTTCGGTATCAGAATCAGATACAGCATTTGGATTGTCAAAGATTTCTGGGAAGTTACTGTAAGATTGTATAACCCTAGAAGGATATACTCTCTCAGTCATACCAGCTTCACTACCAGCTTCTCTACGTAGACCATTAATGAATACATCAAAGTCAGCAGGAAGATTGGTAGGTATAATCATTTCTGGAATTTCAATATCTACTCTAGGCTTTCTTACGATAAGTTGACCTGCATTGAATTCATCACCAGCATTAGCAATCATCCAAGGAGTAAAGCCTTCATTTTGAGCTGTTCTCATGGTAGTATTAATTGCTTCCGCTAATCTCGAAGTAGCAGATGCTATAGCTTTTAATATGTCTGAGTTTCTATCTGTTCTAGTGTCACGATTACCCTCTGTCCCCAAGAGTACCGGAATATCTCCAGCTTGAGTAGCAGTAATAGCAGCATCAGCAGTAGGAGTCACGCCATCACTGTTATTGTAAGAAACAGTAATTCTTGTCCCCGAAGTAGCAATAACTTGATGCCAACCGATAGCTTCTACATTGTTAGTAATAGCTTTGACTGTATGATAAATGTACACCCAACTTCCGACAGGAATTGAACTACCAACATCTAAAGATAATGTATTATTTAAAGAGTTTTGAATGTAAAGGGAAGTACTTAGAACATTAGCATTATCTACATCAATCCACTCATATCTAGCAGTGTTAGTCATATCAGTACTAACAATATCTCCAGTTATTCTATTATCTCTTCTGAAGGACCATACTAGTCCATCTAATTCACTATTTTCAGCTAGATTTGATTGATCATACATTTGAATATTTAATTCAGGATAGTCTGTAAGGTTCCCTAGAATCAGTCTGTTATTAGAACTGGTAATTAGGTTAGCTCTTAAAGGCTCAGACCAGTTAACTCTGTTAGCAATATCCGAATCTACAGAAGTAGCTACGATATCCAATTGAGTTTGATCTTGCAATTCTTCATCTTGAGTAGTATCTGTAAATTTCAAGTAACCATCATGCTTATTGAACTGCATAGGTATATTAGTTATTCTATAGAAAGGTGCTTCTGTATCTGCAACTGTTCTATATATTTCAACTTCTAGTCTACGGTAATCATAGATATCCCAAGCAGGCATACCGATCAGTTTCAATTGTATAGCAGAATCTTCTGATACATCTACTCTAAAGTTTTCAGATCCAGTAACAGCAGAAGCTACAATATTATCATTAGCATCAATTGCATTCAATCTGAAGTAATATCTGTAAGTAGATATTCTGGTAAAGGTACCTATGTTCGTAGTATTGATATTTCTATTTACAGTTATACGTCCTTGAGTTCTCTCATCATTGTCATCTCTACTTTCAACAGTAAAATCTAATATCTGAGTACCATCATTGTAACGTATTCTATCTCCGATATTTACCTTAAATTCATCTGTAAGTGCAACAACAAATTGATTATCTTCAATAGCTGTAACTTGAATAGTAGGAGTATTAGTAACAATCTTTCCGGGATTCGTATTATCTATAGTTGCAAACAATCCTGCCTGCCACCTGAACAATCCTGCTCTATATACATTCTCACCATCAAATTTCATAACTTCATCATTACCATTAATGAAATACATGTTATCGTTTACCATAGTACTTCTTAGGAATGTTTGGTTTGTATATGAATCTACATCGAAATGTCTTACATAGGTTGAATTAGTCTGTTCAAAAGAATCTACAGGAGCTTCAATAGGAATCCATCTGCAATCTATAGTGAAAGCTACACTATTATTAGAACGATCTTCCCAGTCAATAACTTCATCAACTTCTACATATTTACCTAGTAGTGTACCTGTCTCTGTACCTTTTAGACTTGATAATATTTCTATAGTATTGGAATTGAATACTCTATTAATTCTATGTTCACCTGAGAATTGTCCTGAGTTTTTGAAGTAGATATTTCCACCCTCAACAAGATCCGAAGTAGATCCTGAATCTAGTGTTACAAGTAAGAACTCTCCATCTCCACTAAGTGTGACAGGACGATCATCAAATATGTTTACATACTTAACTCTAAGTTTTCTGTCTAGTTCAGTATATCTAAAGATATCACCAACAACAAGATTCTCTACTGAAGCTGAATTGCTTCCTGACCTTAATGGGACAATACTACTAGAACGCTCTCCAGTAACCCTCAAACCTAAAGGAACTTCTAAATTACTTACAGCTCCCCGAATTACAACAATATTAGAATCATCTGAAGAAGCTACTTCAAGTATAAATGTATCTTCAAACAAAGCACTTATTAATACATCTCCCCTTACAAATTCCGAAGGTGAAGCAAATTCAATTTGATCTGTGAATATTCCACCCAAACCTCCAGCATCTACTTCATCGAAATCAGGACAGTTTACAGTAGGATTATCTACAATTATTTTTAGAGTGTTAGTGTCTACACTTTCAGTGCCTACGATTCTAAACTCACCATTATGGGAAGCTCTACCCATATCTCTTACAGTAAAGTAATCTTCTAATTTATTATCTACAGATATTACATCTGAAACAGTTACAGGATTACCTTGACTGTCTAGTGCTTCATGATTTTTAGCTACTAATACATATTCAGAATATCCTGTAGTTTTGTTGTAAGATACTTCAGTTACTTCTAACCAGTTAGCTATAGTATCATCTGTTGTTATAAAGCCTCTAGATCTTCGAGCTAGTGCTCCAGCTTGATAGAAAACAGGACCGATAGTTGTATTGGTTGCAATTCTATTATTTAATCTTGGAAATAACCTAGGAAGGTTAAAAGTATTACCTACTTCTTCAAAAGTACGTTCAGCATAAATATTTCCACCTAAACCTGCAACTAATCTTTCTTCTCCAGATCGTCTATATGTATCAATATGATTTACCCAACCTTCTCTTTCGTTAGGATTATCATATATCTCTTCATGATTTAATCCCCACAAAGTTAACTGAGGGTTTGAATCTTCGTAAGGTACAGTTGTAGGAGTTCCTGTAAGGAATACTTGGTTGGTTATGATTTCACCACTATCATAGTATATTTCAAAGTTAGCATCTGAAAGGGTGTTATTTGTAAATGTAATATCTAATTGCCCTAAAGTATTATCGAAAACGATAGCATCAGGTATAACTTGTTGTAAATCTCCACCAATACCATCTTCTAGATATATACCTAGGATTGGAAACATTCCTGTGAAATTTGGAACTGGAATTGTAACACTATTTCCCGAAGCTACTGATCCATTGACAATATTATCACTTGGAGCTGTTGTTAATACTGGAAATATATCTATTGCGAAACTATTGGAGTTAGTAATCTGAACTGTAACTTCACCATTGTTTGGATCTAACTTAACTTCATCGGCAATAACTTCAATAAATTGAGCAGGAGTATCTTGGAATACTCTAGCTATAACATTGAAATTCTCCAAACCGTGAACAGATGCTGGTATTATTATAGATTGAGTACTATTGGCTGGTATGCTTGTATTTGGAGCGACATAATTCTGTCCCCCTAATTCAGATCTATCGGAGAAATATACAAAACCATCAAAGTCAGCAGCATTAGTATGACTAATCTCTACTGAAAGATCTGCTTTATTTATTCTTATCTCATCAGGTAAAAATACTGAGTTGGAGAAGTCACTAGTACTTAAAGATTCTGTAACGCCTACGAATAATACATTACTACTTAATCCATGATTGGAAGCAGATAATTGAACTATATCGGAAGGGGAGTTGAAAGTTCTTCTAGGATCTGCTGTAAACTCTGTGAAGTAATGAGTTGAGTCTTGTATATCAGAGAATTGACCTAAATCAGTAGACAAACCCTCACTAACTCTACCTGCTACTATTAATGGAGTAGTAGGAATATTAGCTAAGTTTATCTCTGAATTTAAATCTAATCTTATGTTATTGGTAGCACTATCTGTATAGCTTACTTGTTCTACACGTACAGGTACATACCCTGACTGCTGTTGATATCCCGGACGTTTCTTAATACGTCTTTCCAATACTTCAGCATTGATAGCATCTTCAAAGAATCCCGGCTGTAGTAAGTTCTCACTTGAACGTACATCTATACCTAGACCTAAATCATGTTCTGCTACTGTTTGATATTGTAGTGGCATTGGAGCCTTTCAATTTACATGTTAAACATTTACACTTCTTCTTGTGTTTCGGATTCTGTGACGTAGAACCTTTACCTTGCTTTATTTGTAAGAGATTACCGTGATTAAGGTTATCTACGTTATCAGCTGTCACCGAATGTCCCATTAGAGAATAGGAATCGTCTAGCAGGTCTTCCCCATACTCTTGACTTCTTCTTAACTCTCATTGTTTGCTCTCTACCTACCCAACTACGTTCAACTTGCATTTCAAATTCTTTCTTAACCCTGTCTTCCATTTCAGACTCTCCACCTAACTTACGAGTCAATTCTGCTACTGCAAATTGTATCAAGAAGTTATTTACTGGCTTAGGGAATGTAGGAACACAAGATCCTGAAATACTACACAGGTAATCATCAGGCTCAATTGACAGTTTAGTTTTACCATCAAAATCAACCAGTTGAGAAATATCTGTATTGATCTCTCTACCTTGAACTTTAGCTCTACTTGGTATTGTTTTGAATGTTACCTTGTTATCATCTAATCTTTTAATTTGTAAACTAGCTTTAACTTCGCCCGTACTACCATCAATAACATTTACATAGCTATTTAATTCATCAGTCTCGGTAGTTAAATCATCTCCGATGTTATCTACTATTAAGTAGTTACCATCTTCGTTCACACTTGTTATTCTACCTTGAACTGGAACCAAAGCAGGAGCACATCTCAAATACCAAACACGAGCATTATATGTCCCCGTTGGATTCGGAACAAAACGAATACGCTTACCAATAACAACATAATATCTAGGTATCTGTGCTCTTAGTGATGATTCATATAAAGATATATCTCTATAACTAATTCTAGTTATTTCTTGGAAGTGAGATCTTTGAATCTGGATCTCTATCTTCTCAACTCTATCTTCAAAAGAATCTTCAGGTATTCTATATTCCTGTACACCATCGATTAGATCTAGCTCGAAATAATCAAGTAAAGGTTCTTCATAATGTCTAGCTAAAATATTCATAGCATAGTCTTGAGCACGATTCAATGCAGGAAGTATATCCGTAGAATCTTTAATAGAGTTTACGTTATCTTCATCCAATTGACTTCTAACTTGAGAGGCTAGACCATCTACAGTATTTAATATATTTGACATTATTATCCTTTTGTGTGAAACAGATTAGAGAATAGTTTAGATTAGATATCTAAAGTATCTTCTTCTTCGCTATCTTCTTCAGAATAGTCTTCTTCAGACATTTCTTCGTCTTCCATATCTTCAGCTTCTAATAGTCCACGGGATTCCATTTCTGCAATTAGTTCATCATCAGAGAAGTCGATCATTGGAGAATCAACGCCTTCATCATCTGCCATCATATCTTCATCAGAATACTCATCATCAGACATTTCTAGATCTTCATCATCTTCTAGTCCCATCATGTCCATGTCATATTCTTCATCTGAATACTTCTTCTTTGATTCTGGCATAGTTAATGCACTCATTCCTGATTTCTTTTTCATCGGTAATCTCCTTAAAATTCAATGAAATTAATATAAATATATGCTACCAGTATATCTGATAGAATACTTTTTGTCAATTTTTATTATTTTGCCCCGAAGAACATCTTGAAAGCCATACCTGTTAAGGAAGTAACTAAGGCAATTATACCTGAAACCATTACTTTTATCGTACCTTGATTAGCTTTTATCTTTTCTTCAGTAGCCACTATTCTTTGAACGTGGTTATCTAGTTTCTCTTCAATTCTCTCTAGACTATCGAATATTCTCTCATGTATTTGGCTGTGGTTATTATTTTCCATTATAATTCAATAACCTCTATAGCTACGTTATTCATAAAGACTTGACCATTAACCTTTTGTCCCTCTATCCTTAGAGTTCTAGTAGATCCAAATGCAAATTGATTTGGAGGAATCACAAAGCTAACAGTAGAGCTTGGCACAAAGTGACGTTGAACAGTAGCATTCCCATTGAAGTCATGCGAGTATCTTAGACGTTGGATACCTAGAGTAGATCCTCCAGTTACATCTCTCAATCTGAAGTTTCCTTCACCGGTAGCTGTTCCTCCTCCTCCACTGAATGCGAATTGATTTGCAGCTACTTGTATCCAGCTATCAATTACCCTATTTTGAGCAGTTATTCTAACCATAACAGGTCTATTTCTAAAAGTAACACTTACATTAGGGAAAGAAGGTAGTACAGAGAATCCTGAAGAAGTTATCTCACTGAAGCCACTAACAGTACCAGACTTAGTATATGTTGGAGTTCTATTAGACCAGTCAGTACCATCGTACCTCAAAGAATTACCCGGTTGAGGATTAGATATTGAAGTATCTACAGCTTCAGAAATTACGAGATCTTGATTTAACCATGAATTGAAAGATGAAGAATATTGTAATATTTGACCGTTATTAGGAGTAGTAGCTGAATCTACATCTCTAAGGCTATTAAGATCTATACTATTTTCAAGATCAGCATTAACCCATGTTTGGGATGTAGCATTGTATAACAGTATATTATTTTGAATAGGGGATGTAATATTTACATTAGTAAGATCTTCTACATTAGGAGGAGTACTAGACTCTATCTGGCATACTGTACCGTCAGACTCAATGAAGAATAATCCAGCAGCTTTTCTATATACCTTAACGAAACCAGCAGCAGGAGCAGCAGGATCGTCAGCTCTTTCTTCTACTGTGATAAAGCCTCTAGCTATTTGTTCTACTATCGATTTATTTGTAAGCTCTTGAGTATCTGATGTACCTACAACGTTACCTATAACACCGTGAACTCCTGAAGGGGAGTTATCTACCTCAGTACCATGCCTTAAGCCTGTGATTGTATTTGCATTAGCATCTAAAGATTTACCTGATAGTGTTTGAGTATCTGATGTACCTACGATATTACCCACAACCCCATGCACATTACTAGTAGGATTATCTACTTGAGCACCGTGAGTAAAAGCTCCGACAGTTGTAGTAGTAGAAGCATCTATTTCTTTATTAAATAATACCTGTACCGAATTGGTATCTACGAGATTTGTGGTACCCGAAGCTATTGGAGGTAATACTACAGTAACATCTCCAGCAGAAGCAACGTCAGCTGAAGGCTCAATAGTAATCTGATTACCATTAGACTGTCTAAATACTAATCTAACAAATTCAGTAAGTTGTCCAAATAATCTCATGTTGTCCCTTTCAAGGTATACTCTACTATCTTTCTTTCAATTTCCTGAAGCTCCCATTCAAGCTCCATCTTCTTCTTTTCCAGTACTACTAAGTCTAATTCTTTATTCTTAGCCTCTATAGAAACTTCTTGTAGCATTTCTGCTATTTTCTGATATGTATTATCTAACCTAAACATAACTATATCAGATATGTTTGTTATTATTTTCATCTATATACTACCTAGAAAAATACCGGCTGAGAAACCTCCACGGCTATTGCTTGGTGCATTTATTGTTCCAGTAACTCCATTCGGTCCCCTAACTAGAAATCTAAAGCTAATCTCCCAACCCTCTTGTAGTTCAATAATTTCATTGAAGTCAGCAGAATATGAATCTGAAGTTATACCTAAATCTGAATTTGTACTTGAAGATGAAGCTAAAACAATACTACCATTTAATAATAAATCTACTTGAATATATACATTCGCACTGGCACCTATTGTCTCTCTTAATCTAAGATCCCAAACTCCAGCAAAACCTGGTTGTACCGTAAATACTCCTGTACTGCTATTGTAGAAATTATTTGTATCTATTTGAGCATTACCACCTATTCCATACGTACTAAACTGTCCTATTTCATATTGACTATCAGAGTTTGGTCCATTGAATTTCCAACCAACAAAAGAAGGAGCTGTTGAAGATCCTCCTGTAGATCCTCCCGAAGGTGCAGCTTGAGCTTCCCACTGTCCTATAGTACCATTGAAAGTCAGGACATCTCCATCATTCAGAGAAGTAATAGTAGTATCAAATAAGTCATTTAGAACATTAGTAGGAGCTGGTGCAATTACAGGAAAAAACGTAGTACCATCCGTTACTAGATTTAAATTAGTAGCAGGGGGAACAGGATTTGAAACTGTATCAAAATCAGGAAAGTCATTGATACTTGTAGGTATCATAGGTTGAGGAGTATTCACAAAGTTTGTACCATTGTGAACCAATATATCATTGTTTTGAACATTGTTAAGATCTACGTTGTTAAGATTTTCAATATTCAATACTACGGCACCATCTTCTCCATTTACAGATAGAACGGCACCTGCCGAAGCTGCTTCCTCAATTGCAGATTGAACGTCCGTGGAAACGATCCCTGCTGCTGGAGTGAAAGGAACTTCGGAGGCTGTTTGATCACTTGTAGCGTTAGCTTCTATTCCTGCTAACTTAGTTACATCTGTTGGAGATATAAACTTATTCATAGATGTGCTATCATCTATCTTATCTGCATTAATATTTGCAGTAGTTGAAATGTTTGAGTCTACTATTGTTTGACTTCTAATTGTAAGTCCTGAAACTGTATTCGCTTCGATTTGACCTATTGAAGTTGTATCAATTTGAATTGCATTTGAAGTATTATCTCCAATGAAGATATGATTCTCAGGAAGAGCGTTAGTAGAAACTGAAACCCATCCCAACTGTCCTATACCATTAGTAGTTAGTACTTGTCCCGTTGCACCATCTGCACTAGGAAGAACAAAAGATACATCAGAAGTTAAACCTACAGGAGCTAATATCTCCACAAAGTTTGTATCCAATTTGCTATCATTTTTTAATTTAAGAGATTCTGCTGTAACAGAGTCACAGAAAGTAACTAGACCGTCAATGTTTACAGTACTTGCAAATACATTAACATCTTGTACAGGCTGACCTTCAGAGCCTAGATTAATAACTCCACCATTACCAGCTCCACCTAAATCATTTGCATTAGGTTGGATGGTTATGCCTTCTCTAGATCTAAGGATAACTTCATCTGTATTTGAAAAGTCAAGAGTAGTCGCAAGTAAATCAATTCGATTCAAGTTGTAGCGAGCATCTGCTGTCAAATCAGAAGTTATTCTAAGTTTTAGATTTTGGGTGAAAGTAGTCATCTGGTTTCCTGTTGTGAAATACTGTAGACTTTCTTAGGACAAAGTATAGCCTACAGTACGTGTTTGGAAGGATATTAAGGGGAAAGGTTTTTACCCAATCCCCTCATAGATTAAAGTGTGAAGTTCTCAACTACAGCGATTGCATTCGGCTGCTTAGCGATCAAAACAACTGTACTTTGCATGAAGCTAGTAACAACGTTTGAGTAAGAACCATTTGCATGTGGCTTAAGTAAGAAATCAGAGTTTCCAGAACCAGCTTTAACAGTTTGGAAGTCAGAACCGTGAAGTTCACATACTTTTTCTTTGCTTGCTTTGTCTTCTGGGATCATGTAGATCTTATTTGTTGGGATGAACTCAGAAACTTCAGTTTTAAGAGTATCATTTCTGTGCATGTAAGCGAAACATTCGCCGCCACGAGCAGTATCTTTAACAGTAACAAATCGTCTGTCACTTTCTCTATCATTCACAAGCTTAGCATGTGCTTCAGGAGACATTAACATTTGATTGTAACGGTAAACACCTTCACCAGCAGCTAACTTAGCTTTGTTCAATGCTCTTTCGATGTAAATTACATCTAATGCATTTCCAGCAGCACTCTGACGAGAACCAGCAGTTACGCCACTCATTGTAATACCATGAACAGTACGGCCGTCATTTGCAGTCAAAGACTCAAGTCCTGCCATTGTACTAGAAACAGTATTGTAATCACCGATTGGAGAAGTAGTATCTATAGCAGAAGTATTGTTTCTGTATAAAACGTCACCAGCAGCGATTCCAGTTGAAGCAACAGTAGTAAGAGCAGCACCATTGATGTCTACGATCTGAGCTTTAACTTTGTTAGTTTCACGATCACGCTCTGTCATTACTAATGTGTAATATCCAGCAGCTGCACCACGATCAGAAGTAGCATCAGGACTGAAAGCAAATAAATGCTCATTAGCACCAACCCAACCAACAAATCCTTCAGCAGTTGTGTCAAACGTAAGTTCAACTTCACCTGTTGCGATGTTAGCTTCGTCGATAGAAAGGATAGTACCGATGATACCAGTACCAGAACCGTACAACGCACGAGAAAGAACTCTTTCAGTACCTAATCTTTTGCTGTCGATTTCTAGTTTTAGAGGCTCTAAGTAACGAGCAGTTGGGTTTCTCATAGCACGTTGCCATAAGTTATACTCTAGCTCAATAGTAGCGTCGATTTCCTTAAGAACAGCAGTGAACTCACGAGAAGTTGCTTGTTGTGCTTTTGGAAAAGGTCGGTTAGTTTGACCTGGGTTTTGGAACTGAATAGCCGGAAGACCATAAGAATCTTGAAACAAGAATCTGATTTCACGAGCATCATTTGCTCCAACTCTTTTTCTCTTAACGTTTTCCCAATCACGGAAATCTTCAGAGATTTGGTTACGAATACCGTCATTAAAGACGATCTGGAGAATATCTCCATGGTTTAAAGTATCAATGTTTTGAAATGACATGTGTTAATTCCTTATTATTATATGTCTGTTTAAATTATTTCTTTCTAGATTTTGCCCATAAGTCTAACAAAGCTCCAGTACCTTGTCCCTTTTTAAAAGCATCTACTAATTGACTACGATCTGCTGTAGAGGTTGAACCCATACTACTTTTGATCTGAGTCTGTACGCTTGAAGCGGAATCTTGTTTCTTCTTTGTAATAGCTTTCTTAAGTTTTGCACGAGATTGCTTATTAATAAACTTTCTCAATGGAAGAGCTTTCTCTCTCATTACTTTTTCAACTACTGCATTAGTTAACTCAACACCTTGTTCTTCTAAGCTTGTTAGTTCAGCTTGTGAGGAAGCCCAGATCATTGTATCAAGTTTATGTTCTTGATCCGCATCTTCTAGTTTTCCTGAGAACCTGTACTTGTCAAACGATGTGTTGACTGTACTTTGCAACGCTTTGAGCTGGGCTTGAGTTTCCTTCTCTTGAATGCTGCTTTTAAACTGCTCATTCTCCTGACGGATTTTCTCTAACTCTCTTTGTTGCTTTATCTGCTCTTTCTGATAGTCCATCTTAGCAAGTTGTGACGGGCTAGCATTTCTTCGTGATTCATACTCTTCAATGATGTTTTGCTTCATTTCTTCGTATGCATTACCATTTCCTGCTAGTCTGTTAATAAGTCCTTCACTACCGTCAGCTTGATAGATAGTATCTAACTCATTAAACAACTGTACTTTTTCAGAAGCTTCGTCTACGCTACCTAATTGTTGGATCTGCTTTTTTAAGGCATCTCTTTCAGTTTGGAATTTACGCATCCCTGCTGCCATGTGGACAAACTTCTTGAGCTTATCACGATCATTGAAATCTACTTCAATCTCTTTCTTCCGTCCCTTTGAGTCAGTCACAATAACCTTTTCAACCATGGGTAGTGTAGATTCGCTGTCGCTCATCTGTGCATCCATTTGAGTCCCTTCGGACTGAGATAGTGAAGAATCTTCTTGATCTTCATTCATTGATACGTTAGTATCTTCTGGTACATCTCCGAATTTCTCATTTAATAGAGCTTCGATTGGAGTTGCTTCATTTTCACTTGCTGAAATCTCTTCAGCTGGATCTACATAATGAGACTCTTCAATCTCACCCTGTCCCTTACTGTTTGCATTTACAGCTGCTACTGGATCTTGACCATTGTTCATTGCTCCAAAAGCAGCCTGAAGTTGATCTAATGTTTTCGATGTATCTTCCATCATATTTACCTCTAGCGTCCTGTGCCTACAAAGGATAGCTAATATATTAACACAGTCCCACCACGTTGGGATATGAGTGTAGGTTTTTTGGTACTTAGGTCTATAATATCAATATCATGCCTAAATGTCAAGTATTTTTTCTATCCATTATTCAATGTAGGAAGTGCTCCCACATCTGCTGGATTTAGTCCCAAATCAGCTCCTGCTGGTAATGGTCCCGGCTGTCCTGCTGGTCCAGGTGGTAAAGGTCCACCGGCTGCTGGATTGGCAGCTGCTGCTTCTTGAGCTAACATCTGTGCTCTCTCATCAATATGCTGATCTACTAGCTGTTTAACCTCTTCAGGCAATACCTTATACTCAACAGTCATTGTCCACCTTTTAGCATAAATCAACATATTCTCATGATCTGCATGCTTTCTAGGTGTGATATATTTCATATTTAGTATCATAGACTCAAAGATTTCTCTTTGTCTGCTTTCAGCATAATCAAAGTCACTATGCATATTATCAAGCTCATTTAGCTTTAAGTATTTCAGTACTTGTTTAGGGGACATTCCTGCCTTCTCAAACATAGGAGCTAGAGATAGGATTTCTTCCCTTCTAGTAGTAGGATCTAATGACAATGATGTACCATATTCTACAACAATATCAAATCCACCATCAATATCAGCACCTTTGATCTCTGCTGCTTCAATAGCCTTTTCTTTACCTACAACCTTAACTGTACGCTCTACTAGCCAATGTCTTCTAACTAGATCTAGATATGCTTTGTAAATACTCTCTACAGCAGATCTATACTTATTGTACAGACGTCTACGGATCATGTTTCCTTGGTTTGCAGAATACTGCAAGCTGGCTCCTGAAGTCTCTCTAGACTGCTGTCCAAACATAGCTTCATTCACACCTGAAAGGTCATCAATACCTGTCTTTACATTAGTTCTCATCTCAGCAATATCAGGCATAGATTGACCTGTACTTAGTAGGTGAGGAGGTTGAGATCCAGTAAACTTAATTACTTCCCAAGGACTGTCAGATATAGCATCATCCGCAATCTCTGTCCCTTCAGGAATAGCTAATCGTAGAGCACCATGAGCTTGGATATTATCTAGCTTCATTGTATCTAAGGAATTCAATATGTTCTGTAATGGATTGATATATTCTAGGAATGATTTACCTAGAAGTCTATTTGGAATATCAATATCAGTTAACATACTATAAGGCAGTCTAGCAATTTCTGGTAGTCTATCTATCTTCTTAATTTTAACTTCTTCAGGAATATCTCTCTTCTCGATATCTTCTAAAGCTCCTGCTTGAGTAAATCTGAAAGGAGAAGGCTTAACCGTTGTAAGTAATGTTCCATCTCTTAAATGAATACAGAATTTACCTAAGTAACCATTGTGAGGTAGACCTTTTTCCCAATATTCAAATACTTCCACACTATCGTATGTATTCGGTGCATTATTTGATGTATCTTCACTATATTGCGTATCTTCTGATGAAGGATATTGCATTCTATACTTCTGTAATACTTCTTGATGATCTGGCCAGTAGTAAGCCGCATCTTCCCAAGGGATCAGTCTTTTCTCAAATAAGTAACGACATTCATCCCAATCATTTCCAGCATCAGGATCAGTATAGATATTCCACACACTTGGAGCAGTAATCTCTATGTCCCCTTCTAATATCATCTCTCCAGTTTCTCTATCTACTTCCAGAATATCTCCTTTGTGGGGATTCCAGATATGCTTTAAGAAACCTGAACCATATGCTAAAGTATTCAGAGTCATCTGATCTACTTTCTCAGTTAGGTTGTAAACGCGAAGTGCATGTTGTACTAGTTTATCTGCTGCTTCTGCTTTTCTTCTATCATCTTGATCATTACTTGTAGGACGGGTAACAACTGAAGGTGGATTAGCTGACATCTGTGCATGTAAGAATCTAAAGTTCTTAAAAGCATATACAACCTTAACATCAATACTGGAGTTATCAATATCTTCAAATACTGCTTCAAATTCTCCTCCACCAACATTTTTAAGGCCTTTACCGAAGATAGTATCTTCATTGTAATGCCACTGTCGCTCAGTATCCTTACGGGTTTCCATAGCATACTCTAAACGCTTCTTCAGCTCTTTTTTAGCTTCTTCTGTTGTCCATACTTTAATCTTCATTAACCAAGATCTCCTAAATATTTTGTACTTTTTCTAAGTGATTTACTTGTCCCCGGCTCTCTAACACTAGAGTACTCTACATCTTCTTCCACGCCATTCGGATCTCTCTTACCATACTTCTCTATAACAGGAGTCATCATCCTTAATAGATTATCAACTCTCTTACCTTTTTTCTCTCTACGCATAAGCTTATTGTTTAGCTTGCGGATGAATTCCCACTCTTGCATGGAATCTTCATTACTCTCTATACATTCCAAACACTCTCTTACTTTTTCTTCTAAAGTTGGACCTGAAGGTTTCTTCTTTTCTTCAGTATGTTTTGGCATTTCTATTTGAATTGACAATTTCATTTAAACTTCCTTTTAGTTGGCTTGTTTCCTACCAGTCTAATCAATGTTCTTCTGTATAAATTCTCTTGTAGCTTTCTTTCTCTACGAATCCCTAAATAGATGAATCCTATTATTGGAATTGTTAAATATGTACTTGCTATGAAAAATAATACCATTATAGTTTCCTACTCATTATTGCTGAAAGTATTCTGTGAGCATTTGGTTTGGATTTCTTCTTTTTCTGAATCCTAAACTTCCTTGGCTTCTTAGCTTCCTTTTCAGCTTTCTTAGCTTCCGCTTTCTTTCTAACTTCATTGGCAGATCTAAGTTCATCATACCAATTAGAGCCTGTTTCCACTTTACCTTCATACTTAGGTACAAGATCAGCAAAGTACTGAGAGGCATCAAGCAAATGATACCTACTAGCCTTGACTATCTTCGGCTTATCGGAGTTCTCACTCCATCTACATTCTTCAAGTTCTGCTATCAGTTTAGCACACTCAGGAGTGATACGCAACTTTAAACCTAATTTCTCTTGAAGACCTTTTATCAGACCTTCCTTACGGCTATTCTTATCATAAGGACTAATGTATGCTGGAACTGTTTTGTGTGTTCTAGATGTAGCCAAATACCAAGTTTCATGTGGATCACAGATCCGTCTAACTATATTGTGACCTGAAGATAACTTCATAGTATAATTGTAGATCTCAACAGGATCATAAATCCCCTCAATGTACTCTGCTTTCACACAATACCATACTCCATCGGTCGGATCTTCTGCCCATAAGGTATATCCCATTTTACTAGATACAGCAGGATCTACAGACTCGACATGTCTCCATAACCTAGAGTAATTATTAGGCATTTGCACACAATTGTCAGGTATTCTGAAAACAGTACCTTCTTCTGGCATCCAATCACCATATAGAATCGTTCTTTTCTTATATTCAGGTAAACCTGCAAGTTTTGCAATCTCATGCTCAAGTCTAGCCGCATATATAGGGTTATCTAACTTAGACATCTTATATTTTTTAGCTACAGGCTCTTTAGCTGCATCTACCATCTTACGAATACCACTATTTGAGAACTTCGGAGTAAATGTAGCCATGAAATAACCATCTCTAGCATCCACACGACGTTGAAGTTCTTCTAGGATATCAATTGAACCTGGCATCTCATCTAACCATACATAATGAGCTACATAACCCTGCATATATTTACGGTTTCTTTCTGAAGAGTCTGCATGGGACATAAAAATGATTTGATCTTTAGTTTTTAGATTAGTAGCATACTGAAGCATGTTACCTGCTCTAGTTTCTTTCCAGTCAGCAGCATTTAAGAAAGGCTTAATCTTCTTATTCCAAATGTTAAGCTCAATGTTCTTTCTATCCTGTCCTACTACAAGTATCATTAGAGGCTCATTACCCCATTTAGCTGGTTTTACCCAAAAAGGATGATCTCTGTTTACAATCCACGCAATCTCTCTTGCTGCTAGTTGTGTTTTACCTGATTGGTTACCTGCAATTACCCATCTAAATGAAACATTGTCAATATCTTTCAATACTTCCCATTGCTTCTCGTTAGGTCTAGATGTAGGTTCAGTAGAATCAAAACACTCACTGAGTTCTAGCTTCTGTAGACGCTCTAGTGCTGCTGCAATTAATTTATCATGTGATTGATTGTTTTCCATTATCCATTACCACCATAAGCAGTAACGCTTGATATACAGGCTTCTGTTGAGCCGTCTGTTTTAGCTACTAGTCTGATAGTAGATGTAAGGGGGAGGATTAATGCTTCTAGCTCTACGCCTTCACTGAGTAATATCCCATAGATACCATTTTGATCTACACATACTTGAGCTACTTCTCCAACATCACACCATTCTCCATGAAACGGAGTTTGAATACATACATCTAATTCTTTACCTACTGGAAATTCTTCCGCACGAAAGTATACAGCGAAGTTCGTAGAATCCGCTTTATATAATATTATAGGCTTAGTGAGAACTATTTCAGTTTCACCAGACTTAAGCTGTATTTTAGGACACAACCCTACGGGTGCTCCTTTGTAGGAATTACCTGACATATTACCTTCGGATTATTCTAATGTTTTTACTCTTACTTACGATATCGAATAACATATGAGGAGATATCATTTCCATGTCCATACCTTCAAAATTAATATCACAGCATTTCTCTAGTTCCTTACGAATAGGATCTAAGATCTCTACACAGTAGTACTTCTTACCAGTACCCCATCTATTTGTTTTAGGTATAGGTATGCCAAAGAATTTCTTTAATACTCCACGCCAACCCCAATACAAAATTGCCAAGAAATCATATCCCTTGTCCCCGATAGTCTCACGGAGTTTCTTATGCATTGCAATTACTTCAGCTTGATTTATCATCTTCGGTCTAGCTGAGTGTATCACAGTTTTACCTTTTTGGAAATCCCACCAAGTATCTTCTCTAACTCTTCCTTCATATGATTGGAATATTACATCTCCAAAACGAATAGCGAAGTGAGAACAATCTTCATCCAATCCCCATTTAATTAATCTAGATTCCCACTCATCTGTGGTAGTCCATAAAAACTCAATCATATCGACAACTTACTTAGAATGTATTGTCTAATTGTAGTTAATTGGTCATTGATAGGATTGTTTAACCATAACTCTTCTGATGCTACGATATCTGCAATAATTTGATTGTTGGATTCATTGATAAATGCAGAGAAACTTGCTTGATGTTTCTTTAGAAATACTCTACCTTTTTGAATTACTACTCCGTCATCTTCAGGGATAGTTTTTAACATCATACTCATAACTGGTAGTGTAATTGAATCTACGATATTCTGTCTTCTTCTCTTACCTTCAGATATAGCTTCATCATTTGAGTAAAACTTCTGAGTCTCTTTAGTATCTTCTCCGATTGTACCATCTTCTAGGTAATATTCAATCTTACTATTTCTCTCGTATACAAACCCTAAAGGATTTCTGTTCCATACGAAAGAAACCTTAATGACTGGATCTGTATACTCTACAGAACCTGAAGCGGTTAAAGTACCTTCAGCATAATACATTGTAGTTTGAAGCTCACCGTCAACGACAGTATGCTGAGGATGTAATCTAGTATTTAACTCTGTCTTATAATTAACAGTGTATACAGGAAAACCCCTATCTTCTACATATCTAAATAATTTATATGACATTGTCGTGCTCCTATAATTCAAATTCTATGAAGAAATTAATATACCAAAACCTAGTACCTGTAAGGTTAGAATCAGGTTTGAAATATAAGTGCAGATCTCCATCATTCTCAAATACATAATCATTTAAATCCACTGTAGACATATGCATATCTGTTGAGTTTGATCCGTTGTTTGTTTGGTTCAGAGGTTTAGCTGTTACTATTTCTTTTACCCCTACTTCAGCAGAAGAATCAATTGATGCTCCCGTAGAGAAATCAGTATCATGAGCACGTACGTGTATTAATGTATCTAACCATTGATCATTAGTTGTACGTCCTTTAATGACTAGACGTTTCATCTTAGCACCTTTTGGAAAGAGTATACCCATGTCAGCCCAATTTACACTAGGAATAGATCCTGCCCCTCTTGTACTATTATGGATCACATAATTCATACCTAGAGTATTATTAGCTCCAATCCAATTCTCAGAAGCATAACCATATACTCTAGTAGATCCAGAAAAGATTTGAGTAACAGGCTCAGGAGTCATATCTGTACCCTGATCATCTGTCTGAGCATTGAATGCAGGAACTTCAATAGTCTCATCATTGTTTTCTAACTGTATGGCAATTTCACTACCAGCTTCCGCTAATATGATAGAACCATTTTCGTCTCTAAATGCTTTGTAATTAATAGTCATTATATGATCTTCTTAAGGTGAAAAGTTGAACGATATATTGCAGCTTCTAAGTTAGCTCCACCTCTACCTGTAAATTCCAGTGTTATTGTATTGTTTCCAGCGGGTAAAGTTAGAATTAAGGATCCAGCGTTATTCATGAATTGATCTGTACCTGAATCAGCTGTAGCCGGTCCTTCAACTCCTCCAACAATTATAGGTAATACAGTACCAGTTCCACCTGAATCTTTAGGTTCTATGTGAAGGGGATAAATATCTATACCATTTACATCTAAATGTGCTTCGAAGTTTTGAGTAATGTTATTCAGAGAGTATATAAAATCAAATCTCATTAGATAATCGCCAGCTTCAGGGATATCATAAGGTACTCTCAAATGCGGCTCATATACACCGTTTTGTTGGTTAATTAGGCCGTCTATACGTTGATCTATCTGCTCAAAGGTTCTAACAAATTCCCAACCTGTACCTGCTGCGTTTACTCTAGGGTAATACACTGCACCGGCATTAGCTGCACTTGTTGCTGGTAGGTCTGTTAGTTGTGTAAATTGTGTATCATGTGGATTGTTTGTGTCATTAGCGTGATTGTCTATATAAGACATTGTCGCTGCATCCTGAGCATCTACAGGATCTGCTATATTTTTTATATTCTGCCCAGCGAAGGCAAACGTACCTGTATTTCTGTCTACAGTAAGGAATATATCTTCCCCTCCAGCATTAGCACCTACTATTTGAAGATCTCCAAAAGAACTGGGATTAGTAGAAAGTCCTGTATATCTTAAAATAAAACCTAAATCCGTTTGTTGTGTAGGGTGTGACTCGAAAAGTCCTAAACTCGCAATCCCAGAGTTGATATTTTCCCCTCCGTAGATCCCCACTGTTTTTTCATTAGATCCGTTTTCGTTACTATCCCTATCCCCAACTTGGAAGGTATGACCATAAGCAGTACTAGCACACGTAACTACTTCATTATTATTAGTAGTAAATAGAACCGTACTGTCCCCGTCAGGATTAGCAAGAGAGGCATGAACATGTAAATCATCTACATTATCATCATCAGAAAACAATCTCTCAAAATCACCAACATCAATCCCTGAAGTCATAGGATCTTGTGCCAATACTTGAGTAAATGTAGTGTTGTGAGGATTGTCAACATCATTAGCATGTGTATCTACATATAATTTATTTGCAGCATCTTGATTGTCTATAGGGTTACCTACATTAAGAACTCTATGGTTCAATACATTTAAATGACCATCTTCCGTAGTCTCAACTGAAGTAAAATCCCCATCAGGATTAACTAGAGAAGCATGTCTATGATATTCATCTGCATTTACATCATCCCCACCCCAGATCTGCTGAAAGTCTCCTATATCTAGTAGATTGTCTGTCATAGGATCTTGACTTAGGGCTTGAGTAATTGTAACTTGATGTGGATTGTTTAGATTTGCTATATGTGTATTCTGTACTGTAGATTCTTGTTGTAGTGTTACAATATCTGTTTCGTTTTGAATAATAGCTACATTTTGCGTAATCTGCTCAGTTTGGAGATTTGAAATACCTGAAGCTTGATTGAAAGGACTTAGATCAAGTGTAGAATTGCTATTATCCTCATTTGTATATGTTAATATGTTTCCTACTAAATTCAAAGATGTAATTGTCTCAAAAATAGCTACAATAGATCCATCTCCAGAAGTGTGAGATGCAATTTGATTCCCAGTAAGTACTGAAGCTATAATAGTAGATACAGGCAAAGTAGTATTTACCCATGCAGTACCGTTATATATTAGTACTTCATCTTGTTGTGGATTGTTTAAGTTGAAATCTGAAAGTCCACCCGATTGCGTAGCTCCCATTGCGGTAAGATCTAATACAGTACCGTTACTATCTATCTGTAATAAGTGATTATCTGATGCTCTAACCCACATACAGACTTTACCTGCTGGAGGAACGGCTGGAGTAGAACTTCTAACTCCTATACATATTTGAGCTTCTGTTGACATTAATAGTCTCCCTGTCTATTAGACATTTTCCAAATTCAATACGAACAATTGACCTTCAACATCAAGGCAACCTTCGATATCCATGCAACCTATTGTTATTGATTGCTTATTTGTATTAATTAATACTTCATCCCCTGAAAGTATACAAGATACTCCAGAATGTACATCTTCGCCTTCAGCTTGTTCTTGCTTCTTTGGTGTAATGAAAAACTTAGCCATTATCCTGCCTCTGTAATCATAACCGTAATAGGCGTAGTTGATTTTGTAATAATATATATGTCTAGGCAATCCCCTGCAGGGTATCCTAGAGTTTGACCTTCACACAACGGACTTCCGTTTACTAAGGTATCAGAAAAACCCCATTCAATGTCTCCATTAATAGGGTGTATAGTTATCATTTGTCTATCTTTGGCAATTTCTGTTCCGACTCGAACAGCTATAGGTGTGTCTGTACTAGTTATTACAATCTCACCATCTAAGCCGAAATTGTTTAAGGTATCTGCAAATTCTGATGTACCGTAACCAGACATTAATTTATTCTCCACATAAAAAAATGAGCTAGGAAGTGTGGTACGGGCTTGTCCCCTTCCCAGTACCAACTTCGCTAGGCTACATTTCAATCCAGTGTAGGAGAGTAGTTGAAGTCTGTCCCCTTACCTCAACCATCTCGCTACAGCGTGGACTTATTTCTTAGTTTTTGTCTTCTTCTTATCTGCAACAGTCTTTCCTTCTTCAAGATCGACTACTTGCTTAACTTCAATCGTGGAAGCTTCTATCTTCTTCCTTACTGCCTCATAGTTGGCAAACAATTGATTTAACTTCATAACTTCAGCAGTACTTAAGGACCAATTAGCATACTTTGTTACAAATCTAGAGAATTCGATATACTTTGTTAATTCATCATTACTAAACATATCTTCTCCTCAAATATAGTGTATCATGGGAAGGACTGGATGTCAAGCACCCAGCCCAACTTTTTTTCAAACTTTCTTACAAAAGGTCATGTTTCGGCCGTCTGGCCAACAATTAACTCAATTCTAGCGTTCTGAGGTCAGCAGTTTTACCAGCAGCAGAAGTAACGGCTTGAATATCGACAGCAGGACCAGCACTAAGCTCAATAGCTGTCTTTCTGTAGAGAGGAAATCCATTAGCAGCTGTAACACCAGCACCTCCTATGTATGCACTTGACTTACCTTCATTCGCAATCCATATTGATTTACGATCAGCAAGAGCTGTAGCAACAACGGATGCAGCAGCATCAGTAGCTGTAGATTGACCATTGACGATTGCTATATTGCAAGAACCACCAAAATCCCCTTCTACTCTAATTGCGTCTCCAGCTACATTCTTAACATCTGTAAAGCACTGATCAATGTTCGCAAGCGAAGCATTTCCAGCAGTTGTCAGAGTTTCCAATGATGTGAGGAGAGTGGTTTGACCATCAAGTTCTGAGTTCACATCAGCTAAAGCTGTGTTCGTAGCTGTAACTAACGTAGTTAGTCCATCTAGCTCAGTATTGATATCAGTTAGTTGTGATAGAGATTGATCGTCAGTGACGTACAACCTTCCCAGTGCATCTGATTTGAATGCAGAGTAATCACCAGTAGCATCTGTAGACGCTGCTAGCACATCTTCTCTTACACTCATAATGAATGTACCAAGATCACCATCTGTGTGAGCTGTATCTTCAGCGTATACATCAGATTCAGTAACAGTAATGCTACCTCCTGCGATATTTACATCTAAAGCTTCAATAGCTCCAATTGTTGTGGAAGTGACGGCATCGCCTTCTCTTCCCAGAACAAAACTACCAACGGTAGATTGCTCTTCGATTGTCAGATCTGGATCTAACGGGTCGAAACAAAGTCCATAAGTGTTCATTGACATATAAAGTCCTCCTGTCTATGTTTGAAACATATGCCCACTATTAGGCATACTTCTTGCGTTATTGTGTATTAGCCCAGCTTTCTATTTCCACGATAACATTAGACTTGGGACTCGACAAAAATAATGTAACTTCAGTACATACTCCTGTCAAACAGTATTCAGTTTTTAAGGGGATAGTATAAACTGGACCATCCGCTTTATATCTCAAAGACAATTTCTGTCCTCTAGATGATTTGAAACGAAACATCACTGTACCTTCAGGTAAGGTATAGGACATCTCAGTATTAGCGTTGATTAATGAGACTGACGCAATGGTAGGAGTATCTAGGCAATTATCACCTTCGATCACAACTCGACGTACTCCGGGTAGTACTGTATTTAGTTCAGCATACTTATCCCTATTTGTACGTATCAGAGTCATTATTGTACCTCATCTATTAATCCAAGCTCTTGAGCTTCAGACGCTGTTAATATTGTATCAAAGTTCAAAAGCTTTTGCAACTTATTTCTTGTATATCTGGAATGGACTTCCTTGATCTTGGCTAGATAGATATCTTCCATAGTCTTAGAGAATCTGTCCTCCTCATTAATCCATTGCTTAGCTATCTTGGGATGGTCATCCATACCCCATTCGCCATAGTGAATCATCATCTTACTGTGAGGACTCATGATCCGTCTATCTCCAGCTTGCATAATCACAGATCCCATACTCATCACATACCCAGTTCCTAGGATTTTGACGAAAGACTTACATCTACGGATAGCATCATATATAGCCATACCGTGATAATTGTCCCCGCCCTCTGAGTTGAGAATAATCGTAATGGGTGTATTGTTAATCGAGTCTAGAATGTGAAGGCACTTAATAGTCTGATCTGCTAAATCCTCATCTACCTCACCCGTAAGCATAATAGTACGTGTGGATAGGTGTAAACCCCAATCGAGGCACTGTTCAATTTCACTCTTATCTCTCATTGCTGCTCCACGTTGCAATTTGAACTCTCCGGGATTTCCGGACAGTTGAACTATCCTAAAATATCGGATAGTTGGATTTGGTCCCGGCTGCGAGATTCTCACTCACTCCTCCCTTAACAGGGTGTGCTATTTACACCAAGCCCGGATTAATTAGTCTTCTACTTTCTCAGCTTTCTTGATCTCAAGCAGCTTAGGTGCTGTCTGCTGAATGAAGTCTCTGAGCTGACCTGCATCCATCTGATTGATCTTGGCATCTGCAAACTGAGTCACATCACCTTTTGGCATCTTACCAGCTACTTCGATTGCCAGCTTCGCTGCTGCCATTCTTGCACTCTCACGAGCCTCGGGATTTGTCAATATCTCTTCTACAGTATCTAGAGCTAGATTGGCTATATATTCCATACGCTCCTTGAACTCTTCTTCATTTCTAAACCAAGCCTTGAAGCCTTCTTCTTGCCACCAAATAGGGATACGCTTATCCTTGACTACTCTTAGGATTTCTGGCAAAGTCGGACCTTGATCAGTGAAGGTAGCTTCAGCAGCTCTCTTCCAGTATTTGGCCTTTATACGTCTTTGAGCCGGAGTGGGTAAGTATAGTAACTCATCCAGTACAGCTTCTAGTTTCTTTTGTTCAATTGGTTTCCTAGGCATCTTTTCCTCCCCTCACAGATTCTACAGTGAATCCCAAGTTCTTGAGGTTTTCAGGTATAATCACTCTGAAGCCTGTAGAGCCAAACTCCCTTTTTACGTTGTCGATCATTCCATGCTTCTCAAGCCAGTCTACGTACTTCTTAAGTCTAGCAGGGTGAAACCCGAAATGTCGGCACAATGGACCGTTGGCAAATTTTACACGATTCTCACGCCATTTAGCAAAACTGTATGATCCCCATAACAGATGAGTCAATAGCTTATATTGAGCATACATTCGATTTGATGCAAAGTTGTTTTCCATGGTCTATCCTATGAATGTTGGAATATTGAAATCTACTAATGAATGGCAGGCATTACAAGGAACCCTAATTATGACATACCTAGTCTGATAGAACATATCTTCATCTGTGGCAGCTAATTCCACATGATTGGAACAGTTCTTGCACTTCTCTTCATATACTGATTCAGTTGATTTAATGTCTTTGAATTTGTCTAATCTCATACTTCAAACATCCCTACTATCATCATCACTATATTCCCAATCTTTACTTATTTGGGCTTGATAGTAATCCCTTAGAAACTCTTCTATATAAAAGAAGATACCTGTACCTATCACTAACCCCAAACAAAATATCATCATCGCTGCTGGTATACTTATCATTTCGATACCCATAAATACATAATAGCAATCCAAGTAAAAACGTCTACCAACTCTATTGTTGTCATACTATGCCTCAGCTCTTTCGATCTTCAGATCTTCTTCTTGACATCTAAGCTTGTATCCATCCATCATTGCCCAGTACACTAGATTAGCTAATTCACTATCTCTATTAGTAATATTAAGTACAGTCTCTTCTATCTCAGTATCCGTATATCCCAATACTCTCATATATCTGACTATGGAAGATTCCTTCCCCTTCAGTCTATATATATTGATGTGTCTGTGACTCTTGATTGGATCTTCAAATATCCCATATCTCATACAAGGTGACTCTTCATTACCACCGAATCTATATCTATTCTTATAGAAATAATCCAAGGCTTTATCCTTCTTACTCAAAGATTTACCTTCATTGTCTTTACCACTAAATATGTTACGAATGTATTTGTATATTGATTTCATGTATCCTCCTATTCCTAGGATATCTTATCTCTTACGAGATGTCAAGTCTTGAGTACATTCTCCCCAGTGGGAGGATTTTGGACACATATCGTTAATATCCTGCATATCATCCCTAGAGGGAGATAGCCTATATCCTGCTAGCATAGCTGTAGAATCAGAGAGTCTTCTAATAACCACCACCCCAAGAAACCACTCTTACTAGCTGTATCTTGATTCCATCCTCATGGATCCCCTGTACTGATAAGGTACTAGGTAGATACGGGTGTAGGCTCTTTAGTATTGTTTAATCTACTTCCTACCAAACTTTGCTTTACTATCACTCTACTCTGACCTGTAGGCCACAACCCCTACTATACCATCTCTGGCGTGCTTTAGACAATCAAACCTAGCAACTCGGTCTTCGGAGTGTTACCTCCTAGTCTAGCATTGAGTGACAGCTCTTCAAATGAACTATCTAACGTATTCCTAAGTGAACAACCATCACGCAACCAGCCTCTTTTCTGTAGGTTTTACTGGTACGGCTCAATGATCTGGTATCTAGGAACACATGAATCTACTCTATTTTCTTGATATTGGTTCCGATCAAGCATCTAATTGTAAGATGAAGTCTCGAGTATCTCATCGACTGGGCACATTAATGCCTAGTAATAGTATCTCACATCTGTCCCTGATTGTCAACAAGATTCTCATTTTTATATGCACGTACTGTGACCAGTCTCAGAGTCGCACATTTCCCCTTTAGAAGGCTTGTATCACGAGGAGAGCTAGCCATTGGTTCGCTGGAATGTACCTTTGCGATTGTGTGTAGGCCTTCTGAGTGTAGTCCACAATCTGGTATGTGGCCATTTCAGTGGGCTCTCAGATTCCGTAAGATGTCGTATATCAGTAGTCTCTGTCGTTAAGTGACGTATGTCGTTATTATCCTGCTAGGATCGTTATTGGCTAGAGTACGGTTAGGGGAGGAGGGCTGTTTTGTGATATTACCCAAAGTGTAAGGCGGTAATTTTCAAAAGAATGGGTACCCCCCCAGTCCCCACTTGTAGGGTGAGAGATAGGCGTCCTCTCTGCCTATATATACATATCGGTATTTAGCGTCAGATACTTTAATTGTCTCGATTTACTCAATGATATTACATACCTACCGGGTCGATTTCTATATATATGGGTACATACTATTTCAAACCGCACGCTCGCAGAATCCCTGGGGATATCCGTACAGGTGTGGCGTCAATGGTGGCGACTCCTGCAAGATTCATACCTGGCATACTTGTTGCATCATCACAGATCTATCTATGCAAGATACGTTCCGGCATGGGTTTTGCATGTATGTAACTCAATCAATGCAAGTGTTGTGCCTAATATAGTACCAAATTGAGATTAGTTGAATATTTACCCTCAATAGTGCAAGTGTTGTGCCACTGTTTATGTCGCGAATTATTTGTACAGTGCCTTGTGTGTGGGCGTGGCATGGGTTTTGTAACTTTCTCTTTACCGTCAGATTGACATACAGGCGTCAGATACTTCATACGTGCGTCGTACATGTCAGAAGGGGAGAGATACTAATATCGAAGATAGTATGCATTGGGAACCCGTCAATGGGATTGGATCAAGATAGGGTTATTAGGCATTGATTGTGAGCGAGCGTCAGTGAGGGATAAGACGGGCGGTGCAAAGGACGAAGCCCTGACTGTTAAGTCAAGGCTCTTAGGTGGAGGCTGTTAGGCCAAGGATATGGTTGAGTGATTTAGGTCGACTAGGTCAAGTCAAGGCATCACTGGATAGGATTATTTGCTAAATAGTATCTTCATCGCTAGTGGCATCATGATTACTACGAATACAACAGCCGCTGTTGCTATGATTGATTGAGTGTTTAGTGCATTTGATACGATTGTTTCCATGGTTATTTTCCTCATTTGGCTTAAGTGCCTTATATTATACTATACGGTATTTTTGACTAAAAACTTTAGTATTATTTTGTTTTGTCAATGATATCAGTTGGTAAAGATAGTAGCGATAAACACTGCTAGGCCCAAAACTGATGTATGCATATTGATTGGTGGCGGCTTGACTATCTGAAACGCTGATAGTATAATCCAACCAAGCATCAAAGTGAAGGCTAAGGCGATACTATATTGAATATCAATGAAACCTTGTTGTGCCTTAAACTGCTTTGTAGCTTCAGCCTCATAGATTTCAGGTGTATCTAAAACCCAGTGATTCCAGTCTAAATACAGGTCACCCCCATCTTGATCTGAAACATGTACATATGATTCAATCAGTTGTCCCTTAGAGTCAAATTCAAACGAGACCGTGTCAATTTCTGCAAATCTATCAAAATGTTCAGATACATCAATACTCACATCTATCTCAATTGTTATTGTTGGTTCCATTGTATGCTCCTTTGTTTGATACTTTGTTAGATACGTGCTACTAATTTAAGATATGATACTTGAGCCTTCTCTTTCTTAGCTTCTAATTTATAATCATAAGCCTCAATAGAATATCCCCTCATAGTATTCTCGTGAGCATGATCTGGAACTTGAGCATGCCAATCGTTCTCTGTAAACGCTGTTAGTCCTTTTCTGATGGTAAAGTCCCCGCTCTTGATATTACAAGATATGCCCTGCTCTGTTAAGTATTCATTTAAGATATTATTAAAGGTTACACGTTGATCCCACGTAGGTGTTCTAGTTCTAGATGTTCTATAAGGTGTTATACGTGTATTGTATCCCAACTTAACAGGGTCTATTTGAAAGCATTTCATATGCATACCTATTTTGATGCTACTGCTATTTACCTTGTTTACTTCAGTTTCAAAAAAGTTAGATCCAAACAAATTACTTAAGTCTCTTACTACTTGACTAATTTTGTCTTCTGATAACTTCTTACCTTGGATTCTCATTGCAGTTAGTTTCATTTTAGTTCCTTTGGTGTTTGTTTTTACTTACATTATACTATACGGTGTTTTGCTGTTAAATATTAATAATCCTGATTTAGGCAGTCTTTTTAGTAACATAGTGGTTACCAAATTTGTCAACTGAATAATTTTGAGTCTCCTTTGCTTCTGCTTCACTCACTGAAACCATAGTACCTAGCTCTTGTATTGATACACCATCACGCTCCAAATAACAGGCACCATTGGCATCACTCACTAAGATACACTCTTGATTGAAATCTTCAGCAGCAGTTCTTGCAAAGTCAAGATTAGTAGTTAGAAAGCTTGCTTCTGCTTGACCTTCATACACACCTACAAGGTGTTTGAATGGAACCTTAAGCTGTTTCATCATGTATTCAATATGGTCTGTATTATTTGCGTCCTCGTTAATGTCGTTGCCTTTACATACGGAAAAGATTGCGTATTGTTTTGTATGGTTCATGTTGTCCCCTTTGTGTTGTATAAAGCCTATCGGTATTAATTCAAAAAACATTAGTCGTCGCTATTAGTCCAAGCATAATAAAGGTTTACAAAAACTAATGCAGCTAGTGCTTGATCGACCATCAATATGTACGAACCATTTTTATGAAGTATTACTGTTATTAGTATTGCTATTGATATTAAGTGTCTCATTGTGACTCCGTGTTTTATATACTACTATACGGTATTTCACTAAATAACTTGAGGATTATTTTAGTTTACTAGTGATATCAGAGAGTTAACGGTTGTTTACTAATTCATTGTAAATATTATATAAATTCACGTACTTATAGCATGATTCTATACACAAAGTAAAGTAAATTGAAATTCTGGAAATGTTGAGATTGATTTGGAATCTATACATGTCTATATATGTACACCGGATAGACATGAAACTGGAACGTGTCGATATTCTGGAAGTTTTTAGACATATTTGGAGGAAGAATGTCTAATTTGTATCAGTGTGAAACAAATCCTTGACAGTGCTGTAAGGGGAGGGTAGTCTGTTAGTTCCTGTAGATCTCGAAATAATTCGTGGAGCTGTAGCTGGAAACAAGTGGTAGGTATCTAGAAACATTAGGGTAGTCAATTAATATTAAAGTTTATTGAAATAATCCCGATAAGTATTTAGTAACTAAGGAGCGTACACTATGAGTAACATTAAGAATAAATTGAGTCCCGGTCAAGATGTGATGATCTTTGATATGCCAATCATTTACAAAGACTTTACTTTAGATGTTAGTGTTGAAGTTAAGTATTGGTTGGCTGATGATCCAAGAGACTTCAATGATGTAGAGATACTTCAGGTTGTTGATGGTTCAGGTTCAGACATCTACAGTAAATTGCCAGCTGATCTTGTTGAAGAGATAGTGCAAGAAGCTTCGGAAGAAGTATATACATTAGCTTACATGGAGAAATTGGTATGAGTACTAGAGATACTTTGGAACTGATTGAGAAATTGAAGGTTAGGATTGCAACCAAGCAGCACCTACTGATAACTTTCAATGAAGAGATTGAGAAGATGAAAGATGAACTTAAGAAACTATATGAGGACATACACAAATGAGTAACACACAACAACAAATAGAACTACTAAAACAGAAGATTGTAAGAGCATTGAAAGAGAATGATATATACTCAGTACATCCATTGAGAGTACAGCTGAATGAATTGCAGATGAGAGAAAGCAAATGAATAGATTAAAAACAATAAGTAGAGAGATAGTAGCAGAGTTATTTGAATCTTCGTGCGAGAATGTAAACATAAGAAGAGTGCAGAAGACCCGAGCTATATTGGAGAAGTATATCAAAGAGTTTCATGTACAGGTAGCAACTGCAAGACACTTTAGTAAAGAACATATGTATAGGGAAAGGATAGATGCAGAAGAAGAGGCAGCCAGTTCCTTATTTAAAATCTTAAAAGACAGTCCTTTTATGTTTCAA
>JALZUO010000147.1 GCA_023301565.1 Oligoflexales bacterium
ATTAAAAGCATTACTGAAAAAATTCGAAACAGCGAGCGTATTTTGACTAGCGAAGCTGCCTATCTTTGGACCAGTGCATCCGATAAAGAACTCAAAGCTTTGGCAACTATGGTCAAAAGCCGCTGGCACGCACCGCTAAGCGGCACCTATCTGATCATGGCTATTTTGAACTATACAAACATATGTGTAGCTAAATGTGATTATTGTGCGTTTTACCGCCTGCCGCACCAAGACGGGACCTACCTACTAACCTTTAAGCAAATATGTGACCGCATTGATGCTTGTTTAGACCTAGAGGGGACCCTCGTTGCTTTTAACGGCGGTTTTCACCCCAAACTAAAAATCCAAGACTATGCAGAGCTGTTTTCACAAATTAGAGAAAAGTATCAAGATAAAATTGAATTTTTCGGCATGACAGTGGCCGAGTTTATGTTTGCTTGCAAGGTCTCTAAAGTTTCTTACGACGACGGTGCAAAGCTTTTGGCTTCTTTAGGAAGTAACTGGGTGACAGGTGGCGGTGCTGAAGTATTAGAAGACAACTTTAGGATGCGGCACAGCCCTGGCAAATTCAAGGTTCAAGATTACTATAAAGCCCAAAAATCCATTTTAGACAATGGCCTTGGCAGCACTGCAACGATGGTAATTGGTTTTGATGAAACGCTCGATGAGAGGCTTACGCATCTGCACTCATTGCGCCAGTTTCAAGACCAACAAATCAAAGAAAACAAACCGACCCTTCCAAGCTTTCTTTGTTGGACCTACAAACCTTACAACACAGAGCTTGCTGGAGAAGAGCTTGACACTCAAAGCTACCTAAGATGGTTGGCCGTTTGTAGAATCTACTTAGATAACATCGAGACCATCCGCACATCTGTTCTCACCAAAAATGAAGAGGCGCTACTTGGCCTTGAGTATGGAGCAAACGACTTTGACCTGCCGACAGAAGATGAAGTTACAGAAAAAGCAGGGGCGACTATTAGTAAAGACTTTGAATCCATCTTAGATTTTGGCCGCAACAGAGGCCTTGAGATAACGCATCGTGGCGTTTTTTCACATGAACCCAAATACCCTGTCGACCAAAAAGGCTTTTATGTTCCAAGCATTCGGTCCAAAGAAGGGTCTAAAGAAACAAGCAAGTTCATCCAAAAATAGGGGCAATTGAAATGCCGGACAAGCAAACAGACAAACAACAATGGCGCGCTCTTGCCGAAAAAGATCTAAAAGGAAAAAACCCGGACAGGCTAACCTGGACCTCGCCTGAGGGGATTGACTACAAACCGGTTTACACAAAAGAAGACCTAGGTGAAGTTCCGCACCAAGTCCCTGGGCAATGGCCTTACCTTCGGGGGCCGCGTGCTACGATGTACACCGTCCGTCCTTGGACTATCCGGCAGTATGCAGGGTTTTCTACTGCTAAAGAATCAAATGCATTTTACCGAAAAAATTTAGCGGCAGGTCAAAAAGGGTTATCCGTGGCCTTTGACCTGGCTACCCACCGCGGCTATGACTCGGACCACCCAAGAGTTTCAGGGGATGTAGGTAAAGCTGGGGTAGCTGTCGATTCGGTGGAAGACGCAAAGATTTTATTTAAAGATATTCCTTTAGATAAGATGAGTGTTTCAATGACCATGAACGGAGCCGTCCTCCCTATCTTAGCTTGCTACATTGTAGCAGCCGAAGAGCAAGGTGTTAGCCCAGAAAAGCTCCGCGGAACCATTCAAAACGACATCCTCAAAGAATATATGGTTCGAAACACATACATATACCCTCCCGGGCCAAGCATGAGAATCGTAGCCGACATCATATCCTATACAGCTAAAAACATGCCTTTATTTAACTCGATCAGTATCAGTGGCTATCACATGCAAGAAGCTGGCGCTGACTCTGCACTAGAACTTGCTTATACCCTAGCAGATGGACTCGAGTATGTTCGGCTTGCTCTGTCTCGAGGACTAGACATAGACGCTTTTGCGCCAAGGCTATCTTTTTTCTTTGGTATCGGCATGAACTTTTATATGGAAGTAGCAAAGCTGAGGGCAGCAAGAAAGCTTTGGGCAGAACTGATTGAACCGTTCAAACCACAAAACCCAAAAAGCACAATGCTGCGTACACACTGCCAGACTTCTGGGTATTCGCTCACAGAGCAAGACCCGTACAACAATGTAGTCAGGACTACGGTCGAAGCCATGGCGGCTGTTCTGGGAGGCACTCAAAGCCTGCACACCAACGCTTTGGATGAAGCCGTGAGCCTTCCGACAGATGATGCAGCGCGGATTGCTAGAAACACGCAGCTCATATTGCAGCACGAAACAGACCTGTGCAAAGTAGTAGATCCATTTGGTGGCTCGTACTTTATGGAGTCTCTTACCAGCGACTTGATTGCCAAAGCAAAAGAGTGGATGAATGAAGTCGACGAGCAAGGCGGTATGACCAAGGCTATCCAGTCTGGAATTCCAAAGTTGCGGATTGAAGCGTCGGCTGCAGCAAAGCAAGCGAGGATTGATTCCGGAGAAGAAGTCATTGTCGGCGTAAACCGGTTCCAACCAGGCAAAGATACTTCGCCCGAGATTAGAAACATCGATAATACCGCTGTTAGAGATCAGCAGATCAAACAACTGAAAAAACTTAAAGCTGAAAGAGATGAGCAAAAAGCATCTGCATCTCTTGCCGCTCTCGAAAAAGCTGCGCAGACGATCGCTAGCGAAGACGGCAAAGAAGGCGCAGACTCTCAAAACATAAACCTGCTTCAGCTCTGTGTTGAAGCAGCCCGCAGCAGAGCCACCGTCGGTGAAATGAGCCTTGCGATGGAAAAGGCTTTCGGACGATACGTGGCAAAGACCGAGGCGGTAAGCGCGGTATATAGTAAAAACTACGCAAAAAATGAGGACGCAATGGCTGAGTTAGAAAAAGTGCAGGAACGTTGCCGGGTGTTCGAGTCCAAACGCGGCCGCCGCCCAAGAATACTTGTGGCAAAACTAGGCCAAGACGGGCACGACCGGGGTGCAAAGGTGATCGCCACAGGCCTTGCTGACCTTGGGTTTGACGTAGACATAGGGCCGCTTTTCCAAACCCCGGAAGAAGCTGCAAAACAAGCCATTGAAAACGATGTACATGTAGTCGGCGTTTCCTCGCAGGCAGCTGGTCATAAAACCTTAATTCCTGCACTTATCGACACCCTTCAAGAGCAGGGAGCTTCAGATATTTTTGTCGTGGCAGGAGGTGTGATCCCCCCTCAAGACTATGAATTTTTAAAACAAGCTGGGGTGGCTGCGATTTTTGGGCCTGGCTCAAGCATTGTTGATTGCGGCGATGAGCTTTTAACGGTTCTTGAGACGACGGCTACTTCATGACCGAAGCCCTAAAAGTCAATATCTCTGAAATTCAAACTAGCAGGCGATCTTTGGCAAAACTGATTACGGTGCTGGAAAGCAGTCACACGACGCATGAGCAGCGTGGAGAAATCTGCGCACAGCTTTGGGCTTACAAACTAAAACAAAACAACGAGTGCCGCGTGATTGGGTTTAGTGGCCCGCCGGGAGTTGGCAAAAGCACTTTTCTTGAAAAGTTCGGGCTTCACCTGTGTGGACAAAACAAAAAGGTGGCTGTGCTAGCAGTAGACCCTTCAAGCCCGTTTATCGGCGGAAGTATTCTGGCAGACAAAACCAGGATGCAAGGCCTATCAGTACATGAAAACGCCTTTGTAAGGCCTAGCCCAAACCGCTCGCAATCAGGCGGCCTACACCACTCGACAAGGGATGTAATCCTTGCCTGCCAAGTGGCTGGGTTCAATGAGATTTTGATTGAAACCGTAGGTGCTGGTCAATCTGAGGTAGATGCAGCCTTTGTCAGTGACCTGTTTGTCTCGCTCTATATGCCGGGAACAGGCGACTCGATGCAGGCCATTAAAAAAGGGCTCGTAGAAGCCTCTGACATAGTCGTCGTACACAAAGCAGACGGCGAAACAAAAACACGCGCAATGACCAGCGCTAAAGAGCTAATAGAGTCGCTCCACCTGAGGGTCTTAGCAGAGAGTGAAGCTCAAAAAGAAGTCGTTGTAGCTTCTAGCCTCACCCCTCAGGGGCACGATGAGTTTATCGAGGCATTAGAGCGGCTTTGCTTGGCTCGCAAGAAAAATGGTGCATGGCTTGAGCGACAAAAAACTCAGAAGCAAAACTGGATCCGAGAAAGCATAGAGCTATTAGTCAAAGAGCGTTTTTTAGGGGAACGTAAAATACGCGATTTTCTAGGAAAGAATACAACCGGCAACTCAGCTAAAGATATAAACCCTCACAAAATAGCCGCAAAATTTTTGTAACTTTAGACTCTAATCCTTACATTTCGAAGCCGGCAGGCCTTTTAGAGCGTTTGCATAGTAGGCTTTGCACTGCGGCACGTAGCTATAAAAAAGTGCTTTTTCATCTGTTAATGTTTGTAGGATTTCAGGAGCTTCACTCGGTGTAAAGGCTGGGCAGCCATAGCTTCGCCCCATGATCTTGGCCTGATTGTACCAAGCTCCGTGCATCACGACCCCTTGAGCCATGGCTTTGTCGTTCACCCCTGGGCTAAGCCCTTTAAGACGCATGGCATTTAAACTACCTCGAATGTTTGGCCAACCTTTTACCAGGCGCCCGTTTTTTCTTTTTTCGCGGTGACTAGGCGAATTGTAGAGCGCTCCGGACCTAAAAAACCCCGGACGCGTCATGTTTTGCTGCGTATGTTTGCGGTGCTTTCTTGCGTTAAACTTTAGAAGCCTTTCGGAAGAAAATCTGCACTGGTTTAACATACCGTCATGTTCGAGGTCACCATAGGCGACGCCGCCAAGCTTCCCAGAACCGTGTGAGACTTTATAGGCCTGCACGGTTTTCTTTTTAAGGTTTAATATCCAAAACCTTTTTTTTACAGAAGATATCGAGTAGTCCGCTAGGGAAATTACATCAGATTTTTTTTGCTGATTCATTCCATGCATGTCTATATAACGCTTAAGATCAAGCAATGCTTGTTTGGTTACGCCTTTTTTTTCAAAGATTTGAATATCCTCACAGCTTAAACCCACTAGGTTTTGCGCTCCGCCTAACAAGCTAAGTGCCAGCCATAGGGTTATGCTTTTTATCGTTTTTGTCATTTTTTTCATTGATTCATCCCATGCGCAATCTGCTGCCACCGAGCATTAAAATCAAACCCTGTGGTGTGTGGAGGTGTGTGGCATGTGACACAAACCTCTTTTGGGTCAGCATGTACCGCTTTTATAGCTGGGTTTACGATGTGCTCGCCTCTTGGTCCGTGGCAGTTTTCACACTGGACGTTCTTTAGGTGGCTTGA
>JALZUO010000148.1 GCA_023301565.1 Oligoflexales bacterium
GTCTTGATTGACCCTAGCTTAGATGACGCTGTTTTGGAATTTAGAGAGTTAAAATTATCTCGAGATACCCAATATAGTCTGAGTAGGGCGAACCTGCATGTTCGAAGAAAAGCTGCTTTTGCCGCCCAACCTAAAGAGCGCAGTTTGTTTTTTGAGGATTCAACGAAAGCAGAAGAGCAATAGAAAGCTTTAAGAAAAAAACTTGAGAGGAGGCAGACCTTAACCCCCAAACGATCACTGGCATGCAGTTATTGCTTCACCCGCCGCATCGCCTAATGCGATTATGGCGGTTGCAAAGCCAGGAACGGGGGGCTGACCTGCAACGTAGAAAAGCTCTCTAGTAGCATAATTATAGGTTAGATACAGTGAAACCGTCGAACTACAGCCACTGTATACGCGCGCACCATCCGCGATCGCAAAAAATGATGTGTTAGTGTTGCCATCACCTATGCGGTAAAGGAAAACTACTTTCTCACAGTTAGTCAAAGTAAAACCCAAGTCATTTGCAGCATTACAGCTGTTAGCGGGGTTTCCTGAACCGTTATCAACCCCAAACCCAGTATCAAAACCAACAAGAGAGTCCTTGTCGACTTCTAGTACTGCAGTGTCGTACAAAGTAGTAATTGTTTTTATATTTACAGCCGCTTCCGTGAACTTGGCTTTTGCTTGAAAAACTGCAAACCTCGGTAACGCCAAAGTCGCTAAAATACTAATAATGGCCACAACTATCATAAGTTCAATCAATGTAAAGCCTCTTTGCTTTCGATGTTTGCAACCGTCGATTTTACACATTATCTATGAACCCTTTTTTTAGAATCTAGCTTAATTCACGACTCACTCACTTCGCCCTGTATAGCTGTTCGACAAAAACAATAAAAAGCTTAAGAGCAACCTTTAACTGTCTGAAATTATGATGTTTATAAGGGTCTAGACACCAGAGATATAGGAGACCAAGAGCGCGGAGTCGAGTTTTATTGCGGCGAACGAACCCCAGCCCAGAAAAGCCTTTATAGCTCGCGCTTCTCTTAATCAGGCTAAAACCTCAACCGTATCTAGTTTCGCGGAAAGTAAGTTCCTGAAAAAACTTTAAATGGTCTTTTTTTACTTTACTGGTGGAAACGCATTCATAGAAATTCCATATACCCCACTAGGTGGCATAGCAGGAGGCTACATCGCAGAAGGTTGATCACAAGAGGTTTCATTAATCACAGACACTAAAAACAAAACAACAATTCCTAGATACCCGCATATTTTTTTTTACATACGAACCTTATAAAGATTCTTGTAGCCAGTGGGTATGTAAAACCCATCTTTAGCAGCAAAGATAGCACCCGAACAGTAGCCGTCTAAATTTTTAGACCAGATCTTCTTACCACTCTTTGCTGTCAATATAGAGGTCTCACACCTTGGACCCACAGCAACAATACGATCTTTTAGGTAGTGGACCTTGACTATATCGTGATGAACTTGTCTCGACCAAACCTTGCTACCTGTAGTTTTATTTAGAGCTACGACCTCACCTTTAAGCATTCCAAGAAACATGTATTTGTCAGAAAACTTAGCAGCCGAAAGGCTCTCATCTAGTTTCTTGGTCCACACACCAGCTGCATCCTCTTGCTTTCTCGGGTCTACTTTATGTACTACGCCATCACTGCGGGCAATCCACAGGTTTGTTCCATCGAGGTGAAGCGAGTCAACTACGGCGTTAAACTGCGCTTCGGTAGATCCAGAGTAAAACCTCCAAACAGCACGGCCAGAGCTTCGGTCCAGTCCGTAAACAAACCCCGAAGCATCGCCTACAAAAACCAAGGCTGGAGTGACAATCGGAGCAGGTGCACTAGCCAAAGAAAGGCGAGGCTTTATTGGGGACTCAAAAACCCAGACGATATCACCTGTTTGCTTGTCTAGAGCATAAGTTTTACTTTCACTTGTTTGAACTATCAACTGCCCTTGCGCAGAAACCATTGGCTGGTTTACAAATGCAGGAAGACGCGCCTTCCAAATAAGCGCGCCAGAAGACCTGTTGAAAAATGCAACCGTTCCATCTCGAAGGGCAAAAGAGACGGTTTCTTGCGTCACGACCGGCTCGGTCGACAGGTGAGAGCCCGACTTATAAAACCAAAGCCACTTGCTGCTTTTGAGGTTATAGGCTCCGACCCAAGTTTTATTGTATGCACCGTAAACCACACCATCTTTGCTCTTGGCAAAGTAAGCCTGGTAAGACGCGCCAAGGCGTTTTATTGAATCTAGGCCCCGGTTTAGTTTATGAACTCCTACCAAAGCTGGCTGGCTCCACAAATAAGCGGGAAACAAAACAAGCACAAAAAAGGCAGCAAGGTTTCTTTTCATGTTTTTCAACTCAACATCTCCTGGAAGGCATTCGGTGGTCTAGCTTCTTTTATCGACCGCTTGATTAAAATTAAATAAGCTTAAAAAGATTAAAGGGACGAACGCAATGCTCTCGCCTGATCCTTATAAAGAGCATTTTCATCGCTTACGATTTTATCGAGAATTTGCTTGGCTTTTTCCGCATCTGTTGAAGCGAGCAGCCTGGCCTTGGTTAAGCTTGCAAAGTCTTTTACGTGCCGAGCCGGTGAGCGGATGTTCTTATCGGCCATGGCTAAAGCTAAGTCTGTCTTGCCTTCGTCTTCATACAGCCCCATAAGAGCTTGCCTGATTTGAGGGCCCATCACAGGGTTCGTGCTAAAAACCTTAAGAGCATGGTTCAACCATAGTGTTGCTTTAGCTGGATCTACACCCCCCCCTTCAAGGTGCTGGGCTGCAACCTGCAATGCTGCAATACCACCTTGTTTGGTGCCAGAGTTTTCTTGAAAAAACTTTTCATACTGAGTCGCGCTTTTCGAATAGTCAGGCTTGATCGCGCTCATTTTTTCTCGCATCGACTCAAGCCGCTTTTGTAGGTCGCCTGAAGGAGAACCAGCTTTACCGGCAAACCCTGAGAGAACCTCGCGAAACTTGTTTTGCTCGACTTGAATCTTTTCTTCGTAAGCGCTCTGCTCTTTCATATATACCTGATCAATTTTAGCCAGCTTCTCCTGAAAGGCTTCGTTTTTCGACGTTTTAAAGCTGAAAAATAAAATAGCGCAAACGACTGCAACCAACAGAAAAATACCTGCTTTGATCAGCGTTGCACTATTATCGGTAGTGGTCTTTACAGCTCCAGCAACGGCTTGATTGAAGGCATCTGGCCCTTTGATCGTTTTGCGTTGTTCGTAGCTCATTCTTTTGCTTTTAGCCATTGTGTCCTCGTCCCATCATCGTTGCTCAACCATAGCAGGCAATGCCTTTTATCTGCTGCGCCCAAAACCTAAGGGCTTGCATTCCACCTACCGAGCTGAAATGATAAAAACTAATGACTGACTTGCAAACTAGTACCTTGATCGAAGGACATGTTTGTCTGTTTTTTGAGCAAACATCCTTAATTTTAAGGAAAAATAAGTGGAATCGGCGCATGAACGACCCCCAAACACCCAAAATCCTGAGCCTGCTGTCCAAGTATGAACTTGAGCCTCTTTGGCTATACCAGGATATCTTGGTAGTCGAAGGCCTAGCCCACCTACCAAAAAGTGCGCAAGAACAACTCAGCTTTCTTTCAGGGCTGAAATTTTTGGAAAGATCTCAACTCACCCCAGTAGATATAGACTTTTTACAATCCAAGGGGCAGAGCTTCGAGAAACCTGAAGTTAGAAAGCAGGAGGAAGTCCAACAACAAGTAGTGACTACTCAAGTAGTCGCCACTGAAGCAGACGCCA
>JALZUO010000149.1 GCA_023301565.1 Oligoflexales bacterium
GACTGGATTTGGACATGATAACGGATCAGGAAACCCTGCTAACAGTTGCAACATAACTAATCCGATAGGCTTTGTTCTGAATAACTGTAAAAAAGTTAATTTTGAATATGCTAATAATAGCTCTAGCTTTGTAGCCGGAGCAAGTGGGTCGAGAATTTATAGCATATGCCCTTCAAACTGGAATTTTGCTTTAGTCATTGTTGAATCGTCACGTGAGAAAGTGTATGCTGCGGGCCCAGGAGTTAACCTCGTGGACGGCGTTACAGGTTTGCTGAATAGCTGCAACTAACTTTAATTGAATTATAAAAGCTAAATAAAGACTTTGCACCTAACCTAATTGCTCTATGGCTTTGGGGAAGCAAGGTAGACAAGCCTGTTGATAACTCACCTGTCTTTAAGCGTTGAAAACCATTATCTGGTTTGTAAAAAGTGGAGTGGCACACCCGGAGCGATTCGAACGCCCGACCCCTTGATTCGTAGTCAAGTACTCTATCCAGCTGAGCTACGGGTGCATCCAGAAGCAAGACAATAGTCGCAATAAAAGCTGGGAGCAAGCTCTTTTCACAGGCAGCCATTCTGTAACTTACTAAAATTAGGCAACTTCAGCATTTGCTCCTATTTTCCGCATATCTCATCTGTGGTAAACCTGCGGGGTAGCAATAGATCGAACACAGAAGGAGAGAGCGTTGCGATACATACCGAGCTGGATTTGGTGGGGACTTGGACTGATCTTAGGGTTGATCCTACTTGTGGGGCTTTTGGTGCCAATGTTTGTCTCAAGTGATGTCATCAAAGAGCGTATAGAGTCTGAATTTGCAAGAAATACCTCGGGCAGCCTTTCTTTAGACAAGGCAAAGCTAAGTGCATGGGGTGGGCTCAAAATCCGTTTAGAGAAAATTAAAATAACAGACGCTCAAAACAAAGAGGCCTTAAATGCAAAGCTTGCATCTGTATCCATCCCGTTCATGGCTATTTTTGGTATGGGCTCTAACGTAAAGGTCTCCATCCAAGAACCCAAGCTGTTTGTGGTGCAAAGCCGTGGAAAAACAAACTGGGAGCGTCTTTTGGAGAGTGGGACTTCCAAAAATACTTCTGGCAAAAGTACCCCTGCAACACAAGCTCCTACAAAGAAGCCGAAAAAAGAAGCTCCGCCTCCAGTGCCAACAAAAAAACCGGATAGTAAATCACAGGCTTTTTGGTTAGCTCCACTTTTTAATGCGAAGGTAAACCTGAACCTAGGTAAAGCAGATATTCAGTTTCTTTCTGAGGGTGAATCCACGAATGTGTCGGGTGTAAAAGCACATTTAAGTAACCTAGGGCTTAACAGCAATATTGAGCTGGTTGTTTCCGGCAGGGTAGACCGTAAGGCAAAAGAAGAAAAAACAGCGGGTGAGTTTCGCGTGGACGGGCACCTTGCCACTAGCTTTGGCTCGCCAAAGAGCTTTGATCTGACTGTGGATTTAGCGCAGATGGCTCTTAAGTTCGGAAGTCAGTTTTCAAAGAAAAAATCTGTCCCTCTCAGCTTTGAGGCTAAAGGCAAGTTTGCAAAGGCAAAAAACATCCAAGAAATCATTTATGAATCTCTTGCCATTGCTTTAGGCAAAAACACTCTGCTTGCCTCTGGTAAAACCTCGCTTTCATCTCCGATGCGGACAGTTATTCGCTCGCAGGGCCAAAAGCTTGTTTTGGACGGTCTTGGCGAGATGGTTCCAAGCATGCAGGCTATGGGTGGTGACCTGAAAGTTGAAAAGTTTTTGGCTACCGTAAACGGCGAGTCGGTGAGCGTACAGACAAACGGTACTATTCCAGCAGCAACTTTTCATTTGGAAGGAAAGCCCAAGCCACTGGCTGTTACAAACGGCATTTTTAATTTAAAACACGGCACCTCTACAGACATTGATGCGAGTATAAACGTGTTCGGTGGCCTGGCAAAGGTAGCCGGCAAGCTTTTGCCACAAGGAAAAAACTCTACAGCAAACTTTAGTTATAGCATTGAAGAACTTTCCATAGATCAGTCGACGGAGCTTTTTATGAAAGACTTTGCTCGGACGCTGTCTGGAGAACTGAACTCAATTGGTAAAGGCAGTGTTGTGTTGGGAGAGGGGTTAGACCCTCTGGCTACCGCTGTGATGACTGGAAAGTTCAACATTGCCTCTGCTGTGGTGCGGACCATTGATTTAGGGAAGGTTGCGATTGAATCCCAAAAGAGTCTTGGTAGAATCTTGACCGCACTTGGCTCAGGTGAAAAAGTACAAGACAAGCTTTCGGGTGCAGACAGCGAGTATGACTCTATAGCTGGTAGCTATTCGCTGAAAAAAGCACTTTTTGTAAGTGATGACTTTTATGCGAAAGCCAAAGCAGAGAAGGGGATTGACCTAAGAGGTAACACCGTCGTCAACTTGATTAATAAAAAAATCAAAGCCAACTGGATGGTTGAAGACCCTTACAACAAGCTTGGGCTTTTAGAAAAGCTCTCTAGCATCAAGCAAAAAGCTCTTGTTGACTTAATTAAAAATGAAAGCGGAGTCGTAAGCTTTCCGCTGACAGCAGGTTGTGTGTTTGATAAGCCTTGTTTTAGCCTTAAGAGTGCAGAGAAGTTTTTTAAATCCAGGCTAAAGGGTGGCCTGAAAAAAAACCTAAAAAAAGAGGCCTCTGGAGTAATCAAAGACCTCATAAAAGGTGGTAGTAAAAAAGACCTTAAAAACAAAGCAAAAGACTTGCTCAAAGGTTTTGGGTTTTAAAGTTTGTTGTCAGAAAGCCACGGATCTTTGCGTTCGATTCTTGGGCTGAAAACAACGGGAGAGCTGCTCGAAGCTTCTAAGCTTATTTTGAGGCCGAGAGCGCCCAAAACTTTTTGCAACGAGTCTAGCTGCACGCTAGGCTTGTTTTTTTCTAACTGGTAAACAAAATTCAATCCAACGCCTGACTTTTCAGCCAGTTTAGATTGACTCCAACCCATTTTTTTTCGCTCTTGGCGAATATGTATTCCAATATCCATACTTTATATTGTATAGAACCACGGCAGCGTTCGCCTAAAAAGTAGCGCTACCTAATTTGGTAAAAAGAGAAAATCAGCGAAGTTTTTATACCATTTGTAGGGGTTTCAACTGCGAAAAAAAGTCGCAACACAGTCGCAAGAATGCTCACGGCTACGTTCGCAGTTATATCGTTATGACTATGGCCGTACTGTATGGGCGAGTTTCTGCTATTTTTTTTCGGAGATTTTAATCTCTATGTTGCGGCTGCCAAGGCTAATGTTGCTTACCTCGCCAACCAAGTCACCAGGTTGTGCCACCCCGCCTAGCCCATCACGATCCAGCCTGGCTCGAACCCGAAACGTACGCGGAGACTTGCTTCCGGGAAACATAACACTGACGGTATCCCTGTTTGCTGTAAACCCGGCAACTCGGCCTTTTGGGCTACTTATAAGTTGAATGCGCATTGCGCCGTAAGGTCTTCGCGACTCGACCTCATCGTCAAACAAACTTATGTACAAAGTTCTTATGTCGCGGGCATCATTTTCAAGGCTTGGGTCTAGAGTTACCTTGCCAGAAAAGAACATGGCCTCTTTCTCGCCATAGGTAACAGCTAGCACTAGGCTTGCGGCAACACTCAAAAAAACAACGACGCCGCCTATCCAAAATATTTTTTTCATTTTTTTACAAAGTCCCAGTCTGTTTTGATAGCTGGGTTATTTTGGCTTTAACCAACCCACCAGCTTTTTAGCGATTAGAGGGAATATACCAAGTAAAACAAAAGATGCTAGCAGGGACGGAGACAAGATCCCAGCAGGGGAATCTAACGAAGCTAGCTGGGTACCCGCATTAACGTATACAATCGTTCCGGCAAGCATGCCAAGCTGCGAAACCCAGTAAAAAGTCGAGGCTTTCATAGGGGTTAGACCCATTACTAGGTTGATCACGAAAAACGGAACGACAGGCACCAGCCTCAAGGTGAACAAGTAAAATGCACCCTCTTTTTCGACACCCTTGTTGATGGTTTCAAGGTAGCTGCCAAACTTGCTTTGTACCCAATCTTTTAGAAAAAATCTGGAGCCAATAAATGCCAATGTGGCTCCGATAGAACTCGCAAAGGAAACAATGATAGATCCCCAGAAAACTCCAAAAATCGCACCGCCCAAAAGAGTAAGAATTGCAGCGCCTGGAATGTTAATGGCGACAACAGAGATATAGGCAAGAGAGTAGAGTGCAATCATCAAAAATGCGTTTTTGGCATAAAAGGCTTCGAAGCTTGCCTGTTTTTGCTTGATGTAGTCAAAGCTTAGGTAAGAGCCTAGATCGAAGTAAAAAAAGCACCCAATAAGGGCTACTAGTACGGCTAAAATAATAATCTTCTGTTTTGAGATCTTCAAATCGAAACTACTCCACTGGTTTTAGATGCTTATATCTTTATTCTACCAGAGCCGAGACAGATATTCTGATGAAACAAGACACAAAATTGCCCTGAAGCGACGCCGCGGTCGGGTCCCTCTAGGGTGACGCGCAGTTGCTGGCAATTTTCTTCAGCAAAGGATACGCGGCATTTCACGGTTTGTGACCCGTGCCGTAGTTTTGCTGTCAAGCCGCTGCCTAGAAGCTTTGGAGAAGGAGGCTGTAGCCAGTTGAAGTTGCAGACATCGATGCAGCTCACACCAGTAGCTTCAGGCTCATGGTCCACAAAAACAATGTTTTCAGCAAAATCCTTTGCGACTACAAACCACGGGCCACCGCTGAGGCCGAGTCCTTTGCGCTGTCCGATTGTGTGGAACCAGCTGCCCAAGTGCTCGCCGACGGCTTTTCCGGTTTTGCGGTGAATAATGGGTCCGCTCTTCTCGCCAAGATGATGTTTGACGAACTCGCGGTAAGGGATCTTTCCTAAAAAACATATCCCTTGCGAATCACGCCTTGTAGCATTGGCAAGATTCCAATCTTTTGCAAGCTGCCGTACCTGGTTTTTCTCTAACTGTCCCAACGGAAATATAATCTTTTGCAGCTGAGCCTGAGAAAGTTGCGAAAGAAAATAGGTTTGATCTTTTACTAAATCAGCTGCTTTACAAAGAGACGAGCTTGTAACGGTCTCACCATCAAATGTATGTATGGCGCGGGCGTAGTGGCCCGTGGCAATCCACTTGCTTTGAGACTTGTCAGCAAAAGCACCAAACTTGATCATGGAGTTGCAAAAAAGATCCGGGCTTGGCGTGCCGCCAGCTCTTAGCTCACTAAGCGTATACTGAATAACTTTCTGTTCATATTCGCGTTGCAGAGGCATCACCTCTAAGGGTGTATCGTAGGAGTCGCAAACACTGCGGGCAAACTCTAAATCTTCTTGCCAGGGACAGTCACCCAGGTAGGTGAGCTCATCTTCGAGCCAAATTTTTAAATAATGTGCTCGAACCTTAAAGCCTGCTTCTTTTAACAGGCCAAGGGCGACGGAACTATCGACCCCACCGCTGATCAGCAAAGAAATCTCTTCTGTCTTTGGGATTGGCTCAAGGTCATTGTTTAGGTGTGGTTTCAGTGTGGGCACCCTCCTGTACAGCAGGTTTACACTGAGTAGGCCTAAAAATCACCTTGATTTAGGGTCAGGCGATTTAGCGCTTTTGCTTATCTCTTGGCAAGAACTTTAGCTTTTTCTGCCAGCAGCTCCAAGCTAGCAGATTCTAGCTCGTAGACCTCAGAAAATAGCTTTTTAGCCGCTTTTGCGGTGGTAGGCCCAATACATACACACACAAGCTCGAGGGTCTTGGCGGGTTTTGTGCGAAAGGCTTCGGCAGCGGAGGGGCTAGCAAGACAGACAACCCCTTTGCTGGCCTCGATGCTGCTTCGGGCCTGCGAGCTCAAAGCGAGGATTTCGGTTCGGTAGACAGAAAGAGCTGAAACACGGTGGTTGCTTAGCCCAGCCTTAAAGTCTGTGGCTGGGTTTTGGGCTCCGATAAAAAGATAGTGGTTCCCCTTTTCTTTGTTTAGAGCCTCACAGAGCTGTTTGCCAGTTTGTGCATTTTCAAAAAAATTCACCTCGTAGTTTTGTGCGGCAAGAGCCTCTCTCGTTTGTTTTCCAAAAGCGATGATGTTTCCACATTCACGCACAAGCTCTGTAGCCTTTGGCTGAATCTCCACGGCTTTTACCGCGTTTGCAGAAGTGAAAATCACGCCGTCAAATTTTTGAGAAATAAGTGGGCTCAAATCAATTTTTTCAAACTCAATCTGAAGGGTTGGGATATGCAACACTTGTTCGCTACCCGAAAATAATCGTTGGTCTTTTAGCCACGCTTGCTTGCTTCGCGTCCAAATGATTGTGGATGACATAAGCTATTCCTCGTTTGAAAATGATCTCTATTTTACCTCAGTTTGAGGTCCCATATTTTAAGCAGCGTTTCTGCCTTGTTATGCTCTTTGGATGGCCTCTGTAGTAGGCTGTCCTGGTTAATCTTCAGCAATTATCGATTTAAAGGAGGCTTGTTTTGGCAACAGCTCTATCAAAAGAACAAATTATATCTACCTTTGGTTTGAGTAACACTCAGCCGGCCGTGATGGATGGGGTTGAGTCTTATGGCTCTGGTTCAGGTGTTTTTAAAATTTCTTCTCCCGTGGATGGAAAAGAGCTAGGGAAAAATGCAAAGGCTTCAAAGGCTGATTACGAAAAGTTAGTGAAAACCTCGCAGGCTGCTTTTAAGGTTTGGCGCACCATGCCAGCACCTAAAAGAGGAGAAATAGTCCGTCAGTACGGAGACACTTTGCGCGACAATAAAGATGCTTTGGGAGCACTCGTTTCCTGGGAAATGGGAAAGTCTTTGCAAGAGGGTTTGGGCGAAGTTCAAGAGATGATCGACATCTGTGACTTTGCCGTTGGGTTGTCGCGTCAGCTTTACGGCCTATCCATGCACTCGGAGCGTAGTGAACACCGCATGTACGAACAATGGCATCCAATTGGCGTTGTTGGCATCATCTCAGCTTTTAATTTCCCAGTGGCTGTATGGGCATGGAATTCTATGGTTGCTGCAGTTTGCGGAAACGTCTCTATTTGGAAGCCTTCAGAGAAGACCCCACTTACCGCGGCTGCTTGTATGCAGCTTTGGAGTAAGGTCGCAAAAGCAAATAACCTGCCTGCCGGGCTGATGAGTACCATCGTCGGCGATGTGGCAGAAATTGGCGAAACACTTATCTCGGACAAAAGGGTTGGGCTTGTTTCGGCAACCGGATCTACAAGGATGGGAAGGCGTGTTGCTGAGGTCGTCGGCTCGAGGCTAGGTAAAAGCTTGCTTGAGCTCGGTGGAAACAACGCTATTATTCTTACAAAAAATTCAAACCTAAAGCTTTCGCTGCCGGCTATTGTTTTTGGTGCGGTCGGGACCTGCGGTCAGCGTTGCACGTCTACGCGTAGGCTGCTGGTGCCTGAAAATATGTTTGATCAAGTAAAAGAGACCATCCTTGGGGCTTATAAAGGCCTAAAAATAGGAAGCCCTTTGGATACCGCAAACCATGTAGGGCCATTAATTGACAAAGACGCTGTCGCTGCGATGCAAGCCTCGCTTTCTGCAGTAAAAGAGCAAGGTGGCGAGGTTGTTTATGGTGGTGAGCCGCTTTCAGGTAGTGGTTATGAATCTGGCTGTTACGTCACTCCAGCGGTTGCTGTTGCCAAAAACGAAATGGCTATTGTCCAACACGAAACCTTTGCTCCGATACTTTATTTAATTCCCTATGCTGGCGGCATCGACTCTGCGATCGAAATGCAAAATAATGTTCCGCAAGGTCTGTCTTCTGCGATATTTACTGACAAGCTGCAAGAAGCAGAACAGTTTTTATCTGCGGCGGGCTCAGACTGTGGGATTGCCAATATAAACATAGGTACATCTGGCGCAGAAATTGGCGGAGCCTTTGGTGGCGAAAAGGATACTGGCGGCGGCAGAGAGTCTGGCTCTGATTCATGGAAGGCTTATATGCGCAGGCAGACAAACACAATTAACTACGGAGACACCCTTCCGCTAGCACAAGGGATTAAGTTTGACCTTTGAGTAGTAAGATAGTTTGTTTTTTGAGTCCGGGCACAGTTCCGGGCTCTTTTTTATAGAATCAATAGGGAAGAACGCATGAAAAAAAACGCACAATCAGTTTGCAGCAGAAAACAGCCTACTCTGCCTTGATTTCTTTTTGAACTTTCTTTGCAGCTCTTTCGTAAGAGTTTACTTCGCTTCCAGATTTGAAGTTTTCCAGAAAAAACATTTTTAATCCAGATTTTTTTGTCACACCCAAAATTAACCTGTGGTTTCTTTTCTTAACTGGTGTGAAGTGATAAACGGAACTTCGAACCATTGATTTCATGCCGAGTTCGTCTAGTTTGGTCCCGGCTTTCATACTGTAAGCAAAATGGTAGACTGCTTCTTTTTCCCGTCTTTCCAACTTCTGGAGTGCAGATAAAATCTTTCGGGCATAAAGTGCCGAAAAAGACACACTTTTGATGAGGTTGCTTAGCTCTTCTTCGCTGTACTCGGCCAAGGGTTTTAGCCTAACTTTTTCTTGTTCAGCAGAGCTGACCTCTGTTTCGGATTCAAATTCAGGTTGTTTTTTTTGCCTACTTTTAGATTGAATCGTGGTTGAGGCTGATTTGTTTTTTGCAATGCGCTTCTGCGCTTTTTCTTTTTTGCGTACTTTTAGTTTTGCTAAAAAATTTCGGTCTTGCACGATGCCTTTTTTTTCTAGGTGTTCAGCAAGCTGAAAGTTTTTGAGACTCTCGAGGTTCATTTCATAAGCGTTGTCTCGGATAATTTCTAAACCGGGGCCATTCGACTTTATAAAATAAGCTAAAAGTGGGTCGCGCGAAGCGTGTCTATTCCAAGAGCGAAAGTTCTGCAAATAATATAGGGCAAGTTGTTCTTGGTTGGCTCTTCGACCAAATATTTTTACAATCTCTTGGTGGTTTTCATGGTTTTGACTTAATTTTTGAATGATACCTATTGCGGTTTCTTGACTTACGCAACAAGCAAAGGCCTCAATGGTTTCGATGTTAGCTCGAAAGAAGGCGGAACGAGCTGCTATATCGACGCCTCTTAGGTCGCTATCGCTTGATTTAAGCAGAGCTTCGATGAGCAGCGCACCTATAGTGCTATCTTTAGATTCCAGGACGAGTTTTTCAAGGTTCTCTTGGGTTTCTGTAGAAAGCTCAACTCTTTGTTCTTCAGAAAGTTTTTCTGAGATGATTTTGACGATGGCTGTTTTTTTGCTGCCATATATTTTTTTCGTAGACAGAGCTTCTAAAAAG
>JALZUO010000150.1 GCA_023301565.1 Oligoflexales bacterium
TCTACGCCTGATGACTCAAAGTATAAATTCTGAAATGCAATAGGAACTCTTTCAATCGGAACTTCCACAAGAAAGTTCAAAAACGATTCGTTTTGCTCAGTGTCGCTTTCTATGTGTTCGTACTTTTTTTCTAGGCGAATCATGTGCTCTATGATTTCAAAGTAATCGGTCACTATAGGTTTGCCGCTCACTTCACTCTTTTCTTCTGACTTTGGTTTAATCGAAGAGCTCAATACCTTGACTGCATAATCCCAGTCTGCAGATGTTCTCGAAATTTTGAAGATCCAGCTACGAACGTACCTGTGTTGCCTTGTGACAGCAAAGGCCTCGAGCAATTCTCGGGACTCAAAAACGGCATCTTTTAGTACAGATGCATGAACCCGAGCTTCTTCAGAGTTTTTTAGCAGGCGAGCAAACGCGAGTGTTTCTTCTCGAACCAAGTCTCTATCCTGCTCGTTCGTTCTTGCTTCTGACTCGTAAGCAAAGCGTGTAACTCTTACAATGTCCGCGCCAGCATTGGTGAGTATAGTGTTTTCCCAGTCCATTTTGCGCTTCAAAAGCTCAAGCGCCTCTGGTGTTTTTTCTCTGCGGGAGATTAAAAGAAGGTGCAAAAACGTTTCATAGTGTTTTGAAAGACCTTCTTTCGACGCAGCTTCAACAACCTTTTGAGTAGGCCACCTGTCCATCGCCGGCATCAAAAAAACAAAAACACTGTAAAGGCGCGGTTGCAGTGTTAAAAAGGATCTGGAAAGGTAGTCCCAGTCAAGACTATCTTTATTGTGCTCTGCGAACTCTAAGGATTCGTTGACTAGTTTGGTGATTTCTGGCCACGACTTGCCTTTTTTTAAAATGGGCCCGATAAACTGGTCAAAGAACTCCGTGTTTGCATCTTTAGGTTTGGTTGAGCTCTTTTTTGTGGCTTTTTGTTTTCTTTGGAGGAGGAGCCTGCGCCTTTCTTTTGGTTTTCTTGTGGGCCCAAGCGCACCTAACTGTATAAGCGCACGCGAGGTGTCTTCTCGGAGGTGGAGCTCTCCGCGACGTGCGCCGCGGTATTTTTTTTCTATATGCTCCTCTGTCAGCTTGCTTGTATCGGAACCAATCTGATGGAGCTTCTCCAAAGCTTTAAGCTCTCGTGAAGTAGCTTCACGCAGCTCGTTTTCTTGAAAGATTTTTTGTGTGAGCTCTACGTCAAGTGGTCCAAACCCATGCTTGGCCAAGCTTTTAAAGAACCCAGCACAGATCTGTTTTAGAGAAGGTTTTGTCTTTTTATCTGCTGCATCGGCTGGCTGGCCAATAAGCAATAAAGAAAACATTAGGGCTAGTAGTGCTGAATGTAAGGTGATTTTGAGTCTTTTGGTGATTTTCATGGGATCCGTATTGCCGTGAAAAAGTTCTACTTAATGCATCTCGTAACAGTTCTCGCGAGAGTATAAAAGTTAAAAATTCATATAAAATCGAGTTATTTTAAGTATTTAATATTATTGAAAAAATACAGGGTTGAAACAAACCTAAAGTAGTAGGCTTAGCGGGAACACGGGAAAGAATAGTTAGTTTTCATTGTTTTCATTGTTTTGATTTTTTAGGCCTATTCTAATGGCTCGGGTAGTTATATGGGCTAGTCTCACCAAACTTGCAATGGCCTGAAGTCAAACGGGGCCAAGAGCACCCTTAAGACTCCTCGACTCTTGGCTATAATTTGGCTAGAATGACCGCATCGATACCATTCCTACTGTTATAGTGGGATAACAAGCGGGAGATCATGTGATGACCTCAAAGCAGCTAGAAGCTGAAGTCACCGTAACACTCAAACCAGAAGTGTTGGATCCCGAGGCGCGAGCAATACACGCAAAAATAGATCATGAATTCCCTGATCAGCTTAGGTCGGTAGATACTGCTAGAATTTTTCGGCTCAGCTTAGACAAAGACTCTTTTGGCGACGATCTCGATAAAGCCGAAGCCTTTGTAGATAAAGTGTGCTCACGGTTATTGGTAAACCCGGTCTCAGAGACTTATTCCATTCGAATTTTTGATAGCACCGAGGGCTAAATATGCGCATAGGAGTTTTTCAATTTCCGGCCAGCAACAATTTTGATGATTGGATGCTCGGCTTGCCGCGAGACTATGGTCAACAATTTTCAGTTACAGTCCAAAAAATTTGGCATCAAGAGGCTGAACTTCCTCTGTGCGACGCTTACATTCTTCCAGGTGGTTTTAGCTATGGAGATTACCTGCGTGCAGGTGCAATAGCTTCGCGTTCACCTCTACTCCTAAAGCTTAAGGTTGCGGCCGATGCAGGCGTGCCAATCCTAGGGGTTTGCAACGGCTTTCAGGTGCTGACAGAATCAAAGATGCTTCCTGGGGCCTTGCTTCCCAACGCTGATGGGGAGTTTCTGTGCTTTTACACAGAACTTATTCCGGATAAAAGCAGGTTTTTATTAGCTCCAAAAACTCTAAGCGTGCCCATTGCACACGGTATGGGGCGTTATTTTTGTGATCAAGCGGTGCTAGAAAATTTAAAGAACAACCAGCAAATACTTCTTCGCTACAAACAAAACCCCAACGGATCTACTGAAGACATTGCAGGCATTGCAAACAAACAAGGTAACGTTTGGGGGATGATGCCACACCCGGAGCGCGCCTCGGCGAGATCCATCGGTGGGTCCAGCGATGGCCAGTGGGTTCTAAAAGAATTTTTAAGTATGGCCAAACAAAGGGTGATAAATCCTTAGATGAATACCAAGAACCTCAACAAAAGGCTCTCTGTAATGACTTCGACAAAAACACCTGTAAACATGCCACAAAAGCTACCAGCGCTTGCTTGCTTGATCGACGAAAGTGCCTTAGACACACTTTTACCGAAACATAAAATTGCAAAAGATGAGTACGGAATTTTGCGTGAGGTGATGGGCAGGGCTCCTACCATTTCTGAACTTGGTGTGTTCTCTGCAATGTGGAGTGAGCATTGCAGCTATAAATCCTCGCGGGTTCATCTGGGACGGCTGCCGACACAAGCGCAGCAGGTAGTGGTAGGTCCTGGAGAAAACGCTGGGGTAGTGCATATCGACGGTGACTATTGCGTCGCGTTTAAAATGGAGAGCCACAATCACCCGAGCTATCTAGAGCCCTATCACGGCGCTGCCACAGGTGTTGGTGGGATCATGCGTGATGTGTTTTGCATGGGCGCACGGCCTATCGCAAACTTTAATTGCCTTCGGTTCGGTGAAAAAACACACCCTAAAACCAAAAATCTTTTGGAAAAAGTCGTCGACGGTATCGGTGACTATGGCAACTGTGTGGGGGTTCCCACAGTAGGTGGAAACTTGAGTTTTCATAAAAGCTACAATGGCAATTGCCTGGTGAATGCCATGACCGTTGGTGCAATCCATAAAGATCGTATCTTTAAAGGCTTTGCCAGTGGTGTGGGCAACTACGTCATTTATGTTGGTTCTGCAACGGGAAGAGACGGTATTCACGGTGCGACGATGGCCTCGGAAAGCTTTGCAGATTCGGCAGATGATAAAACGAAAAAATCCGAAAACAAAACAACCATCCAGGTTGGCGATCCTTTTATGGAAAACATTTTGCTCGAAGCTACCCTTGAGATCCTAGATAGAAACCTTGTGATAGGGTTGCAGGACATGGGGGCTGCGGGGTTGACCTCGTCTGCTGTCGAGATGGCAGGCCGGGCTGGAAATGGCTTGTACCTAGATTTTACGCGGGTGCCGATTCGAACCAAAACACCTTTGACCGCCTACGAACTTTTACTCAGCGAATCGCAGGAGCGAATGTTGATGGTTTGTACGCCAGAGAAGTGGCCGGAGCTAGAAAAGCTAATTCAAAAATGGGAGCTCGCCTATGACATTATTGGCAGCGTGACCGATACAGCTAGGATGCAGGTCGTCTTTGACGGTGCTCTGGAAGTCGATATCCCGGTCGGCCCCTTGACGGATGCCGCGCCCAAGTATGAACGTCCGATGGCCGCTTCGCCAACCTACGTGGCGCAAAATGCACAAATATCTTTTGGTAAGCTGAACTGGCAAAAAGAGTTAGAGGAAGTTTTAAAAGCAAAGCCGTGCCATGCAGATGTGTATCATCGCTATGATCAGCACATAGGCCTTCGGACGATCTTTGGTCCTGAGCACCAAGGTGCCGCTGTGGTTTGGCCACAGTCTGATTGGACAAAAAATAAAGACGTAGGTGTGGTTATAAGCGCTGCTTGCGAAGAAGATTTAACGGCTGAAAACGCATCTCTAGGAACCGAACACGCAGTTTTAAAAGCCGCAAGGATGGTTTATGCAGCTGGTGGGAGGCCGCTGGCAATTACAGATTGTATGAACTTTGGTAACCCTGAAGATCCCCAAATCATGCGGCAGTTTTCCGATTCGGTAGATGGGATGACTATAGCGTGCAAAGAGCTAGATGCTCCTGTGATTGGCGGCAATGTCAGTTTGTATAACGAAACCGGCTCGACCAGTATTCACCCAACCCCAATGATTGGTATGGTTGGAAAAATAGAGGACGTCCATAGAGCTATCCCGGCTGCGTTGCTTGGCCGCTATAAGAAAAACACAGAAAAAAGCATAAGTGTTTATTGGCTTGGCCCGGATGAGTGGGACCACTCGTGGGTCGGAAGTATTTTTGCAAGGGTCAAAGGTATAAAAACAAACGATCTTGCAGCGGTTGATTACGGTTATGAAACCACAGCAGGGGCTGCTATTCACAGCTGGAACGAAAAAACACCCTTGTTTGCTTGTAGAGACGTAGCCTCGAGCGGAGCCTTGGCGACAATTCTTAAAATGGTTGCTTGCAGTCAAAAAGTTGCGGTACATTTAAATACCCCTAAAGAAATCGATAGCCATACTTTTTGGCTTGCTAGAAACCAAGGCTATATCGCTTTTGCTTCTGAGTTGGCTGAGGCGTTGCCGCCGGGCATAAAGGCTCTTTCACTTGGTGAAGTGAGTTTCACAGGTACTTCTGAGCTAAGGCTTGACGGTCAAGCTCTGAACATGCTCAACTTGCATAATGCTTGGAAGGGTGGACTGAGATGAGTTTAGATGATTCGCAAGATAAATTACGCGAAGAGTGTGGGGTTGTTGGTGTGATCGGCAGTGAGAATGCCGCCTATTATACTTACCTTAGCTTGTATGCACTTCAGCACCGCGGACAAGAGGCCTGCGGAATTGTTTCTTTGGGTGTGAACGGCTCGCCTGAGTCGAAGCGTTTTTACACACGCCGTGCTCATGGGCTTGTAGACGAAGTCTTTAATGAGGCGAGACTGGCAGAGCTTGAGGGTGTTTCAGCTCTAGGGCATGTTCGTTATTCAACTCACGGCGAAAAAAGAGAATCAAATATCCAGCCTTTTTCTTTTTCGGGGAGCCTTGGCCATGTTGCCATTGCTCACAACGGCAACCTTACAAACGCTGGTTCAATACGTAAAAGCCTTGAAGAGGATGGGAGTGTTTTCCGCTCGACGGTAGACAGTGAAATTTTTATACATTTGTTGGCAAAAAACCAGCGAAGACGGATGGAAGAATCCATCCAGATAGTGATGGATAAGGTGGAAGGCGCCTATAGCCTTGCTATACTGACCCAGGATGCTCTTTATGCAGTACGTGATCCGCACGGTTTCCGCCCACTGGTCCTAGGTAAAAAAACCGAAAAAGACGCTAACGGCAACTCTAAAGATGTTTGGTTTGTGGTTTCTGAAAGTTGCGCGCTTGACCTGCTCGGAGCTGAGTATGTTAGAGAGGTTGAACCAGGAGAGATTGTCCGGATCATTCCAGGCAAAGAGCCCGTATCGACCTTTGCCCGTGAAAAAAAGCCTCATAAATTCTGCTCTTTTGAGCCCATCTACTTTTCTCGGCCTGACAGTAAGCATTTTGGTTTGTCGATGTATGAAACACGCAAAAAAATTGGCCGTGTTTTAGCGAAAGAGAGCCCTTCACAGATTGATGTTGTTATTGCCGTTCCCGACTCGGGCGTACCGATTGCAATGGGCTACGGTGAGCAAATGCAAAAACCTGTAGAAATTGGCTTGGTTCGCAACCACTATATAGGAAGAACCTTTATTCAGCCGACTCAAGACAAGCGCGAGTTTAGAGTGCGCCTTAAGCTGAATGCTGTAACAAGCGTGTTAGCTGGTAAATCTGTGGCGGTAATTGACGACTCGATTGTGCGAGGCACTACTTCGGTCAAAATCATCCGGATGTTAAGAGATGCTGGCGCAAAACAGGTACATATGCGAATTGGCTCCCCTCCTATCACGCACTCTTGTTTTTATGGTGTAGATACCCCTGACCGCGAGAACTTAATGGCATCTAAGCACAGCATTCAACAGATGTGCGAGCATCTCGGCGCAGACTCGCTTGCTTTTTTAAGTCAAGATGGGTTGATGCGTGCCCTGGGTGAAAAAGCTGGTGGTTCCGAAGAAACCGGGCGTTTTTGTATGGCTTGTTTTAACGGGAAGTACCCGACGGACGTCCAGGTAAATACTTAGTTGAACCCGTAATCGGTAGCTAGGTTACCTTTTGCTAATGCTAAATAGTTATAAGCAGCCCCTAAAATAAAACCGGCTCATGCCTTTTTAAAGTAAAAGCAGAGCCGGCAGGAGTTCTCTCTTGGTTCAAACCTTACTTACGTAAAGCTAAGTCGGAAGAGAGCTTCGTTGAGGTGTTCTCTTAAAAGAGGGACACCTCCGTACTCCTATTAGCGAATTGTATCTTCACCAAAGCACCACCTCCTCTCCTAAGCATTTAGCTTATAGATCCTTAGCCGGAGTTATTTCCGCAGCCAGGGGGACCTACCTCTATATTACCACATTACATGTAGAGATTTTATAAAAGGGTGCGGGGAATTTAGATAGCGGCCATGCTGAGGACCTAACTTTACTTTCTTAATTTAGAATCAACGCTGTGCTTACCTGGACCGCAAAATAAAACTACTAGGAACATCACTAGGTAGAGAAGGGCTTTTTCTTTTTTCATAAAGGGGTCGTTTCCGTGCACAAGGAAAGCTGCAACTGCCATTGAAAAGACAAGAGGTATCGCTGAAAGCCGTGTTTTAAGCCCTAGGATGATCAATAAAGCAGCAAAAAACTCCGCTCCAGCGGCTAGACCCAAGCTCAGCTGTCCTCCAATACCTAAAGGGTCTGGGAAGCTTGCTCCTCCACCCTTTAAAACTCCAGTCAGTTTGCCTAGGCCATGCCCAAAAGCCATCATGCCACCGGCTGAAAGCCGCAAAATTAAAAGCCCAAAGTCGTTCATTTTAGCTAGCGTTGCTGTATTTTTAATCGCAAACATGCTGCCCTCCTATACCACTTGAATTTAAAAATAAAACAATTTGAATAGGTTAGCTTAATTATGGGTATAAGAAAAAGAGAGATAATGATTGCTTGACCGATTTACTCCATATTTGTATCTCTATGGATCGACGTTTGGAACATTCTCAGTAAGGAATAACATGCCAGGAATCAAAGTAAGAGACGGGGAACCCATCGAAAAAGCCCTTAAGGCTTTCAAAAAACAAGTGGAAAAATCCGGGGTTATCTCAGATGTCCGTAAAAGAGAGTTCTATGAGAAGCCAAGTATTAAGCTAAAAAAGAAAAGAATTGCAGCTCGTAAAAGGCTAGCAAAGCAAATTAGGAAGTTCGGTCACTAGGCCTTGTTTTTAATCATTTGCCTTATAGAGTCTCCCTTCTTAGAAGCGGAGACTTTTTTATCGTCCTTTTTTTGCACACTAGAGCCTCGGCGGACATTCCCCTCTTGACGAACAGCCTGCATTTCTTTAAAACCGTCTTCTTATTGCGTTCTGCTGGTAAGCCGACTTTTGTGCGGCCTATGCCCCTCAAAGGAACGATGCCCGACCGGCTTGATCTTCAAGTCTAAATAAATATCGGGTAGACGTTTGCAAGCTTACAACAGAGAGCGAAGTTACGATCTATTTTAGGAATGGTCCTTCAGATCGTGGCAGGTTTGCCGTAATTATTTTACGCAAATTCAATTGTAAGGAATGAGGTAGCGACCGAATGAAGAGCGAAAAGATTCGCATCCGCTTAAGAGCTTACGACCACCAGTTAGTGGATCGTGCAGCTGCCGAGATTGTTGAGCGGGCAAAAGAGACAGGGGCACGTATCGCGGGTCCAGTTCCACTGCCAACAAATATAAATCGGTTTACAGTTTTGCGTTCACCTCACGTTGATAAGAAATCGCGTGAGCAGTTTGAAATCCGAACGCATAAACGAATGATCGACATCATGTCACCTAAGCAACAAACAATCGATGCTCTCATGAAGCTGGACTTAGCTTCTGGTGTAGACGTGCAGATCAAAACTTATAGGTAGTGAAGACACTTTAATTTAAGCCCTTCTTCCACGAATGATTAAGGGTTCTGATAAAAGGAAGCAGTAATGAAAGCAATGGGACTGATAGCAAGAAAGGTAGGCATGACTAGGGTCGTCGATGACCAAGGTCGTATGGTGCCAGTTACCCTTCTTCAGATCGAAGACCAAAAAATAACAAAGCAGCTATCCCAAGAAAAAAATGGGTATGAAGCTGTGCAGGTTGGCTATTTTGCTAAGGCAGAAAAAAATCTAACTAAAGCTGATATCGCTCGTTTGAGAAAAGTTGGAGTAGAAGACAATTACTCACGCTTTGTCGAATACAGGGTAGCTCTTGATTCTTTAGAAGCAAAAGCTAATACAGGCGATGCAGAGGCTGCAGAAGGCGAAGAAGCCGCTCCGGCACAAGATGCAAGCTACAAGGTTGGATCAAACATTGGTGTAGAGCTCCTTACCGGTGTTCAAAACCTTGATATAACAGGCATTGTAAAAGGACGTGGATTCCAAGGTGCTATCAAGCGTCATGGTTTCAAAACGGGTAGAAGAACGCACGGTTCGCATTTTCACAGGCGCCCAGGTTCTCTTGGTTGCAGAACGACTCCGGGCCGCGTTATGAAAAACAAGAAAATGCCAGGCCATATGGGTACGAACCAAATCACTGTTCAAAACTTGAAAATTGTAGATATTGATGCAGCTGCAAAAACAGTAGCTATCAGAGGCTCTGTCCCAGGACATCGTAATGGCTACCTTGTTTTGAAGCCAAGCAATAAGAAAGTGAGGGGCTAAATGAAAATAGACCTCTATAATTTGAGTGGAAAGAAATCTGGATCTACTGACGTCAGCGATGACCTGCTGGGTGTAGAAGTTCAAGACCATTTACTCTACGAAGTTGTAAAGGCATACCGTGCAAATCGCCGTCAAGGTACGCATGCAACTAAGACTCGTTCAACTGTAACGGGAACAGGTAAAAAGCCATTTAAGCAAAAAGGAAGTGGTGGTGCTCGTCAGGGTACAAAAAGATCACCACATCATTATGGTGGTGCGGTGTCTCACGGTCCTCAGCCTAGAGATTACACGCTTTCCACGAACAAAAAAGCAAAACGCAAGTCGCTTGCTATGGCGCTAACAGATCGTTTGCAAAACAACTCTCTGTTTGTAGTCGATGACTTAGAGATGAAAGAATACAGTACAAAAGCCGCACGTAAAATTCTTGGTGGCTTTGACACAGCAAAAGCTCTATTTGTCGACAAAAGAAAAGACGACTTTTTGTATAAGTCGGTTCGCAACATGTATGGCAGCCATGCAATTTGCGCGGACGAAGTCAATGCTGAACATGTGTTGGCTCACCCTTGCGTGATCATGAGTACAAATGGCCTACAGTCGTTGGAATCTAGGTTTAGCGAAAAAATTGGCGAAGCAGCCGAGTAAGGGCAGAGGAATATCGATGAATGCATACGAAGTAATTAAGAAGCCGCATCTTTCAGAGAAGGCCACTGATCAGCGCGAAAAAGCTGGGTTCTACACGTTTATTGTAGATCGTAAAGCCGGAAAAAAAGATATCGCAAATGCGATCGAGAAGATTTACGAAGTAAAGGTTAAGACAATTAAGACGCAAATTCGCCGAGGTAAGGTGAAGAAAAAAGGGCGCGTATTGACTGAACCAAAAGCTCGTAAGTTTGCGATGATCCAGCTCAAAGACGGTCAAAAGCTGCCTTTGTTCGAAGACCAATAAGCTTAAGGAATTGATTTTATGTCTATGAGAATCTTAAAGCCAACCACCCCTAGCCAAAGAGCGACCTCGATACCCGAGTATCGCCATTTAGTTGACCGTGTAAAGCCTATGCGCTCACACACTTCTGAACTCAGAAACTCAGGTGGTAGAAACAACACTGGTCGTATCACCGTCCGTCACAGAGGTGGTGGAGTAAAAAGACGCTACAGAATGATTGACTTCGGAAGAACGAAGCGTGAAATCGAAGGCAAAGTGGAGTACATCGAGTACGACCCGAACAGAACAGCTTTTTTAGCGCGTATTCTTTATAAAGATGGAGAGCGTGGATATATACTGGCACCTGCTGGTATCAAAAAAGGTGCATCGGTTATTGCGGGCAACGAAACAGATGTTAAGCCGGGCAACGCAATGCCTCTTAAAAATATTCCGCTGGGTACGCAGGTACACAATATTGAAATGAAGCCTGGAAAAGGTGGCCAGCTTGCAAGGTCTGCAGGGGCGTCTGTCCAACTGCTAGGTCGAGTAAATGGTTACGCTCAGCTCAAAATGCCCTCTGGTGAAATGAGAAGAGTCCCTGAAGCTTGCTTTGCAACCATTGGTAGCGTTTCAAATGGAAACCACTTTAATAGAAAAATTGGTAAAGCTGGCCGTAAACGCTGGATGGGTATCAGGCCGACCGTTCGAGGTGTAGCAATGAACCCTGTAGATCACCCTCATGGTGGTGGTGAAGGCCGTACCTCTGGTGGGCGTCACCCAGTATCTCCATGGGCTATGCCAACCAAGGGTTATAAGACGCGTAAGAACAAGCGTACCAACAAAGATATTATTCGCAGACGTGCGAAGAAGAAGAAAGGTTAATAGATAATGGCAAGATCGCTTAAAAAAGGACCTTACGTCGATCATCACCTGATGCAAAAAGCTGAAAAGGCGATGAAAGACAAGAAGCCAGTTGTTACTTGGAGCCGCCGTTCTACGATTCTTCCTGAGTTCGTCGGACTGACATTTATGGTTCACAATGGAAAAAAACATATCCCGGTATTTGTGTCTGAAAACATGGTTGGAATGAAACTCGGTGAGTTTGCTCCAACGCGTGGGTACACAAAACACGGAAAAGATAAAAAGTAGTAGGAAGTAGGTTGCGACATGGCAAAAAAGACAAACGCAAAAAAAGAAGAGCAAACACTTTATCAGGCAAAACTGAACAAGGTGACTATTTCGGCGCGTAAAGCAAGACTCGTAGTTGATTTGGTGCGCGGAAAGCGTGTTCAAACTGCAATCGACACATTGGCTTATACGCATAAAAAAGCTGCTCCTATGGTTAAAAAACTTATTGAGTCAGCCGTTGCTAATGCGAGTCAGCAAGCAACAGTTGATGTGGATCAGTTGGTGGTCAAAGAGATCTATGTTGGCGAAGGGAAAACGACCTATCGTTGGCTTCCCAGAGCACAGGGTAGAGCGACTCCAATGCGTAAGCGAACTTCACATATAACTGTGAAATTAGCCGAGAAGTAACGAGTAATTGGCGAGTCTTCTATAGATTCGCAGAACCTTTAGTTAAGAAGGAATGATTAAGTGGGACAAAAAGTACATCCAGAAGGTTTTAGACTTGGCGTAAACCGCACATGGTCTTCTCGCTGGTTTAGCAAAGGAAACTATGCTGACCTCCTAAAAGAAGACATGCGTATTCGTGACTTTGTAATGAAGAAGTACGCATCCGCAGGTGTAGCAAAGGTTGAGATTGAACGAGCTGCTCGTAACATGAAAGTTAACGTGTACAGCAGTAGGCCTGGTATTATTATTGGTAAAAAAGGCGCTGGTGCTGAGTCTCTTCGTATGGAGTTGATCCAGAAGTGCAAAATCAAATCAGGTGAGCCAACCCTTAATGTTTTTGATATCAAAAAACCTGACTTAAACGCTTTCATCGTGGGCGATAATGTTCGCCAGCAATTAGAGCGTCGCGTTTCCTTTCGAAGAGCCATGAAAAAAGCAATCGGAATGTCCATGAAGAATGGTGCTCAAGGGATTCGGATTGAGTGTTCTGGACGACTTGGCGGAGCTGAGATGTCTAGGCGAGAACGTTATATGGAAGGAAGGGTTCCTCTTCATACGTTGAGAGCAAAGATTGACTATGCGCAAATCAGTGCAAAAACAACGTATGGAATTATTGGAATCAAGGTGTGGATATATACAGGGGATCAACTCTAAGTAAATTTTCGTACGTGTGCGAACAAAGAAAAGAGAGAAAAGAGTAAAAGATGCTATCACCAAAAAGATTAAAATTTAGAAAAATGCAAAAGATGCGCATCCGGGGAAAAGCCTGGAGAGGGTCGCATCTAGCATTCGGTACTTTTGGGCTTCAAGTCCTTGAAGGCGGAAGAATTTCTGCCAGACAGATTGAAGCTGCACGTATTGCCATGACTCGTCACATCAAAAGGGGTGGGCGTGTTTGGATTAAGATTTTTCCAGATAGACCAATTACCAAAAAGCCTCTTGAAGTGCGAATGGGTAAAGGTAAGGGTTCGGTTGATCGTTATGTCGCCGTAGTAAAGCCTGGTCGGGTTTTATACGAAATGGAAGGCGTTGACCGTGCCGTCGCAGTAGAGGCGTTAAAGCTTGCTCAAGCAAAGCTTCCTCTTAGAACAAAAATTATGGTTAAAGCTGATGATCCTTGGTCCTATGGTGAAGATGGCAAAGCCGCTCCAAAACCCGGCGCGGGACCAGTTGTAGAAGTGGTAGCAAAAGCTCCAGTAGTCTCAGAAGCTTTAAAAAATGAGCCAAAAACGGCTGATTCAGAAGAAACAAAAGAAAGCTAGAGGTATATCTTGGAAACAAAGTATCAAATAGATGAAATGAAGGGCTTTGATATCAGCAAGTTGCATGAAATCGAAGAAGAGGCCCGAATTTCCATGGCGAAGATCCGCATGGATGTGTTAGGTGCAGCAACAGAGAAGAGTCGACTGCGTAACCACCGCAAGACAGTGGCGCGCGTAAAAACGATTTTGGTAGAGAAAGTAAAACTTCAAAGATTGCGTGAGCAAAAAGAATCTGCGAAGAAGTAGTTAGTTGGATAGTGATTCAATGAGAGAGAAGGCATCATGACAGAAAACAACACAAAAAATAAAGATACGCAGGGGCAAAAAAAGTCCAAGCCGCTCGTATGCACCGTCGTCTCTGATAAGATGAGTAAGTCTAGAGTTGGCTCGATTCACCGCCGCGTAAAAGATCCGCTGGTTGGAAAGTACCTTAACCGTCAAACAAAAATCATGTTTCATGACGAAGAAGGTAAAAGCAAGATTGGTGACAAGGTAAAGGTAGAGCCTTGCAGACCTATGAGTGCTCGTAAAAAGTTTAATTTATTAGAGATTTTGTAGAGACCGGCCTTTAGTAGGCCTGATGAGAGGTAAATCATGATTCAAATGGAATCAAAACTGGCAAGTGCTGACAACTCAGGAGCAAAGCTACTGAAGTGCTTCAAGGTATTAGGTGGATCCAAAAAGCGTTTTGCTGCAGTTGGTGACATTGTGGTTGTTTCAATCAAAGAAGCTTTGCCGAAAAGCAAGGTAAAAAAAGGAACTGTTCATAAAGCAGTGATTGTAAGAACACGTAAAGAAATACTGCGTAAAGATGGAACTACGATCAAGTTTGACGAAAACGCAGCAGTTCTAATTAAAGGAAAAGATAACGAGCCGGTCGGTACGCGTATTTTTGGCCCGGTTGCACGTGAGATTCGAACAAAGTTTTTGCGAATCGCTTCATTAGCTCCAGAAGTTCTATAAGTAAGAATATTTAAGAAACAAGAAGGCAAGCATGGCAGAGACAAAATACATACCTAGGCTAAAGACACAGTATATAGAGATTGCAAAAAATCTTAAGACTGAGTTGAATATTAAAAACGCAATGGAAGTTCCGCGGTTTGAAAAAATCACGGTCAACATTGGACAAGGTGAGGCAGTACAGAACATAAAGTCGCTCGAAGCGGCAATAAAAGATCTGACTGCAATCACAGGGCAGAAACCGAAAACAACGCGAGCGAAAAAAAGCATCGCCGGCTTTAAGTTACGTGAAGGTATGCCGATTGGTGCTTGCGTAACATTGAGAGGCGCGCGCATGTTTGAGTTTTTAGATCGTTTGATCAACTCAGCTCTTCCAAGGGTTCGTGACTTTAAAGGCATACCTGCTAAAGGGTTTGATGGGCGTGGAAATTTTTCCATGGGCTTGAAAGAGCAGATAATCTTCCCAGAAGTTGATTACGATAAAGTTGATAAATTGAGAGGGATGGGGATCACAATTGTGACATCTTCAAAAAATGACGCTCATGCAAAAGCGTTGCTTGAAAAATACAAATTCCCTTTCACGAAATAACAGAAGAGTAACTGAAAAAAGTAACTATAAGTTTAAGGTATAGGAACAAAAATGGCAGTAACAGACCCAGTAGCAGACTTGTTAACACGCATCAGAAACGGCCAAATGGCAAAAAAAGATGTTGTGCAGATACCAGCTTCTAAATTGAAGATTGGAATTGTTCACCTCCTGAAGAACGAAGGCTTTATTAGAGGCTACAAATGTATCCGAGATGACAAGCAAGGCATTCTAAAGGTTGCGTTGAACTATAACGAGTCGGGCGAAGGTGTAATTAGAAAAATCAAGAGAGAAAGCTCTCCTGGCTTGCGTGTATACAAAAAATCAGATGATTTGCCATATGTGAAAAATGGCTATGGAAGTGGTGTTTACTCAACTTCGCGCGGATTAATGACGGATCACCAGTGCCGGAAAGAAAAAGTCGGCGGCGAGTATTTGTTGTCAATATTTTAATTGCAAACTGAGTACCTCTGAGTTGGTTAGTAGAAGAAAGAAAACGTGAAAAAAGGTTTATGAAAATATGTCACGAATAGGAAGAAAATCCATTACTGTACCAGGCGGCGTTGAAGTCAAAGTTGCTGATGGCGTTGTTTCAGTAAAAGGCCCTAAGGGTACCTTGGAGCAAAAGGTTCATCATACGATGAATGTAGAGTTCAAAGACGGTGAAGTGAACTGTACACCAAAAGCGGATACAAGAATCAATCGCAAGTTTCACGGACTAACTCGTAGTCTTGTTCAAAACATGGTGATTGGAGTCGACAAAGGGTTCCAGAAGAGCTTGACGCTAAACGGCGTAGGTTATAGAGCGGCTGCAAAGGGCAAAGGGATTACTCTTACTCTTGGGTATAGCCATCCTATCGAGTTTAATCCGCCACAAGGCGTTGAGCTTAAAGTTGAAAAACAGACAACTATCCTTGTTTCTGGGGCTGATAAACAAGCTGTAGGGCAAGTCGCTGCTGAAATTAGAATGTTTCGTCCACCGGAGCCGTATCACGGTAAAGGTGTTCGCTATACAGATGAACGAATTATTAAGAAAGCTGGTAAAGCAGCAGGTTCTAAGTAGTAAAGGAGTCTAAGTTGTGAGTAGCTTAGGAAAAACGTCAAAAAAAATGCTTAAAAAGCCAGCCGGTAGAATTCGTAGGAAACGTAGGATTCGAGGGCGATTAAGCGGCACTGCAGAACGCCCAAGACTTTGTGTGTTTCGTTCGGCGAAAAATGTTTATTTGCAAGTTATCGACGATGTAGCTGGTAAAACACTGTTTGGACTATCAAACATCAAAAAAGGCAACACAGCCAGAGTTGGTGTGAATGGTTGCCTTGAGCTTGGCAAGCAAGTTGCCGCGGCATGTAAAGAAAAGAAAATTGAAACGGTTGTTTTTGACCGTAATGGTTTCGTATTCCACGGCCGCGTAAAAGCAGTTGCTGATGGAGCACGTGAGGCCGGACTAAAACTTTAAGAAATTTATTCTTGATTAGAGGAAGAGGAAAATACATTGGAAAGATTTGCTGATAATCAAAAAGATGCTTTCAAAACCAAGGTAGTACACGTATCTCGTGTTGCAAAGGTGGTAAAGGGTGGACGTAGATTCTCCTTTAGTGCGTTGGTTGTTTCAGGTGACAGCAAAAGCCAAATAGGTTTCGGGCTAGGTAAGGCGGGCGAAGTCCCTGATGCGGTTCGAAAAGGTGGCGATCAGTGCAAGAAGACATTACTTGATATACCTAAAGTTGGCGGAACTATTCCTTTTGAAGTCATTGGGAAATATGGCTCTTGCAAGGTTCTTATGTACCCAGCAAAGAAGGGTCGAGGAATCATTGCCGGTGGTGCAGTGCGTTTGATTTGTGAGTTAGGTGGTATCAGCGATATCGTTTGTAAGATTCATGGAACAAAAAACAAGCAAAACGTAGTCCGAGCATTTTTTAATGGTTTGGAACAACTAGTCTCTCTTGAAGATTATGCAAAAGATCGAGGGATGACTGCTGGTGAGCTTGCCGAGCGTGTGCGCGGCGGCGGCAAACAGTTGTAAGCAAGGGAGCTAGAAAATGACATCTAAAGTAGAAATTTCAAAAAGTCGTAGTGCAAAAAGATCAAACAGCGCTAAGGCTCATATCCGAGTAACAAAGATCAAAAGCACTATTGGGTTCTCCCACAGTGTCACGAAGACTTTGGAGGGTATGGGGCTTCGGAGAATGGGATCAAGCAACTTGCTTCCAGATAACAACTGTACGCGTGGAATGATCAACAAAGTAAAACACTTTGTTTCTTACGAATTGAACGCTTAAACCTGAAGGAAAATAAGGCATGAGAGATCTTTCAAACTTAAAGCCAAATAAAGGCGCAAACCACAAGCCCAAGAGAATTGGGCGCGGGATAGCTTCAGGCTGGGGAAAGACAGCGGGCAAGGGCCACAAGGGGCAAAAAGCTCGTAAGGGTGGCGGTATTGCACCAGGCTTCGAAGGTGGACAAACTCCACTTTATCGTAGGCTTCCAAAGCGCGGATTTACCCCATTAAATAGAAATCGATACAATATCGTGAACGTTTCCCAACTATCTATATTCAAAGAAGGTGACCGTGTAGACAGCAAGCTGTTTTTAGGGTCAGGTCTCTTGCGAAAACCGGGTCTTCCCGTAAAGTTGTTAGGCAACGGTTCATTAGACAGAAAACTTACGGTGGTGGTTTCTAAAGCTAGTGCTGGCGCCGTTGAGATTATTAAAAAAGCTGGCGGTAGTGTAGAGATCAAGGGGAGCTAGATCTTGGCTAAAAATAGTGCACGTAGACGTGGAACACAAGGTAGTGGAGTTCAGACCATAGCCGGTATGAACCAGTTACAGCAGAGAATTCTTTTTACTCTTGCTTTTATAGGCCTGTATCGAGTTGGTGTTCATATACCAATTCCAGGTGTAGACGGCGATGCTTTGTCGACGTTCTTCCAGCAGCAAGGGGCAAATCTTTTTGGAACCCTAAACATGTTTACAGGTGGCGCCCTGGAAAGATTTTCTGTCGTTGCACTAGGTGTGATGCCATACATTTCGGCCTCAATTATTTTTCAGCTTCTAACTGTTGCGGTTCCACACTTGGAACAGCTGCGAAAAGAGGGTCAGGCTGGCCAGAATAAAATCAATCAGTATACGCGTTACGCGACCATGGGCCTTGCCATTGTTCAAGGTTTTTTCATTTCTCGGAGTTTGAGCGGGCAAGTATTTGCCGGTAAAGCTTTGGTGATGGACCCAGGTTTTGGGTGGATATTACTTAGTACGCTTTCATTGACTGCTGGTACAGCCTTTGTCATGTGGCTTGGTGAACGCATCACTGATCACGGCGTTGGTAACGGCATCTCACTTATTATTATGGCTGGGATCATAGCGAGCTTGCCAAGCATGGTTGCAAACACATACCAGCAACATACAATGTCGCAGATCGAGACTTCGACTGTGCTATTTGTTTTGTTTGTCATTATTTTGATTACAGCAGGCGTTGTCTTTATGGAACAAGCATCAAGACGGATTCCTGTCGAATATGCGCGCCGCCAGGTTGGCAACAAAGTTTATCAAGGCCAGAATACATACTTACCTCTACGTATCAATGCTGCTGGAGTTATCCCACCAATTTTCGCAAGTTCTCTTTTGCAGTTTCCTTCTACTTTTGTGAGCTTTGCTCCTCAAGGTGGCTGGGCAGATATTTTAAGAGATACCTTAGCGCCAACTGGTTATGTATTTAATCTGATTTATGCGGTACTCGTTATTTTCTTCACCTTCTTTTATGTGTCGATCACATTTAAGCCGGATGATGTTGCTGAGAATCTAAAAAAGAACGGCGGCTTTGTTCCTGGGATTCGTCCAGGTGCTCGGACCTCCGAGTTTTTGCAAAAAATCTCAGATCGCCTTACCTGTATTGGTTCGGTTTATCTCGCTTTCATTTGCGTATTTCCTGTGTTCCTTACTGCAAGGTTTAACATTCCATTTGCATTTGGCGGAACGAGCCTACTAATTATTGTAGGGGTAGCATTGGATACTTTTAGGCAGCTGGAAGCTCACAGACAGTCGCTTCGTTACGACACGTTTCTGAAAAAAGGAACGGTTAAAACTAGGAGCACGATGGCATGATCTTACTGGTCATGGGTGCACCCGGTGCCGGTAAAGGCACACAAGCCGATTTTATCGTCGAAAAAAAAGGCTTTATAAAAATTTCGACAGGTGATGTTTTTCGTAAGCATATTAGAGAAAAAACACCATTAGGACAAAAAGTCAGCGAACTTATCGCCTCTGGCGGGCTCGTAGACGATCAGACAACTTTTGAGTTGGTAAAGGTTGAGTTAGAAGGGGCTCCAAAGGAGCAGACGGTCATTTTGGATGGCTACCCTCGAAACCCAAAACAAGCTGAAATGTTGGCTGAATATATGAAGGTCGAGAAGACTCAGCTACTGGGCGTCCTGTTTTTGGATGTAAGCCAAGAGGTGGTCGAGGCGCGGATCAGCAACCGTAGACTGTGTAGGGGTTGTGGGGCAACCTACCACCTGGAGTATAAAAAACCCGCAAAAGAGGATGTTTGCGACGCCTGTGGAGGTGAAATCTATCAAAGGAGAGATGACCAGCCTGAGAATGTGATACACAGGCTAAAGGTCTACCGGGAAGAAACAGCTCCGGTTCTGGATTTTTATAAGGATTCCAGGAGGTTGGTTGAAATCGATGGTGGCAAGAGTTTAGAAGAGGTGCAGAATCTGATTGCAGACTGCATAGAGAAGTTAGAAAAGTCTATCGCTTAGAAATAAGGCGGATTAGGCGTTGAAGGATTAGAACTGTTCAGGTAGTTTGGGTGGTTTTCAGGGGGTAAATTCCTCAAAAGGCAAGAGAGAAGCATGGCCAAAGAAGAAGCTATAGAAGTTGAAGGGGTTGTTTTAGAGCCACTTCCAAACGCAACTTTCAAAGTAAAGTTGGAAAACGGTCACGAGATTCTGGCTCACATCAGCGGCAAGATGCGTATGCATTACATCCGGATTTTGCCTGGTGATAAAGTGAAAGTTGAAATGTCTCCATATGATTTGTCCAAAGGGCGAATCGTTTATAGAAGCAAATAGGAGTAGAGAATGAAAGTTAAAGCAAGTGTAAAGCCGATCTGTGACAAGTGTAAAGTTATACGAAGATTTGGTGTAGTCCGGGTAATTTGCGAAGTAAAAAAACATAAACAACGTCAAGGTTGATAGACGATATTTAGAAGGGTTATTTGATGGCACGTATTGCAGGTGTAGATTTACCAAACCATAAAAAAGTTCCTTTTGCTTTGACGAGCATTTACGGACTAGGCATTAGATCAGCTTGGGAAGTTGTAGAGAAGTCGGGCGTAGATCCTGAGAAAAAGGGTAGAGAGCTTACTGCGGAAGATGTAAATGCTTTGCGCAAGGCAATCGACGGCGACTATACGGTCGAAGGTGATTTGAGACGCGAAGTGTCTATGAACATCAAGATGCTTGTAGACTTGAATTGCTATAGAGGTATTCGTCACCGTTTGAAACTTCCTGTTAGAGGGCAGCGTTCAAAGACAAATGCTAGAACGAGAAAAGGCCCTAAGAAAACAGTTGCTGGTAAGAAAAAAGCACCTAAGTAAACTTTGAAACTTTGAAACTT
>JALZUO010000151.1 GCA_023301565.1 Oligoflexales bacterium
GATCCCCGCCGACGGGGCTCTTTTTGGGCCTAAGCTTTTTTTCGACCATGACGCCCGCCATTATTTTCAAAGATTTAGTACAAGCAATAGAAGAGATCCCTATATTTCATTTTTTACACGTAGAGGCCCCATAGATCTTGCTCTATATTCAAATAATGCTGCAGCTTTGGATTTCTACAAAGAAACGGTCTTGCCAAACCTACAATCATTGAAGACACAGAGACAAAAAGCACTGGCCATAGCAGTTCTATTCTCTTCATGAGCGACCCGATTACTATGGGCTTTCGGACTTCAACGGCGCTCGCCTACAAAAAATTGCTAAATATCTGCTGAATCCCACGAAAGATACGCCATTAAATATGCGTGGCTTTAGTCTTCTAGTAAGTCGACTTGCCGATCCAAACGATATGGGCGGGGATTTTGATCCTAAACCGATTGTAAATGAAGTGCGAGCAGCAGTTGAATGGATGAGAGATCTAAATTGAGCCCTTCCGGGTTCAGGTTGATTATATGGAAAAACTCTTTTGGGTGGCCCGATTTATGGGGGCAGGACCGGAATACCAGTCAGTTCCTAAAATAAGTATTTATCTGAGTATTAAGCTTTTCACTAAGCTTAGATGAGATAGATTCTACGTCTTTGGCTCGAACCTTCCAGGTGAAGGGTTGGTTAAAATCACCTGGATCGTTCATTCTCTCTGCGAGGCGTTTGGCCTCCTTTCCGCTATACGGACGAATAATGAATTTTCTCCTAAACTCGGAGTCGTTAAAAGTAACCTCATGGAACCAAGAAAATATTACAACAGTGCCTATATACTTTTGACGTTCAGAGAGCTTTAGCGAGTCAAGAGCTTTTAGAGACTGGTCTAACAAGTGTTGCTGTCCAGGAAGCTCCGTAAACAATAGCGACCGTGATTTTTTGGCAATAGATTCTCGTGCCTCTTGGGGACTAACAAACAGCCCGGCTCTGAAAAGGTCTTTCCGGTTAAAGAGCCCGTGGCCATGACGTTGGTCGTGCCTTAAAAAATCAGTCGGTAAAAAATACATTCCATCGGCTGCAATCACATTATCGGCTATCCCAAGCGGCGAAACCGGTAGCATCCCAAACGTGTTCAAATATTCTCTAATGTTAAAATCACCCATGATTGGGATAAAGGCTATATGCTCCATATCCTCCAGCAGAAATGGCTTGGACGAAGTTTCAAGCTGTCCTTTTTTCACTTCACCCAGAAAAAAAACCCCTAGGTTGCTATGGTAAGTTGCCGCAAGAGCCTTCTTTGGGTCAACTTTTAGCTGACTAATAAGTGCTGATCTATCAAGAGCATGAAGAGCCTCGTATAAAGTATTTAGATACTCGATATAGTCATATTTTTGGTCCAATGAACCATATTTGCTTTCGATCTTCTTTGCTAAGCTTTTTGCATGCTTAGCAAAATTTGACACATAGAGATCTATTTCTTTCTTAGTGACTTTTTCATACTTCCAATCATCCCAAGACTCGAAAATTCTTGGTGTATTTTTAGAGGATAATACCGTTATAGCGGCACGATCCAGCGCATTAATCATCCATGCATTTGTAACTCTGTGTTCTTTTAAAAGAGAAACTTTTACGGTCTCGCCCTTTTCCTTAAATGCCTGAACCGCTTCAAGAAAATCAACGTACCAGTCGATATAGGGAGATTTTTTGAAGTTTAGCTTTATCATCTCAATAAAAGCGGATCGATCACCGCTTAGCCCAGCAATGGTTGTGCATTTTTCTAACTTCTCTGCAGCATGTACAGAGTTAGAAAAATTAAAAATAGATATGAATGTGAAAACCACGATCCATGAATAATAATAAAAAACCGTCATTAGCTCATTGTATCACAGCTTTTATATCATTCTGGGGGGGGTATATAGCCTCTGGAGTGTCCCCCAAAGGCTGAAATGCAGGCAAATATAAGCGCGTTCTATCTATGCCTCAACCCTCACGAACCCACAGCTTACGTTTGCACTACGGCCCATTGAGCCATTGACCTGCACCGGCTAATCCACCTAGCTTGCGCTGCCGCCTCTGGCTGCTGTATCCAACGTGCTATCTTTTCAATAATAACCCCAGCTTCCTCTAAGTCCATGAACCAGTGCTTGTGCAAACACTCGCATCTAAAACGATGCTTTAAAGCTTTCTATGAACGCACGCTGGTTTTCATTTTCTGGCTGGCAGTAGCCAGGTTTTAAGCCTTCATCTATATTGTTGAGCGTTCCAATAGGCCTGCCACAAGCTAGGTTGCCGCGTACAAAAATCTAAAGACGAGCTTAACTATCAAGTGCTGCAGTCTTTACGCCTGACTCGTACCGATTGATGGTCGTTATGATTTTTTCTTCTGGGCAATACAATTTTCTAATTTAATCCCTTCTGATTTCAAGCTGATTATCCAGGACAAGATCTACTTTGAGGGTGGTTTAATTTATGTGGCTAGGGCCGAACACAACGCACAGTAGGTCGCATTTTTCAGTTTTTTTATTTGATGATATGCTGGGATAGAATCGCTATTCAAATTATGCAGGTAAAATCAATGACCAATATTTTCTTTTTTATTTCAGTGATGTTTTTTTCTCAATGTATAAATATGTCTGCACTCGCGGTTACACATGGAAAGATTGTCCAACCCGGAGAGGACCCCTATCCAAATGTTATAGCTCTTAAAGTCGTTGGCAACGATGGAAGGATCTCAAGCGGAACCGGCACTATCGTTACGCAACAATCTATTCTAACTGCCGCGCATGTCATTGAAAATGCAAAGTATATTGAGATTGAAGTGAACGGTCAAAGTTTCAGAAGTCAATCTATTAAGGTTAATCAGGAATACCCACACAAGCAGGGAAATGTTTTTGATGTCGGGCTTCTATACTTTAATCAAAAACTACCGGTTAAACCAATTAGGTTAGCGTTTCGAGGTCTAGAGAAAGGCTTAGTTGTAGAATTTGTAGGATTCGGTCGTGGTTCTCTTACCGTCGGGTTTGACCCAGATCAAACCAATATTAGTGAAGAAGAAAGAAGGCGAGCTGTAGACCAAGCAAGTGATAGAAAAAGAATTGGTAGGAATACACTGCAATTACTTGAGTCAAGTAATGAACTCATGTTTGTTTCAGATCCAATTTCGCCACTAGATAAGCCAAACCTATTCAAAGAAAACGTTTCGGGAACTATGGCTTGAGATTCTGGAGGAGGCATCTTTCTTTTGGAATAACAGAGTGATGGGAGCCTTAAAAGAACAAATAAACTAGTCGGAATTATTAGTGGTTACAGCTGGCACAACGTCAACAATAAAAATGTTGATCTAAATAGATTTGCAAACTTAAGCCACACAAAAAACATTTCATTTATTACAAATCAGTTGAAAACTCAGCTATGCAATATTTTTGGGGGATTTATTCTTTAAAGCGCAATAGGAACGCCCTCAAATACATAAAAAAGACTAATCCGGTCTTTTTCAAAACCCAGAGTAAAGACAACTCTTGCAGCTAAATTTTTACTAGCTAGCTGGTAATCCGACCAATAACTTCGTCTCCCAGAGCGTGCAATTGTTCTTTCTTTTCTTCACTAAACTTTTGATAGATTCTCGCCATCATCGTGCATCGAACATTTTTTTGCAGGTATTCAATGTTTTTACCCACAAATCGCCAATATAAGCTTGTCATTTCTTCCTCCCAAGAGCCCTTGGGGTAGTCGCTCATTTTTTTAACGTAGTTCGCACCACAGATATAGGGCTTAGTTGCAAAAATGCCTCCATCAGAAAACAAAGCCATCCCATAAACGTTGGGGCCCATGACCCAATCGCTCGAATCTACATACATCTCCATAAACCAACGATGGGAACTAGTTGGTTTTATTTCGCAGAGAACCATAAGATTACCCAAGATCATAAGTCTTTCAATATGATGACTGTACCCTGTTTTCACAGCTTTTTTAATAGCAAGGTCTAAAGGTAAAATCCCTGTTTCGCCAGTGTACCAACAAGCTTTGAGTTCACGTTGGTGGTTAAAAAAATTGGATTTTTCTTGTTGATCTGAGTAGTTCTGATAGATGCCACGGACGAACTCGCGCCACCCCAACACCTGTCTCACAAAGCCCTCGATAGATGAATAGAACTCAGGCACTCCTGAGCTACCAGCACGTTTGCAGACTTTATCTACGACCTCTTTTGGGGTTAATAAGCCACAGTTGAGGTAAGGGCTAACCACGCTGTGAAAAAGCGTGTCGCCCCGTGTAGACATTGCATCTTGATACGGTCCAAAGTTAATTAGCCGTGTGGTTATAAATTTATCGAGGACTTCTAAGGCTTGTTTTCTTGTTGTTGCGAGCCAGAAATTATCCGAATCACCCGGGTGCTCACTAAAAAAATTGTCTACTGCCAGAATCACCTCCTTTTCGTTTTCGCCGTAATCGAAAGAAAGTTCGGATGGCAACTCAATTTTTTTGGGGAGCTTTTTACGGTTTTCGCTATCAAAACTATACTTGTCACCAAGAGGTGTTTTTTTTGCGGTCAGCAAAACCTTGCGCTCGCGTCGCATATGCTCATAAAAGCTTTTCATAAATGGTTTGTTTTTTGAACCAAGGTATTTTTTAAAGTCATCCCTCGAACAGTAAAACATTGGAGATGGTAGAATATCGCAACTTATGTTGTTTTTTTGAAAGGTTTCTAGCAACCGTTTTTCGAAAAACTTATCTTCTATTTCATGGATAACCACATCTGAAATATTTTTATTCTGAAGGTATTTAAGTAGTCTTGCTTCGTAAGGCAGGTCATTTTTTTCAATATATTCGTAATATACGTCTTTGCCTAATTTCTGCAATTCATCGGCATAATTACGCATTGCTGAGAGAAACATAATAATTTTATGTTTGTGAAACTTCTCATAGGTGCAAAGCTCGTAATCTTCAGCCATATATACAGAAGAAAATTTTAATTTTTTGAGGCAATCTTTTGGGAACAGCTGATTCCCAAGAACAATAAGCAAAGGGTCATTTTTTTCAGGCAATTTGGTTTCTCTCCCAGACGTTTTCGAAACATTTTTTAACGTCAACTGCTTGTCCTAGCGAAGACAACGAAACGTACAACGTCGTCAAATAAAACCCAAAGAACAAAAAATCTGAGGGTAGGGTTTGGTTGTTTTTCTTTAAATGCAAAAAGATATCATGAAATGACTTTCGGAAGTTTTGAAGTCTAAATTTCATAGGCGTATTTTTTGCATCTCCAAAATGAGAAAATAAAAGTGTTGAGATTTTTTCTACTTCTTGGCTTTCAGTGTTTTTTATTAAACCTACCTTTAGCATCCCTGCCTCCATTTTTTTTGGCAAGTCCATGTAATACCCCTGATATATTTCTAACATACCTAGTTTAAAGCTTTCATCGAAACATACAAAACCAGAGCCTGGATCCCAGATGGTCTGGTTTTGATTAAAATGAAAACGATTTAGCCTTAAGTCAATGAAGCAACCCTCTTCGAAGAAAAACTGCGTGAAATAAATGTCAAGAATGCTGTAGCTAAGCGCTGTTTTTTCATCTTCGTTTAAAGATGTCTGTCGCTGTACGCTTCCGAATTTTGTGTCTTTCGAAAGCCGACGTTGGTTCTGATTAATGATTTTTTGCCTATTTTTGGATCTAAAGCTAGCAGCAGTGAATACGGTAAAATCTTTTGCCGCTTTTTTCCAGTCTATCACTCGAAACGCTTGAGGCGAGACATATTCTAGCAGGCTTCGATACTCCTTTGGTACGAAGGCCCTAAACATCAGAGTATGCCTTGAGTGACCTAGAAAAACTTTTCATCACGAGTCTGTGCACTAGAGCTTGAGATAGCCGGTATACAAACCAAGGCAAAGATGGCTTGTAGTTATGTAGTGCCGCAATCAAGAATTCCCTATCAGGGCTTGCTCGAAACTCAAATCGCCCTCTATTATGTTTTGCGACTAACAACCCGGATTTAACGTGAAACAACTCCCTGTTTTTCTTACTGGACTGCCTATCCCTTTCTAAAACCAGAAGAAGAATGGAGAAAAAACGCGTTCTATATTCACAGACTAGATTTTTTCTGCTTATTTTTAAAAAGGGTTTGAGGTACCAAGGTAACCAAGTAAAATACATGTTAACCACATCGGGTACAGAGCTTTTTTCAGGTAGATGCATTCTTTGAACTGACCTTACTTCTGACTGTTGCCTGATGCTGCTAAGAAGACGAGGTATTTCAAAGACAAAGGGACTAGTGAACGTCTCTTTTACAGAGTCTTTGAGATTGCGTGGCGTTATTCCCCAAGAATCAGGCCAGCTATTTTCAGGGCTCTTGAGCATCTCATGCCGCACGCTATTGATCAATGGATAGACAAGTGATTTTGGTGCGCCGGAAACCATTCTTACCCAAAGTTTGCTTATATGGGGGGAGAAATACGGCGCATCAATCAATATAGGTTTTTTACCTAGCTCCTTTGCCGTGGCTACCACTATTTCTTTGTAAGAGACCCTTTGATCCATCCCCACATCAATGACCCTATGTCCACCCTCAGGGTTTTCCGCACAAGCAACCACGATTTTAGCTAAATCAACGACATACACGGGATTAGATTTTGTGCGCATCCACTTTGGCAGGACCATCAGTGGGAGTCTATTGGTAAGCCTAACAATGATGCTAAATGACGAACTTTTAGGGCCTAACACGAGGCCACAACGTAGTGCAGATACTGGGATTGAGTGGCTTTTTAAGACCTCTTCGACTTCTAGTCGGCTTTCCAAATGTATAGACAAGGTTCGGTCGCATGGGATCATTCCCCCAACATAAATAATCTGCTTTATATCACATGAATTTGATGCTCTTCCAAAGTTGTCTGCCAATATAAAATCAAAGTCTCTAAAGTGACCCTGTGATAGCCGCGAACTTGGAGCCATGGAGTGCACAAGGTAGATCGCAACATCACTGCCTTTTAGCGCGGCAGTAATCTCTTTTAGAGAGTGTAAATCCGCACGCACGCACGTGACCCTTGGGTTATCAGACATCCGTGAGCTTCTTGATATTGCAATAACTTCGTGGTCAGTAAAGTCGAGAATATGTTGGATTAAATTGCGCCCTACAAACCCAAAAGCGCCAGCAATAGCAATTTTCACAACCCCACCCCCCCATTTATAACTTTAGATTTGTACAATACCGATTTGGTTAGCAATATACAAAATATAATGCAATGAAATCAGGGTAAATAACTCTACGCTGCGAGAGCATTTTCACAGTCGTTACATGATACCGAGGTTCCTGGCTAGTAGGTATTAGCGGTATCAACCGATACATTCTCTAAAGGTACACCTGTACACAATTTTAGAAAGATGTTGACTTTTGTACGTGACTCGCGTTTAAAGTCCCCCATAAAAAGCAGGACTTTATGTCCACAAACCGCTCAACAACGGCGAGAAAACATCAATGCCTTTTCGGGACTTCAAAGAAGAGTGCTTCCATATTATAGCTCGTGCGGGTTAATCGCGTAAACCCGGTAACGCTCTAGAGTTGGAAGCACCAGATGGTGCAAAAAACAAAAAAAATCCCCTTCTACACCATGCCGAGCAAAAAACTTAAGGAGATGTACATACTGTGTCTCGGGCATAAAGTATTCTCCATGTACCAAGTATCGCGAAATTAATTCATTAACCTACTTGAGCATACTAAAACTCAACAAGGGGGCCTAAAGCCCCCTTTTATACTCGAATAACATAGAGACTATCTACGTTCGTAATCTTCAATAACTGTCATATCACGCAAGAAAAACACTTTTCGATCAGTAATACGACCGCGTGAATTCGTTTTTATTTTTTCATACTTCACGCGTACCCGAGCGTTAGTGATATTGTTAGTACGGTTCGACGTTGAAAACGTCACTTGAAAATCCCAGCCACCACTCTTTTGTTGAACCCAATAGTAGCTCTCCGGAGCTGGCCTAACTGAAACACCAGGCATAGCTACTGGCGTATTAACCCAAAACTCAGCTTTAGAAAGCCAGACATCTTCACGAGCATACTTTTTTAGTACGGTACCATGAAGGTTGGTCTCATAGCGTTGCTCGACCCAATTGACCTTGACCTGTGCATCTCCGCTGAAAGATCCAACCTCGGGCAACCTGTTGTTCGTCGCAGTTATAGTCATAGTAATTGGATTTCCGTTAGCGTCTATGACCAGCCGGGAGTTTTACTACCATTTACATTGTCAACCTAGAGCTTGCAACCATCTTTAAATTTGGCATGAATGTCTCGGGTGTTGGAGGCTTTCCG
>JALZUO010000152.1 GCA_023301565.1 Oligoflexales bacterium
AACAAACTTGTCATTTAGTCAGTTAGTCTTTACATTAGAGTAACAATAAAAACAAGATATCATGAAGTCAAATTATTTATTTCCGCACAAGTACAAGAAAATTGGGTGGATGGTACTTATTCCATCTACGATTATTGGATTACTAACATTCAACTTCAATTACGAACCCAGCTTTCTGAATTTCAATCTACCAGCTATCTCTTGGGATTCCTTAGATACCCCTTTCGGCAAGGGAGAAGATCAATTTTTTGGGATGATAAAAAACAATATTCTAAATGAGCTTATTGGTATAACACTAATCATCAGCTCATTGATTGTAGCTTTCTCGAAAGAGAAATCTGAAGACGAATATATTGCAAACATTAGATTAGAGTCCCTAGTATGGGCCGTTTACTTCAACTATGGTATTCTTTTACTTTCGTTTATTTTCGTTTATGACCTTTCATTTTTCCAAGTGATGGTCTTCAATATGTTCACCGTCTTATTCTTCTTTATTATTAGATTCAATTGGCAAATTTCTAAACTTCAAAAATCAGCTAGCTATGCAGAATAGTATCAAAGTAGAAAGAGCCAAGAAAAATATCACCCAAGCTGGCTTAGCAGAATTGGCGAAAGTGAGTCGGCAAACCATCAATGCAATGGAGTTGGGTAAGTATGTACCTTCCACAGTATTGGCGCTACGCCTTGCTAAAATATTTGAAGTGGACGTTAGTGAAATTTTCACTTTGGAAGATTCCGATTGGGAATAGTCAATTGTAGATCACGCTCAACATTTTCTAACATTGTGTTTGAAATCTGATTTATAGAAAAATAAGGTTGCGATAATAGAGATAAAACCTATAGTTTATCGCGATTCTATATCTACACCAATTTTATTACATTTATTCATATCATAAATCGAAACAAACATGAAAAAAAATTCACTACTTATCTTAATGCTTTTAATTGGCTTTACCACTTGCTACAGCCAATATTTTCTCGCTAGTATAGATCAGAAAATTGCCTTATCTGACTGTATTGTAGAAGGAGAAGTCATAAGTCAATCTACCTTTAGAAACCGTACAGACGGATACATTTACACTAATAACAAAATCAAACTCAGTAAAATCTTGTATGGTCAAAATAAGATATTCTCAGACACCGTAAGCCTTGTGACCAGGGGGGGGGGTATACGAAGAGTCTGTAGAGACCTGGACACATCTCCTACACCTTAACATAGGAGAATACGGTATCTTCTTTCTTAATCCAACCGAAGAAACAAACATCTATACCGTTTTTAGTGGTGCCCAGGGCTTCATTCGTTTTACAGATCATGGTATCAATGGTATCTCCGCAAGGGATGTTATGACTACGTACAAAAATATTAGAAAAGAAGTGTACCAGAAAATAGCAAACACAACTAATCATAACATCAAAAGTATACCTCCTACATTTAATGAAGACAGCGCCAACTGTCTAAAAGTTTCATTAGTGCCAATTATCAATAATTCTTTAGAAGAGTTAGTAGATTTAAATTTCAACCTAAGCCTTGCAATGGAGGAGGAAGACCGCTATCTACAAGCGATACAGTTCAGATTCAGATATGATACAGATGTACTAGGTCCAAATGTTATCCTCAATGATGTACTAAATATTAATCTATCTGAAAATGTTCCTGAAGGACACTACCAACTTGACGTTTATGATCTCCAAGAAAATGTGGTAGAAATTAACCTTAACGCCACAGGATCTGCTTCTATCTTACTAGACCAATTTTATCAATCCATTCTTAGGCTACAGCTTGACGCCTCAGATTTGAGTGCTATTCCTGATTTCGAATTAATCAATCAAGGATTTCGCGAAAGCATCAGTCTTATAAATCCCGTAACCAATGAAGAAAAAAAACCTGATTGTATTACACCTGAGTTTCCATTTTTAGAACGTACTTGTCCAGTCATCACTTCAATTTCTCCAGATACGGTTGCCGCTGGTGTTTTGGGACTATCGCTTAATAATATTCCTGGAGAGATTACTATCAGAGGCTCAGGTTTTGGAACTCCCAACCCTGGGTTTCGCAAGCCACACGAAAGCGACGTGAGTTTTTATGATCCAGATGGGGGATATTTTGAAGCGGGTGAACTAGAGTATATCAGTTGGTCAGATACTGAGATCAGGATGAATGTCCCGACTAGGTCAAAGAATATCAACCCTAATACTGGTGCCACTCAAGATTTCAGCTTAGGAGCTTCGACAAACAAGATTAAAATTTTCACAAAAAATTTCAATCCCAATACTGGCACTTGTACTGATACTTGTACCGTTTTTTCTCAAGACAGTCTATTCGTACATTTTGGAATGTTTAATGATGCTCATACAGAACAATTCCAAAATATTGAAATTTGTTCTACACAATTTCAAAATATTATTGCAGTAGGAGGTGAAAGAAGGAATCTAGTCAATAAGAATAACATTGGAGGCTATACAGTTTTCATAGATAACTTCTTTAGTGATACAAGTGCTCAAAATAATATTGTTAGTGAAATACAAGAAGGATTAGATTTTTTTCGATGTAATTACAAATTTAATTTTACTGACCAAAATTCGCCTGCTTCATCTGAAATAACAAGAGGACAATTGCCGTTTGCTACAAATAGTACTACTTTTATGATAGCTAATAGTTTATCGTCAAATTGTGGTTTACTGCCAGCTGATAATGCTATTAATAGTTTTAACATTGTTATAAATGAGAATGTCTTAGATACAGTTATTATTATTGACCCCACACAGCCATTTCCAATAAGAGCTAAACTTAGTATAAACCCAACTTTTATCGCTGATACAATAGTAATGGATACGATTAACAATATGGTAGTTCAAACAATTTTGCAAGACTTTAGAAGGGTATTAATTCATGAAATGGGGCATGTTTTGCAGCTACGACATACAAATAATCCAGAAGACATTATGGCAGGCCCAAAAAATAGAACAAATTTCACTCGTGTTCCTAGTGCCAATGATATTCTTGGTATAATTCACTCCAAAGAGCTTAGTGAGAAAGGTACTTGTATTAACAGTGGTATGACAGATTTCCCAAACTGTACAACCTCCACATATAGTCATCAAAAACAAATTAAGTCTTTACAGGTATTTCCAAACCCAACCGATAGTAGCGTAAAAATTATTCCTGACACATCAACTGGCTCTTACACTATTTATAATATCTTGGGAGAAAAAATAATCGAAAATCATTTTACAAATAATAATGGAATTGAAATTGAATTGTCGCAAACTATCCAAAAAGGACAGTTAATAATAATCGTTAGAAATGAAGATAATTCTATTATACAAACTGGAACTTTTATTAAAATATGATACTATCACAAAAATTTACATTTTTTATTGCTTTGATATCTATGCTTGCATTGTTAATATCTTGCGCCATTAATTTAGAATCTATTGATCAAAAAGACATTCGTAAATGTGCTAGCTGTGAAGCATTTTTAGAAGCGACTAAATTAATTGCAGCTCCTCTTACTAATTATGATGAGTTTAGATCAAGAGGGTATTGGAAACCACTTGTGACGATACCTGACAGTGTGAAAATAAAGCAAACAGCAAATATTATAATGGCAGATGAAGCCGCATATATCCAGGCTAACATGTTTTGTTTCATGAAGATGTCCAAACAAGAAATAGAAAAAAGGTTTAATAATGATTTCTATAAAAAATCTCGCCCATTAGATAAGGATTCCCTTACTTGGACTACTAGATACACTTTTCATTCTGGCCACTATAAATATCCAGAAAAAGATAGTTTCTTAATTGCACACGGTGGAGAGATGTTTTATTTTAATTATATTCTAGAGGATGGAGATACTATATACAATCCAGTATACGGCGACACCATCAAACTAAAAGAATGTTTAGATGCAGAAGGTATATCAACTAAAGGGAATATAAGGATGTAATGCAGACTTAGCACTAAGGAACAATTCAGTTCAAATTTCCATATTGCATCTTGAATATTAAAAGATAAAACAGGCGCACGCTTGCAATTTATATATTGTAATCGTGCGTCTTTTTATACTTTTCGCTTATAAGACCTTCTTTGCCCTCTATGTAGTGCATTGTATTAACGGGTTTTAACCACTAAGATTAGGAGTAATAACTCTCTCTTTGCGCACTTTGCGAGAACCTGAAGTAGCTTAGCCTTATTGTTCGAGTTTAACTTAGCTTATATGGTTCAAAACGAACACAGGTAAGTACAAACGAGAATAGCTTGGGTGACCCTTGGGTGTGTCTTGGGTGGTTCAAAAAAAATTAACCACCCAAGGCAGCCAAGGTCACCCAAGAAAAGAAAGAGCGTGTAGCATATAAGAGTGATTCCATTTTTATTTGCCCTATTTTGCGCACAATTGGAAACAACCAGTAAAAAAACAATATGCCCTTTAAAGAACTTTCGCTTCATACCTCTTTGCTTGACAATATCGACGCACTCGGATTCAATACCCCAACACCTATCCAAGAGCAAGTAATCCCCGCCGCCATCAAAGGGCAAGACCTACTCGGCATAGCCAAAACAGGATCTGGGAAAACTGCCAGTTTCGTGCTCCCTATCTTACACCAGCTCATCAATGACGATACCCCAACTAAAAAAACAAGAGCACCCAAAGTC
>JALZUO010000153.1 GCA_023301565.1 Oligoflexales bacterium
AACACCATTATGGGCGCTTTCGGAGGCGTCCTCGATTGGAGTACAGAGCAATTGTCATTCAAGAACTCTAAAATCAAGATCAAAGCATCTCACCGAAAACGCGACTTTACTGCCAACTCCGAGAACACTGCAACAGCACAGTGCTCCGTAGTTTCAGTCACAAAAAACGTAGAGTCCGAACCGGTGTATTTGAGAACCAAATGCTGCATCCCACCCAAGAGTGAGATGGCAGTACAAGTAGAGTCGGAAAGAGCACCGACCGAAACCACTGCGGCAGTAATTGAACCGCTCATCGTTGCGTTCGACGAGATTGAATCATCTGCTGTACCTGACGCCTTTCAGAACATGATAGTTGCTCGTACGGTTTGCCAGTGGTCCGCTGCCAATAAAACAGCAGTAGTCCAACTCGCAAACCCGTCCGATGAGTACGTATATCTGAAACGGAACACCTTGTTAGGACACATTGCACCAGTATCAGTAGCCCCGAACAACACGACCAGCGCAGTTCAAGCTGACAACCAGACTACGGAATCCACACGTAACGAACTTCGTGTAGCACTTGCTAAAGCGTTTGAGCAAACCACGTTCACACCTGGCGAGTGCAACCAAGTATTGGAGCTATGCACCAAGTACCGAAACGTATTTTCCCTGTCACCACAAGAGCTAGGTAAATGCACCATAGCCGAAGCAGAATTTCCCCTCGAACCTGGCACACGCCCAGTCGATAGAACCCCATACCGTGCCAACCCACGCGTTCAGGAAACTATCGATAAATGCGTCACTCAGATGGAACGAGATGGAATTATTGAACAACGACCGAGTCCCTGGGGGTCAGCCGTAACCATCGTTGTAAAAGCTGATGGCACCCCCCGGTTTTGTGTAGACTACCGGTCGACAATCAACAAAAATCTGATCAAAAAGTCGTGGCCTATGCCTTGCGTAGAGAGCCACCTTGACACGGTCGGAGGAGCACGCTACATAACCGTGTGCGACGTACAAAACGCCTACCATCAAATACCAGTAGCGGCTGCCGAACAGGATAAGACTGCCTTTGTCACGCAGAAAGGAAAATGGGTATTTAAGAGACTGCCCTTCGGTATAGCCAATGCCCCTTTCCTCTTCTCGCGCATAATGTCACTAGCTTTCGCACACTTTGGCCCTAAAAGTGGTCTCCTTGTGTATATGGACGACTGTATATGTTGTTCACCCACTTGGGACGGTCACTTACAGCTACTCGAAAACATGTTCAAAGCACTACAAGCAGCCGGCCTCACTCTGAAACCATCAAAAGTACAGTTTGGACCCCGAGAGGTAAAATACTTAGGTCACATACTGTCCACAGACGGAATTCGGATCGGCGAGGACCGCATCAAAGCTATAGTCGACTTACCGACACCCAAAACTATCAAGGAGTTGAGATCAGTATTAGGGATGGTGAACTACGTACGGAAGTTTCTACCAGATCTAGCTGGAACCTTAGCGCCCCTGATAGCCCTCACGAAAAAAGAGGCTGTCAAAGAAGTTGCTAAACGGTGGGGACCGGAGCACGATCAAGCGTTCGCAAAAGTGAAACAATTACTTACTCAGGCGCCCGTGCTACAATTCCCCGATTTCTCTAGAGATTTTGTGATACACGTCGACGCCTCAGAAGCTGGTGCAGGAGCATTCCTCGGCCAACATAAGGGCGAAGACCTAGTGATAGTCGCATACTTTAGCCACCGTTTCAACGAAAGTCAGCGCCACTATTCAGCGACCATGAAGGAATGTTATGCGGTTGTACTTGCAATTCAGCACTGGCGACCCTATCTGTGGGGTCGGCATTTCGTCTGCGTCACAGATCACGCGGCACTCAGATACCTCTACTCGATGCAGGATACGTCGAACATGTTAACACGCTGGGCTATCGCCTTGCAATCCTATGACTTTACAGTGCAGCACAAGCCAGGTAAGCTACACGTCGTACCGGACACTCTGTCACGCATGTTTGCATTCGAGCATCAGCAAGCCATAGCTGAGCCGACACTCGCACCCATCTGTCGGAATGTACCAGACAACCCCGAGTTGCACACAGCACTGCCTCACAGACCATATCAGATAGTCGCCGACAAACTGGACAATTTAGAGCCAGTACGCAGCGACAGAGAGCTTTTTAGTGTGAAATCAGTTTTCGCGAGCGCAACCAACGTTTTCATGTCTGTTGACCAAGAAAAGCTCCGCGCAGAACAAGCCGCACAGTATGGACCGTACATAGATTACATCCAAAATGAAACCGCACCAATACCTGAGAAAGAAACGAAAACAACCATGTCTTACTATTCAGTACAAGACGGGCTATTGTTCAAATCGTATCTTCCAGGACACCTTCGAAAAAGAAGTACATTCAGCGATCAGCTGGTAGTACCATCAGCCCTCGTAGGGTTGATTCTGCATGCTTACCACGACCACGTACTATCTGGAGGCCACCTTGCATCTCGACCGACTTACGACAAGATCCGCCAGAAATATTGGTGGCCAACCGTCAGCCGCGACGTACGAGATTGGTGCGAAAAATGCCAGGCTTGTCAACGACGAAAAACAGCACACGTCAGACCAAAGCTCCCGACAGGCCATTTGCCTGTCGAGCGGCCCTTTCAAAGAATATCGGTTGACTTAGTAGAGTACAAATCGGTATCAACTTCAGCCGCAGGGATCGAATGCAAATATGTTCTCTCGATGATGGACCACCTGACGAGGTTTGTGGTACTGTTGCCGGTACGTAATAAAGCGGCCGAGACAGTAGCCCACGCCATCATAGAGCGAATAATAAGCATCTTCGGACCACCAGAGACCTTGCACTCCGATCAAGGCACCGAATTCGAAAATAAGGTGATATACCAGTTGCAACAGATACTCGGATACAAAAAGACCAAAACGACGCCGTATCGGCCTCAGGGCAATTCAGTATCAGAGCGCGTACACTCCACCATGCACGGCATGCTGGCGATGCATAGCGCCATCGACCAACGCAACTGGGCCTCTCTCTTACCGTTCGTACAGTTAGCATGTAACACTAGCTTTAGCGCAACGATGCATGAGACACCATTTTTCTTGATGTTCGGTCGACAAGCTCGACTCCCAGTCGACATAATTCTCGGCGTTCCTCATGTGGGAAAAACAGCAGACACCGAAGAATTCGCACAAAACACGCGGGATAATTTGCAAATCGCTTTTGAACTCGCACGCCGAAACCTCACCGAGCGTGCCGACAAACAAGCTGAAAATAATCGCAAACTTAAACCATACCCCGTGTTCCAACCTGGACAAGAAGTACTCGTGTACAGACCGTACCAGGACTCGGATGGTCCCAACCCAAAACTGCTGCTACCGTGGCGAGGTCCATACGTCATCTGCTCACAACTATCACCCGTGGTATATAGAGTACGACTGCCGAAAGACACCAGAGAAGTGTCAGTACACCTCGCCCACATAAAGCCCTACCACCAACGGGAAACTCCGCCTGCACCTCAATTCGAGAAACTTGCGGAATTTTTTTTAGGGAAACCCATCCCTCTACCCGATTTGGACCATCCAGACGAGGCTCAACCTAAAATTGAGTCCTATTTCGTAGACAGGGTAGTAGACCATAAACGTGGACCTGGCAGACCAAGCCCCCACAACTACAAGTACCGACTACGACTCCGAGGATACGGCCCTGAATCCGACCTCGAGTACCGCGCGGACGAAATACCCCAATGTCACGAATTAATCGCCGCATACCGAGCCCAGAAGGGCTTGCGACTCGCGATAACCCCACCTGCTTCGCCCCCTCTACCCTCTCTCGGGAAACGGAAGCGTACAATAGGCGGGGATGAGCACGAATTGAGACTGCGCAACAAATAGATTCTCAGATGCTCCGCGGCGTAACCAAATA
>JALZUO010000154.1 GCA_023301565.1 Oligoflexales bacterium
AACTAGTACCTGAATTAGTACCTATAGTGGTTTGGCTTATAAGGGCCGCCAACCGGTATTCCCAGGTATTTTGACTGTTCTGAAGTGAGTTCGGTGAGTTTTACACCAAGCTTATCCAGGTGCAGACGGGCGACTTTTTCATCTAAGTGTTTTGGAAGAACGTGCACACCAAGAGGGTAGTTTTCACTTTCTGTCCAAAGAAGGATTTGCGCAAGAACCTGGTTTGTGAAACTTGCAGACATTACAAAACTAGGATGCCCAGTTGCGCAACCTAGGTTTACAAGGCGACCTCTTGCCAAGACGATCAAAGATTTTCCGTTGTCTAAATGGAACTGATCGACCTGTGGCTTGATGTTTTCTTCTTTTGTATTTTTTTCTAGCCAAGCAATCTCGATTTCAGAATCAAAATGACCTATGTTGCAAAGAATAGCTTCGTTCTTCATTTTCGGAAAATGACTTGCGTTGATAACACCAGCACAGCCAGTTGCAGTCACAAAAATGTCTCCAACCTTGCAAGCCTCGTCCATCGTCGTAACTTCGTAACCTTCCATAGCTGCTTGCAAAGCGCAGATAGGATCGATTTCTGTGATAAGCACACGTGCACCTAAGTTTTTAAGGCTTACGGCACTCCCCTTACCTACATCTCCATACCCTGCAACAACCACGACTTTACCAGCAACCATAACATCGGTGGCTCGCTTAAGTCCGTCGGCTAACGACTCGCGGCAACCGTAAAGATTATCGAACTTAGATTTCGTCACAGAGTCGTTGACGTTGATCACAGGAACCTTAAGTTCCCCTCGTTCATGCCATTGGTACATGCGCAGAATGCCTGTTGTGGTCTCTTCTGAAATTCCTTTGACGTCTCTAAGAAGCTCAGGCTTTTTTTCGTGCAAGTACTGCGAAAGATCGCCACCGTCGTCTAAAATCATGTTTAACGGCTCATCGCCAAACATAAGCGTTTGCTCAATGCACCATTCATACTCCTCTTCGGTCTCACCTTTCCAGGCAAATACCGGGATACCTGCTTCAGCAATAGCTGCCGCAGCGTGATCTTGGGTGGAATAGATATTACAGCTTGACCACCGAACCTGCGCACCGAGATCTACTAACGTCTCGATTAGAACAGCTGTTTGGATAGTCATATGCAAACAACCACCGATACGAGCACCCTTGAGAGGCTGCTTACCCTTGTATTCTTCTCGAAGTGCCATTAGACCAGGCATTTCGTTTTCAGCGATCGCTATTTCTTTGCGTCCCCATGCAGCTAAGCTGATATCAGCGACTTTATAATCGCTAAATCCAGACTTAACCTGGTGTGCGCTTCGTACTGTTTTTCCAGATGTCATGGCGGTTTCTCCGTGCATTTGCAACTCCCTTAGGTAAATAACGACTATTCGCACCGCCGCCCAAAAAAAAAAAAAACGCTGGACCTTTGCGTGCGACCGCTGATAATTAGAAAGAATCATAGGGGCTTAACAGGCTAAGCGCAAGTACATTGTAGCACGCAATTGGTTTAAAAGAACGTTATGATCGTTATTTATATCAATAAACCTTTTAATATTCATGGTTTATGTTTTTTTTCTCAAATTAGGGGTCTTTAGGTGAAACCAACTTCTTCGCATTGGGCTGATTTAGCAGCACATAAAGTAGTACGAGAAATCGGAAACCAGGATTTGTATACCTGCGCATCAGGGATTACGCCCAGTGGCGTTATCCATTTAGGCAACTTCCGCGAGGCTGTGACCGTTGATTTTATCCAGCGAGCCTTAAAAAAAATGGGTAAAACCACGCGCTCGATACACAGTTGGGACGACTTTGACACACTGCGCAAGGTACCGGTCAACTTCCCAAACCAAGAAATGCTTGAAAAACACCTTAGGCAACCTATCTGTGACGTGCCAGATCCGTATGAAAAAAGCGCAAGCTATGCCGAACACAACTGCCAGATTTTTGAAAAAGAACTGGCAGCTGTTGGTATCTACCCTGAGTTCTTGTACCAACACAAAAAATATAGATCAGGTGAATATGCACAATCGATCAGAACTGCCCTAGAAAATAGGAAAGAAATAGCCGCCATTTTAAACGAACACAGAACTTCAAAGCTTGCCGAAGACTGGGTTCCAACGTCCATATACTGCACCAAGTGCAACAAAGACGAAATGGCGTGGCAGCGCTACGACGGCGAATGGAACTATTCCTACAAGTGCTCGTCGTGCTCGCACGAAGAAACCGCTGACATCCGTCAAATGAAAAACATCAAACTCGGTTGGCGCGTCGACTGGCCCATGCGCTGGGACTTTGAAAAAGTCGACTTTGAACCAGGCGGCAAAGATCACTCGAGCGAAGGCAGCTCATACGATACCGGCAAAGTAATCGCAAAAAAGGTCTGGAACAAAGAGCCACCTACTTACCAGCAATACGATTTTGTAATGATGAAGGGGGGAAGCGGCAAAATGTCTTCGTCTAAAGGCGAGCTACTTACTTTAAGCCTTGCACTGGAAGTCTATGAGCCAGAGGTAATCCGTTGGATCTTTGCAAATCAACGCCCAAACACAGACTTTAGCATTGCCTTTGACGAAGACGTCATCAAGGTTTACGACGAATTTGATCGCTGTGAAAAAACAGCTTTTGACCAGGAGCCAGAGAAAAAAGCGGATAAATGGCTCAAAAACAAAAGAACTTATGAACTAAGCCTACTAACTGGTGAAATGCCCGAAACCAAGCCCACTAGGGTTGGCTTTAGAGAGCTTACGGGTCGCCTACAGATTTGCGACCGAGACGTAGAGCGCTGCCTCAAAAAATTCTACTCATCTGAAGTCAAGACAGAGCAGGATAGAACTCTTTTCCGCATTCGCTGCAAAAAAGCTGCTGCCTGGCTGGATAAATACGCCGAAGATGGCTTTAAATACTCTATAAGAACCGAAGCCTGGCAAAGGCCTACTTGTGAGCACGGCGAGCTAAAAGACAAAGCACTTGGAGCACTGGTTGCTATCACGTCTGCAGAAGACTTCTCCACGATGGTCGCAAAAGATCTAAATCAGAAAATATATGATGACGTCATACGAGCCGTAGAGATTGAACCAAAGGTTTTCTTTCAAGATGTATACCAGCACCTTATAGGAAGAGACCAAGGCCCTAGGCTTCCGAGTTTTCTTTTAGAAATCGGAGCAGAAAGATTACAAAAACTTCTTTCTAGGGGTTAGAGCCCCCTAACATACAGCCCGCGATTTTTTTTGCGGGTCTATATGTCTCAAAAATCTGTGCGAAACTACGCTAATGAGCTTTGGCAAAAAAAATAAATGGTGAAACCAGACGATGAGGCGATCGGAAAGATTACAGACTAAGTAGTGGGTTTATCGCACTCCACAGGCCTAAGCCAAGACCAAAACTTCTAAGGCTCCACATACATGTCCTCGCCCAATTACTAGCCACAAGCCAGCGTATAGCGTCAGGGTTTTTCTCGCTTGCAAGCTGGTTATGAGCCGGAACACTGGCTAGAAATGTCGAAAGCCATATAAGAACAACTCCTAGCAAATTTACAGTTAACCAAAAAAAGGTGAATCTACCAGCAAAAACCGAAGTAAGCTCACCGCTATCTAGGCCCAATCCAACCCAACATAAAAAAAGCGCCGAAACCAGCTCAAGAGCCATTGCGGGCAAAACAATAGGCGTAATCCTATTGCCATGAAAACTGGTGAACGCAGAAAAAACCTTCTCATCGACAAAGCTAAAAGCCGGGTAATGAACAATCTGTATAAGCCAAATAAGCCCGGTCATAAACACACAGGCAGCAAAATGAACTAAAAAAGCACCCAAAATAAACGCGTCCAAAACAACCCCTCCAGTTATACACCCATAATCATACCAGAAATTCGTAGGCCAGACCTTCTCGGCTAAACGAGCGTGCGACAAACCTTTATGTTCCAGTAAAAATCATGGAAACATAGTGAGCTGGCACCTTTGCTCGCGCTATAGTGGAGCACCGTCTTAATTAAGACGCTAAAACCCGTCACAACCGAGGGAGCAGCAAACCTATGAAAAACCTTTTTTTGACTTTGTCGATTTTATCTAGCGCCTACTTAAGCGCAAACACTATACGACCGTTTGATGCTTTCAACGCAGCCCTGCAGCTGTGCAAAACTGAAATAGTTCAAATTGTAGCTCTAAGCGGCACTTTTGAAAGCGGCACTACCTTTAGAAACGGTCTATCTCACCTGCTAGTTTTTGGCTCTGAAGACAGCCCAGAAACTGACATAACCCTAAGTATCGAAGAGTCGGAAGACCCTAAAACTCTTCCAAAGTGTACCGTTGAAGGCATTGAACTTGTAAAACAAGCAAGCGTCAGCGCCAAAGAACAAGAATCTTTCGTAGCTAAAGCAAAAGAAAAAACGGAAGAGATAATTCAAACTACTTTAAGCGACATAAAAGACACTTACCAGGCTGTAGAAGGCAAGATTAGTGCAGAGGCTAAGCGCCTTCCAAGCAACTCTAAGAAAACCGAAGAACGCCTAAAAGCAGAGGCAAAACGCAGCGCGGAAAAGACCAAAGCAGAAGCAAAAAGACTAGAATCTAAAGCAAAGAAACTTAGAGACAAAGTTTTCGGAAGCTAGTAGGCAGCTTAAGGGCCCGCGTTAAAAGTAGCGGCCGACTAAAATCGGCCACCACTTGCAAGCTCACCAAGACGTCACAGAACCTCACAAACCATATCAAGTCTATGTTGGTTAAATTCTTGGTTTGCCACGGTGTCGAACAAAGGGCCGTCTCCACTAAAATTAAACAGCTCAGATAACACCACTATTTGCCCCTTGGCATTTTGCCCATCTTCACTAACTTGCAGCCTAAATGAGCCTGTATAGCGTCTATTTAAAGTTCCAGATACCCGGCCGTGGTACTCAATCAAACCAGCTTTATGCACATTTACAGAAAACAGCGTGGCACCAACGGCTTTGAGCGATATTCCATTACCAGAATCAAAAGTCAAATCCGTGATTTCAGCATTGCCTCCAACTTCTAGAGTAATGGTGTCTCCGGTTACTGGCGGGTTTGGTCCGCGGATATGTTTGAAAAAATCAGCACCCTGCGGATATACCTGTTCGACCTTACATGCGACCACTAGCTTTTTAGTATTCGAATTGGCATTGGTATTCGCCTTCAGGCTGCCTGCACCAAAAAAAACAATGGCAAGAATCAAAAATCTGTTAAACCTTTTCTGCATACCGAACTCCTTTGTAAAATTAGTAGATAAATTGCATACAAATATCGTCATAAAAAACACCGTTGCAGTGCCCAATCGACTTAAATACTCCAGCCTCTGTAAATCCCATCTGTTTGTGAAAACCAATAGAAGCTTTATTAAGCGAGTTCATCCCAGCAAGGATGGTTTTTAACTGCATTGCTCTGCCTTCGTCTATAAGCTTCTGTCCGAGCAACCTTCCGCAGCCGCTACGCTGAAAAAGTTTAGAAACGTACAGCACTCCACTGGCTGACTTTGAATAACCCTCTAGTACATGAAACGGGGTTAAGGCTCCATACCCAGCTATTTCTCCATCAACTACAGCTACGTAAACAGGAAAGCCTTGCTGCATGATATCCATAAGCCAGTAACTAGTTTGTTCCGTGCTACGTTCGGTCCATGTGTAGTTGTTTGAGTCTTGCGTATACTCATTGTAGATACGCGTCAACGCGGAGGCGTCTGCTAGGCTTGCTCTTCGCAAAAGCGTTTGTTTTAAAGACATACGCCACCTACTTCCTCTGGCGGTAAGCTACCGCCTAGAACAACAGGGATAGATTTACAACCAGAAAAAGAGAGGCTGTAGTGATCTCGCATGACACCAGCCTCTACCACCTTTGCATCTGGGGCCAACCTAAAAAACCGCTTAAAAAGCATGGCCATTTGCATATTAGCTGGCCCAGCACCGACGCACCTGTGTGCACCTAGGCCAAACCCCATATGTTTGTTGTTTTTACGTTCTCCGTCAAACCGGTCAGGGCTAGAAAACACCTCGGCATCTCTATTGATGGGGTGATGTGCAAAGAAAATAGTTTCACCAGGGTTTATGGCTTGGCCAGCAACCTCTATCTTTTCTGTTGCACAACGGAAACTAAACGTGACAGCAGGATCAACCCGAGTAGCTTCATCAACTACAGCCAGCCATTGCCTTAGGTTAAATTGTTGCCGTTCAGCAGCAGAAGTATACCGAAAAATGGACAAAAGGTTGTGAGCTATTTGGTCGTTTGTGGTCACTACACCTGCTACAAACATCATGGTTACCTGGCTGATTAACGTGTTTTGATCCATGCCGTGCTCGTCTGCCGAAAGAATCATCTTAGATAGCAAATCTTCAGCTCGAAGGCCTGCTTTCCGCCGCTGGCTAATAAGCTTTTTAAAGTAAAGATGCATTTGCCGGGCGCACTTATCTACGGCCTTAGCAGTATCATTGGTATAGGCTGCTGCGCCTCCAAAAAAAGCTGTCATTACGTTAGCGTGTGCAAAAAGTTCTTCTCGCTCAGATGCTGGAATCCCAAAAAATTCCGCTAAAATAGCTGCAGGCAATATATTTGCAATTTGCGGTACAAAATCAATCGTTGCGACCGGATCTGGCTTTGCCCAAGCTTCAGAAAAAACCCTTTGAAGAAGAAGGTCAATGGCTTTCCCCATCAAAAGCAATAGCTCATCACGCTTATACGACTGCATAGCCATGGCCGCTATTTTGCGCCGCTTTTTATGTTGCTTGCCGTCTTGCATCACCATCATCTGCGAAACCAGAGGGAAAAAATTCTGTAAATTCTTCAAATCAACCTCAGGCATTCTCTCTACAAAAAAACCTCGACGGTCAGCGCTGAGTTTTGGGTTTCGCATGCACTCAGCCGCTAATTTATAGCCTGTGACAACCCAAAAACAACCGGATTTATTCCAAAAAAGCTGGCCTCTAGCCTTCAAAGCATCAGAGAACGATTTTTGGTCGAGGCTCTTTTTTAGATACAAAAGACCAGGTTTGCTTATTGTGGTTTTTTTTTGTGCCGCTGCACTTTCTTTATTAGCTAAAGACTTCATATTAACTGCACCCTCCAAAGCTCCCTGGAAACGTCATCATCAAGCTTATCTCTGCCATGCAGCAGACTATGATTGTCAGCAATAAGAAGATCACCTTGCCGCCACTTGTGCCGGTACAAATAGTCTTCATCATACAAGCTCTTTTCAAAACCATGTACCAACTCACGATTCTGGTCTGTTTGAGGCCAAACCGTTCGCTCTACCGGGTTGCGTTCTGTACGCACCTGTTCAGCCACTCGCAGAATTGGGTCGTTTTTATAGGGGTGATCCTCCACAAGGCTGCGCTCTATCTGACCGCCGTAATGTGCTTTTTTTTCTGTTAGAAACTGAAGTTTCACAGCCATAGCCCGCGTTTTTTGTTTTGCTGGAGTGTCTCGCCAAAGCCTTTCGACATCAGAAAACAAAGTAGCTCCCGACTGATTATTTTTCGGATTTTCTGCTGCAAGCTTGTTGCAAAAAAACACTAAAAACCTTGGCTCTTTATGGAACGCTCCGTCCCAATGCATAGGAACCGGTTCACGGCTAAACAAATAGTTTTTGGCAGCGGGCCTAACTTCAAGCCTCATAACAGATCCAAAATCCCACTCGACGGCACGGTTTGCCCCTTCTACTTGGTTTAACGAAAACTTCAAAAAAGATGCTTCATCCGAAAACTTCAAACCACGGATTAAAACTAGTTTGTGCCGATAAAGGATTTCTGCAGCAGCCCCAGAGTTGAGGTTTTCAGGCTGGAGCTGAACCCCAAACCCCGGGTGCAGCTTTGTAGATATTTGGGTGTGTATGTTTGTATCTAGTTTTGTAACAGTCACGTTGCCCCTCCCGGAACAGGTAGGTTTATTTCTAGCCGCTCAATGGGTTTGTAAGAGAAAACTGCATACCCACTAAGCTCTGAAAGAATAGCTCCACGGCTATATGCCTGTTCGGCCTTAACAAGCTCAATGGACCCGTCATCTCCGACCAGAGGTGCGTTATGCCAAGGCGTAGCCCAACCGGACCTGGCAGCTACAAGCTCGACCGGTAGTTTTTGATCCCACTCAGATTGAGGGTGGATGGACAGGCGAACACCTGCAGGAAAGGCTTCTGCCACAAGAGCACTCCATGCATTGCTGCGTGACATAGTTTTATAGACCAAAGGCTTTACACGCTTGCGTACCTGACTCCTTGAGAGCCCCTGCCAAATCTCTAGGTAGTCTTCAAACAAAAAGCGATGTACGCCATTGTAGAGCTTGCTAAATTTAGGGTCTTGCTGGCACCGCCTGCGCACAACATCTAGCTGCTCGCCGTACTGCTGATCTAGTTTTTGCCTCATTTGAGTGTAGCAACTACCTGCCCATACATCTTCGATGCTAAACGTTGAAATACGGTCCAAAGAAAACACGCTTATAATTTCACCCATCCTCTCGCGGTAAACATCTACGTCTTTATCGTCTATGCCAACAACATCGGCAAAGACGCGGCCATCGGAAGCAACCACCACCCTTGCTCCAGGAGAGTATATTTTCGAGATAGATTCACAGGTGCTCTGCAATGCTTGCAGAGCTGCGATTTCTCCCCAGTCGGGCAGAGCTGAAATAGTTTTGTTCCTATTGTTTGACTTTGCCGGGAAGGCCGGAAGGATAAACTCAATAGGCTCGTGTCGCTCGATTGCTAACGCCAGCTTTTGGGCTACAACAAAAGGGTTTCGGCTAGAAGCTGCATCGGGGCTTAAAAAGTACCTAGCAAACTTATCGCTTTGGCAACTACCTTGAACGTGCCTACCACCTAATATGCCCGTAAGAATATCGAAGACACTCTTTTTTAAGCTTTTGATGGTTTGTACAGAATTTGCATTGTTCTCTGTAGAGTCTTTTACTTTTGCCAGCATAAGCTGCTCCAAACATAATCTAAGTTTCATTGATTCTTAGATATATATTCGGGCAAAAAACCCTTAATGAAAATTTAGCTATCGCTATGGGAAGGATAAGCGTGGTTTATCAGTCGGAAAATACTAGGAGGGCTCAACCACTTCTTTGTAGTAGCCGTCTTCGGCTCTTCTGCGGTGGTTTTCATACCAGCTTGCACCCGTGTAAACCTTGGCAATACTTGCAAGCTCGGCAATCTCACGCGACCCTTCAGCTTCGATCGCAACCCGCACCGGATGGCCTTTAGAGCTGTACTCTCTGATTTTCTCTACCTGACCAAGTGCTTTTTCTGGACTAACACACAAGAACAAAATAGGCTTTTCACTATCTGGTATCTCTTCTCTGGAGGCACCTGTAACTCTCAAAGGAACCGTTGCTAAATAAGGGTCTAAACGCCCCTGAAGATCATCTAGGTACAAACGCTCGTAAGCATCAACTTTTCCGTCGCTGCCCCTGCCCAAACTTCTTTCTTGGTTGATTCGTTGGATAAGCTTTTGCACGGTTTTGCGTTGGCTCTTTGCCGGGGTTGCTACTGAGCTAGGTTTTTTTCGGCCTTGCTGGTTCTTGCCGCGTTTTCTGCGGCGGTTTGTGTTGCGTTTTTTTCTTACGCTCTTGTCGCCTTGCGATGAGCCGCGGCTTTGCGAAGAACTACGGCCTTGCGACGAGCTACGCCCAGAAGATTGCTTGGCCTTGTTTCTCGGCTCGCCCGAGCTGTTAGTGTCGCCCTTTGACTCGCCCCGATTTTGCGAGCTTGACCCTTCCGCCTGCTTTTTAGTATCTGCATTGCGTGGCTTGCGGCGCCTCCGCCGCTGGCTAGGCTTCTTCTTGTTAGCGTTTTTATCACTTTGACCGCCTTCAGAAGAGCTTGTACGCCCCCCTGCAGGTCTTGCGCTTTTATTTTGATTTCTGTCGTCAGCCATTACAAATCTCTAACTTAGGGTGCTAGGTTCAATGATAAGCGGTAAATGCACCGGGCCGCAACTATCATAAGGACCATTGTAACAGTAGTTATCCTCGAGCTGGTCCGTCGCTCTGAGTTCGCTAAGTTTTTTAAAGGCAGGAGAGCCTACATCTACAAGTACTTTTTTGATCACACCTATGTCTTTTCCAGCCCTGTTCTCTTTGACTAGCATACGAACTAAAGGAACCCCGTAGACGGCCCATAGCTCCGGGTCAGGCTTGTTGCAAGCTATGGCTGCCAGGTACCCGTTTTTATTTTCAGCTGCCAAAATTGCCGCTACCTGTCCAAGGCTATGCGAAAACACCCGGTCAAAAGCAGTAGGTGCAGCACACCGGCCCTCGTAACCCAAAAAGTGGTAGAGCGGCTTAAACTTTTTGGCCTGCCCACGAATACTCAGCTCTGTTTTAACCATGTGCCCTAAAAGCTTTTCGGTTTCAATTGCACTTAGCGGTACGTTGCCGTGCGAGTCGCGCTCTGCCACAAGCTGGTGCTGAATATAGTCTGGAAAAGAAGAAAAAGTCTGAGAGGTCAGAGGTGACAAAAGCCTGTTGCTAAGCTCGAGCTTGGCATCAATGCTTCCTGCCCCGGCAAAAGCTTCAGCATGGCTGCGCATCAGTGCGTTGAGCTCTTCTATCAGGTGTCTAACATCTTCTAACTGCTCTAAAAGACCTTCGGGGATCAAAACCACGCCAAAATTCTTACCAAGCTCGTCTCTTTGGTGAACCAAGTCCGCAATTTCACGGACCGTGTCTTTGAGGGTTTTCTTTTTATGTTTACACTCTTCTGCAATCAGCGTGAGGTTTGGCCGGCTACGCAGACCTGTTTCTAAAGTTAAATGACTAGCGCTCCGCCCCATAAGGCGAACAAAATGATAATACTTCCTCGAGCTAAGCGCATCTTTGCATAAGTTACTTACTAGCCCTGCATAGACAGAGCTTGCCGTATCAAACCCAAAGGAGATCGGAAGGTATTCCGACTGCAGATCGCCGTCGATAGTCTTCGGCACGCCGACAACCGCTACTGGTATATTGTTCCTTTCGGCATATTCAGCCAAATACGCAGCGTTGGTATTAGAGTCGTCTCCGCCAATCACAATAAATGCATCGAGCTTGTTTTTTGCTATGGTCTCAAAAGCTACGTCAAACTTTTCCGGAGAATCTATTTTAGTTCTACCGGTTGAAAGCATATTAAAGCCGCCCGTGTTCCAAAAGGATGCGACTTTTTCTTTATCTATTTCTAAGTAGTTGTTTTTGAGCAGTCCGTCAGGGCCACCGACAAAACCGATCATAGTTGAGTTTGGAGCAAGCTGCTGAATACCTTGATAAAGCCCAGCAACCACATTATGCCCTCCAGGGGCAGGGCCACCCGAAAAAACCACGCCTACTTTAATAGGTGCTTTCGTGTTTGGTTTATCTGCCTCTACACCCTCACACTTCCACTGTAAAACCTTCTTAGATTTTGAGTGCGGAAAAAGGCCTTCGACAAAAGGGTCGATCGAAGAGGTATCTTTACAAACGTTCCAGCTTCTAACCATTGGAGGCATCTTTACATCCTCGCTGGGACTACAAGGGCCCAAAAGGTGCTGCGGCGAGTTAACCGTATCCTGACAGGCACCGTCTTCATAAAGCCACGGCGGGCTTTTATGCGTGTAGTTTCCAGTGAAGCTTTTAGATTGGTCCATTACTTAACCTGCCGGCTAATTTGATCTTGTATCCACCCGGCTAGCTCTGACTCGCCCACTCTAACTTGCTCGGCCGAATCTCTAAAACGCACTGTCACGCCTTTGCCTTCCATCGACTCGCCGTCTACTGTCACGCAAAAAGGTGTGCCGACCTCATCGTGTTTTGCATATCTTTTGCCGATGCTAGAGACATCATCTCTAGACACTCGAAGCCCTGCAGACCTTAGCTGCGTTGCAATCTCTTCGGCTTTTTCCGGGTGACCGTCTTTGCGCAAAAGCGGCAATATGGCTACCTGGTAAGGGGCAAGGCTAGGGTGCAGCTTTAAAATAACGCGCGTCTTAGCGTTTCCTTTTGCGTCTACACTTTGCTCTTCGTGGTAAGCGTCCAACATAAAACAAAAAAAGGCTCGAGTTAAACCCGCTGCCGGTTCGATGACATAAGGCGTATAGCGCCAGCCGTTCTTGCCGGTTTCGGGGTCTTGCTTCTGCTGGTCAAAATAGCTGAGTTTCGTGCCGGTAGCTTTTGCGTGTTTGGTCAGGTCATAGTCTGTGCGCGAAGCGATACCTTCTAGCTCGTCCCAGCCCCAAGGGTACAAATACTCTACGTCAAAACAAGCGTCCGAATAATGCGCCAGCTCGTCTTGATCGTGCTCACGCAACCTAAAGTCGTCCGGGCTGTTAGCAAACCTTCGGTACCAGCTCATCCGCTCTTTCTTCCAGTACTCTAGCCACTCTTGCTGGGTACCAGGCTCACAAAAAAACTCCATTTCCATTTGCTCAAACTCACAGGAGCGAAAAACAAAGTGTTCTGTAATGATCTCATTGCGAAAGGACTTTCCAATCTGGGCTATGCCAAACGGTACCTTTTGTGAGGTGCTCTGCTGCACGTTTAAAAACTGAACAAACATGGCCTGTGCAGTTTCAGGTCTAAGGTAAACAGACGAGTTGCCCATGGCCTCAGCCAAGGACTCGCGCAGCTCTTTTTTAGACAACGACTTACCTTCAATATCACCTAGCCACTGATCGACTGGGTCCACCGGGCCATAGCCTGTTCGAAACATCAGGTTGAACTGACGTTCTGGGCTTAGCTCCGAGCTCTGGCATTCGGGGCAAACATAACCACGCTCTGTGCCTTCGGCTTTTGGAGCCTTATCTGCACGAAACCGCGCGTTACACTTTAGGCAGTCGACCAACGGATCGTTAAAGCCATCTAAGTGACCTGAGGTCTTCCAAACTTCAGGACGCATCATAATGGAGGCATCTAGGCCCACTACATTTTGCCGTTTAGTGACCGTATCACTCCACCAAGCGTCTGCAATCTGTCTTTTGAGCTCTACACCAAGCGGGCCGTAATCATATGCTGATTTAAGCCCCCCATAGATTTCGCTGCTTTGAAAAACAAAACCACGCCGTTTACACAGGGATACTACTTTTTGTTCTTTGTCTTTGATCGCACATGCGTTCGCATTTGCTGCTTTAGATGAGGCTTCGATGACGAATTCCTAGCTAAGTTCTTAAGGTCGCCAGACTATCATTTTTAACAAAACATGCCAGAAGAGGCGTGGGGCTGTGTTTAAAAACTTTAGAATCTAAAAAATAAATAGGTTATATTATGACAATGAGTTCTCGAAAAACGCTTAAAACCAGGCACCGCAGTAGACTAGTACCACCTGTGTGGAAAAATATAGCCTTTGCAGGCTCTGTTTTTGCTGGGCTACTGCTTTCTTTTTGTGCAGCAATGTTGTTCCTCTGGAAACCAAACTCGCAGGCTACCTCTAGGCAGCAGCTGGCAAATACAGCTATTTTGGCACCTGCTCAGGTCAAAACTGATCACGTTACAGAGCCTGACCGGGGCACTACTTTTTATAAGCTTGGACAAGGTCAGCATTTAGCGTCCTTTTTACAAACCCACGGATGGAGCAAAGAAGAAATCAACAGCTCGTTAGCTGTGGCTTCGACCCAGGTGAACCTGAAAAAGCTTCGCACTGGGATGTCTATCGGCTTATCTCCGTCCGAGACGAACCCACGCCAAGTCACATTACAGTTAAGCCATACAAAAGATCTCAAACTACGTACGGACAAAACAACCCTAGAAACTACCGCTAAAACTGTCGAATACCCAGTCACCAAAAAGAAGCTTCACTACCGCGGCCTGGTTCAGCTTTCTTTATGGGAGTCCGCAAAACGAGCCGGAATGCCTCCAGCACTTATTGACCAACTTACGGATGTCTTTGCCTGGCAAATTGACTTTGCAAAGCAGGTGCGTAGTGGCGACCGCTGGAAGATATCGGTAGAACGTAAATACGTACGTGGAAAACCTGTAGGTCACGGACCGATTCTTGCTGCTCAGTTTGAATCTGACCACAAAAAGCTGACTGCTATTAGGTTCCCTCAATCAGGCGATAACGCTCGCTACTACTTTCCTGATGGCCGCAGCCTCGAAGGCCTATTTTTAAAAAGCCCTGTGCGCTACAACCGTATCTCTAGCCGGTTCCAAAGAAACCGCTACCACCCTGTCCTCAAACGCCGCCGGCCGCATCTAGGGGTCGACTATGCAGCAGCCCCAGGTACACCTGTAAAATCTGTAGGTGACGGCAGAGTAGTCTATGCAAAGTGGAGTGGCGGCGGTGGGCGCGTAGTCAAAATCAAACACAACTCAACCTATTCTACTGCTTATATGCATTTGAGCAAGTATGCAAAAGACATAAAAGCAGGCTCTAGAGTAAGGCAAGGTCAGGTCATCGGCTATGTCGGCTCGTCTGGTCTAGCAAGTGGGCCGCATCTGCACTTTTCTTTTTATGAGCACGGAAAGTACATCAACCCGCTCGGTAAAAAGTTTCCGTCAGCCAACCCTATTGTAAAAAACAAGATGAAGAGTTTTCAACAAACCAAGATTGCTGCGATGAGTCATTTGAGTGTGAATACATTTTAAAAACCATTAGGGTCAAGCCTAACAAGGCAAGTTAATTCAACCGTCAATCAGGCTTAGCCATCTCTATGTCAATTTCTCTAATATAGTCTTCTGCAGACACTTTTTTTTTCGTTCACTATTCTTACTCCCGCGTTGACGACAGCAATTAAAAGCTTCTCTGCTCGTTTTTTATCTTTAAAAGCGCCTTCTATATAATTGTCTGCAAGGTGCAGTCTTTACTTTGTTAAGCATAAAATACACAGCGTGTTTTTTAGCATGGCCTGAGTACCTATGCTTACTTTCTACAAATCCCCTCCCTATATAGCCAGAATCCACAACCGCATTTTTAGAGATAACGGACCTTTCGGTTATGGTAAGTAGATAGTCTCGGTCACGGTACATCAGCGTAGGCAGCATTCTTAAGTGGATGGTCCTCATAGCCCTCAAAACTTTTTAGGCGGCTCCCAAGAAAAACACGGCTAGACCTTTCACGGTAAAACAAGACTACACTAAGCTGTTTTGGCCAAGGAGCACTCGGGAAATACTCAACCACACGTTCAATGTATTCGACCGTATATTTAGCAACATCAAAACGTGTCTTGTATTCGCTCTTTTCTCGCCTAAGCTCTCCGGCCCTAAGTTCTCCATCCCAAAACTCTAAATGAACGTAAACTTTTTAAACCG